>JBASRN010000204.1:0-29079 GCA_049273855.1 Blastocatellia bacterium
GGTAACCCCAGAGTCCAAAAGGAGCTTTGTTGCTCTGTCAACAAAACCGCAGGCTAGAATGCCCCTGTCAGCCACCAGCAGAGTTCGGCGGAAGCCAAGCTCTAAACCCAACGCGCCGAGCCGATCCAACGACCCCTCGCCGAATATCAACCGTGTCCGTGCATGGAAATCGAAAGACTCCATTTTGTAGTTTGTAGTGCCGCCTTCAGTCAGGAGGAGCCGGCTGGGAGAAAGCCGGTCCGCACGACACTTATCTCTTACGCCCCGCGCCTCGGCGGCTCTGGGGTGAACAGATTCGCGACGAGGATCTACCGCGGAGCCGCCGAGGCGCTGAGGTTGCGCAGAGAAGATCGCAAATCAACAGATCACTTCTTCTCTGCAAGCGCGAATACCTGATTGCGATTCACAACAAACAACGCACCATTAGCCGGGATCGGTGTGCTGTACACCGAGCTGCCCATGTTTATCTCGCCGATCAGCTTCTTCTCTCTGGTCGCGGCCAAAATGGCAATATCCCCGTCCTCATCCCCAAGGTAGACCTTGCCGTCCACAACCATCGGCGAACCCCATACCGCGGCGAACATGTCATGAACCCAAAAGACCTTGCCAGTCTTTGCGTCCAGGCAGTGCAGGAAGCCGCTGAAGTCAGGGTAGAAAACCATTCCGTCGTAGATCGCTCCAGTAGAAATCGACCGTCGGATCTTATCGTAGTGCCACACGGCGCCTGTCTTTGTTATGTCGCCCCGCAAGGTTGCGTCTATGCAGTAGAGATGGCCTACGCCTTCGCCGTGTTCCGGGTCCTGGCCGTTTGCGACGTAGACCTTGTTGTCATAGATGACCGGCGTGCTGATCAGCTCGTTCCGGGTCTTGGGCCAGACCGAATCCTTCGGGTTGCTGTCAAACTCCCAGAGTTTTTTTCCGCTCATCGCGTCGTAACCGCGAACCCAGCCGTCGCCCTGCCCGTGAACCACCTGAACCACATCTCCCACTTTGCCGACTGCAGGCGAAGACCACTGCCCGTGCAGAATGCGATCAAAAACTGAGTTGTCTTCCCAGACCAATTTGCCCGTTTTCTTGTTGAGAGCAATGATCGCCGGAGCTTTCGGCGAGGGGTTGTTGACGTGGCTTTCATCCTGGCCGTTCGACGTGCAAATATAGAGCATATCGCCGTACGACACAGGCGAGCAGTTCGACATGTTATGCGGGTGAGAGCCAACCTCCTCGATCATGTCGTACTTCCACACAATATCGCCGTCCATCTGGCCGGTTAGCTTCTCATCTTTGGTGGGCCCGTCGTTCTCGTTGTCACGAAAGCCCTGGGTGTCCAGGCAAACGACCTCGCAGCGATTCGTGACGTAATAGAGCCGGTCGCCTTCGACCAGCGCCGAAGAGCAAACACCCTGAAACGGCCAATCGTTGACGCGGCCGGCCGCCAGCTTTTCATTCGTGTGCTGCCACAGGAAATCGCCATCGGACTCGCGGAAGCACATCAACACACCGCGGTCCCCGCCCTGCTTCGGGTCGCGCAAGGCTTCGTTGTTTGTTCCGACGTAGACCTGCCCGCCGGCGACGATTGGATTGCCGTAGCTTTGCGAGCCCAGCGTGGCAACCCACTTGACGTTCTTCTTTGTCTTGACGTCCCAGCTTGCCGGCATACCTTTAAGATTCGAGACCATGTTCCGGTCAGCGGTACCACCCCACATCGGCCAGTCGCCGCCGCCGGGATCGGAAGCTGAAACGAAGTTATTGACTATGACAAGCGTCACCGCAACGGCGGCCGCGAATAAGAGTATCCTAGAAGTCCTTATTTTCATTTTGTTCCCAGGGTTCAGAGTTCAAGCTTCAGCTTGCGTCTATTTGTTCGGAGTGACCTTGATGTTATCGATGAGCACGTCATTTGGGGCGTCTGCGAAGATGCCGGCACTGCCATGACGATTGCCGATCGGGTCGATTCGTTCGACGTCCCACGCGTCGGGCTCCGCCCCCGATGTGAGCCAGGCCTTGCCTCGCGCGCGTACCTTGCCATCGGGCAAATTCTCGACCTGTAGCTTCAAGCGGTACCACGTATCCGGCTTCCACGCGAACGGCTTTTTGACCGTGCGCTTCTCTTCAATCTGCCATGATTGCAGTTCGATTCGCTGGTTGTTGCCGAAAAGAGCAAGCGTATAGCGTTGGGCGACAACTCCGGCGTCGCCCATCTGGCGGCGTTTCTCAACCGCTCGGACATCCGCTTCTACCGTGTAGTTCGACCAGTCAGCAGGGCCGATGAACGAGCGGGTTCGCTTGAAGGCGGGCGGATTCGGATTCTTGACCAGCACTTTGTTTCCATCGACCTCATGCACGGACCACTTACCGGTCGCGTTGATCCAGTCGAGCGGCGCAGCGTCGCCTGCAATCTCGTTAAAGTCCTCGTTCAACGGCAACGACGGAATCACCCGAACCCTTGCGGCTCCGGTTACGCCGCCAACTGTCGCTTTTAGCAAGCCTGTCTGCGCGACTGCCTCAGACGCGGCGGTGAACTGATTGCCTTGAGCTGCGCCCTTCAACCGATCGAGCGACCATACGGCGTTAGCTTCTTCGCGAATAAATCGGCCGTGGTCGTCGAAGAGTCGCACTCTAAACTTAAACGCCTCGCCGGGCCTCGCGAGCAGATCGGCCGGGATGACTTGCACGTGCGCAACCTGCGAACCGGCCGGCGCATTCTCAACACTCTCCTTGACCGCCGGCAGTTCGGGCGACGGAGTCTTCTTGCCGATGCAATAGATGGCTTTTGTCGAAACCAGGTAAACCCGGCCGCGCGAGACCGCAACCGAAGCGAGAATCTGCTCGTTGGATGCGATCAGATCGTCGCCTGCCTCGGTTTTGATCTGCACCTTATCAACCGACTCCAACTCGTCTTCGTCGAGGACCTCACATCGATCCGGTCCGGGTTTGAGTATGAAGAACTTGCCGTTCTCAGTTCCAACGTAGAGCTTGCCGTCGGCGAGAACCGGCGAGGCCTTCTGGATCGTGCCAAGGTTTTGCTTCCACAGCTCCTTGCCGCTGGAGGCGTCAAACGCCAACAGGTTGGCGCCGGCGTCCAGGTGATAAATGCGCTCTCCATCGACGATCGGCGAAGCGGGGCCGACCTGTACGTTCCTGACCGCCCATTTAATCTGGTCCTTGCCGACCGGGCCTTTCGCCGTTGCGTCCACTGCCGCGAGCAGGCCCATCTCAGTTGTGTCGAGGTTTTCTTCCGGGTGGGAGACGAAAGCCGTTGTGCCTTTGACCACCACGCCGGGATTGACGCCCCGCTTGCTGACGGCGTAAGACCATACCGGTTCACCAGTGGCCACTTTAAGCGCGTTCACTGTTCCGTCTCCGGCGCCCGCAATCATCAACCGCGTCCCGTTGATCGTTGCCACTACAGGCGTCGAATAGGTCGTATCGAAAGGGCGACCCCCGGGCGTGCTGATCCAGACCGCTTCGCCGGTTCGCTTGTCAAACGCGTAGTAACGATGGCGGCGCAGCGCCAGCTCACCCCAGCCGTCAGTGACCGTGCTGACGATGACCAGATCTCCCTCGATGATCGGCGAAACCGTTCTTCCGCCGTGTGTCGTCCAAGCGCCAAACTCTTCGGTGAGCGAGCGGCTCCACAGTACCTTGCCATCATTGGATAAAGCGGTAAGTTCGTTGCAGGCGCCGAAGACGTATACATTGCCGGTCGTTGGATCACCCGTTGGTGATGACCATGCGATGCGCCGCGGCGGCACGTCGGTCTCATAGACGTTGAGGCGGCGTTCCCAAAGCAGCTTGCCGGTGTTGGCGTTCAAACACAGCACGCGCTCCTGCATCGTCTCGCCTTCACCCGCGGTATTGAAGAGGAAGACCCGCCCTCCCATCACTATAGGCGCAGAGCGCCCGCCGTAAGGGGCGCTCCAAACAAGGTTCTCGCCTCTCTTGGACCAGCGAGTCGGCAGGCCGGTTTCAGCAGATCGGCCGTCGCGCGCCGGACCTCGCCAGTCGGGCCAGTCGCTGCCCGAAGCAGCGCGGCCGGTCGGAACCACAGCAAAGAACAACAGGGCGCAGCATAAGAACTTCGAAAGAATGGCTTTCATAATCAGTCTTCACAGGCTATGCATTTGGTTCGCTCTTATCCAAACATGAACGATCCAAGACTTCTCCACTGACCTTGAGGTGTGCTTGACTCGTTGATTTCAAGATATTATGTTGCGTTGAGCGCGTCAAGCAGGGATTCTTTTGAACCTGCTGAATTTCAGCAGCGTTCTACCGCTTGGAGCGCTGCTGCTTGCGTGCCCACTACAAACACTCGAGGTTTTTGCGAGTCAGGGTGTGCCCGAAACAAGGTGGTTCCTAAAGATCTAGCCAAATAGCCGGGAGCGAACGATGTCCACTAGAGGAATTATTTTGCTGGTTGTGCTTTTGTGCCCGCTCGTGGCGAGCGCGCAGGACCTGAGTGAGGAGTTCTTCGCGGCGGCGCGAAAAGGCGAGGTCGCGGCAGTTAAGGCGCTTCTCGATAAGGGCGTGAATGTGAACTCGAAGACTCGCTACGGCGCCACGGCCCTGTCCTACGCCTGTGACAAAGGGCACCTCGAGGTGGTGAAGCTGCTGATTGATCGCGGGGCAGACCTGAACTCGAGGGACACCTTCTACGGAGAAGTGCCGCTTGGATGGGCTCTTTCAAAAGGCCACGCAGAAATTGTGAAGCTTCTGTTGGACAAGGGCGCCGCAGGCATAGAAAGGGCATTGACGACCGGAGTGCAAACCGGCAATGTCGCGATCGTCAAGGCGGTCGTTGAGAAAGGCGCAAAGCTGGACACTCTAAACAGCGGGCTGATGCGCGCTTATGCAAGCGGCAACAAAGAGATAATTGATTTGCTCAAAAAGGCAGGCGCGACCGCGGTCGAAGTCAGCGTTGATCCCGAGGTACTGAAGAGCTACGCCGGCGTGTACAAGAATGAACAGATCGGCGAACTCACTGTGGAAGTCAAAGAGGGAAAGCTGGTGGGCAGGCTGGCCGGCCAGGGCCCGTTTACGACTTCTGCACAGAACAAGAACACGTTCTCGGTTGTCGAAGTTGAAGCGACCCTCACGTTTAACAGCGAGAGCGATAAAGTCACCGGGTTCACGCTGAACCAATCGGGCGCCACCTTCGCCTTTAAGCGGGTTGCGCAGAAGTAGAGACGTTCGTAGTGCCGCCTTGAGGCGGAAGTTTGTAGCGGTCGCGCTCATAAGGTTCTCTCACACTAGTGGGTATCGCGATACAAACTTCCGCCTGAAGGCGGGACTACGAACATTCTTCGGGAGGGCTTAATGTTTTCCAGTCGCACTATTACACGAGCCAGGCGGGACTGTGGCTTTGCGGTTGTCATCTTTCTCATCGCGGGCGCCAGCGTCGCACGCGCTCAGAACTGGCCCTCGTTCCGCGGAGCGAATGCTTCCGGCGTCGCCGATGGAAACTCGACGCCGACCACCTGGGACGCGACCAAAGGCACAAACATCCTTTGGAAGACTCCGATCCCGGGGCTGGCGCATGCCAGCCCGGTCGTCTGGGGAGACAAGGTTTTTGTTACGACAGCCGTGAGCAGCAAGGGCGGTGAGTACTTCCGTCACGGGCTCTACGGGGATGTCGATTCGGACAAGGACACATCCAGTCACACCTGGCGCGTCTATGCTCTCGACAAGCGCACCGGCAAGATCATCTGGGACCGGGTGGCTCACGAAGGAGTGCCCAAGATCAAACGCCACATCAAGGCGACTCACGCAAGCTCGTCGCCTGCGACCGACGGGAAGCATGTTGTGGCCTTCTTTGGTTCGGAGGGGCTTTACTGTTACGACACAAACGGCAAGCTTATCTGGAAAAAAGATCTGGGCGTGCTCGACACCGGATGGTTTTACGATCCCGACTACCAGTGGGGAACCGCCAGCTCGCCGATCATCTATAAGAACATGGTGATCGTGCAGTGCGACATTCAAAAGAACTCGTTTATTGCGGCTTACGACCTGAAGGACGGAAAGCAGCTATGGATGACGCCGCGCGAGGAGATTCCTTCGTGGGGCACGCCGACCGTTTACGAAGGGCCGTCGCGAGCCGAACTGATAACCAACGCGACAAGAGCCGTGCGAGCCTACGACCCGATGACCGGGAAAGAACTGTGGCGTATGACGGGCAATCCCGAAGTCACCGCTACGACGCCGGTCACGGGTCACGGTCTGATCTTTATCTGCAACAGCTATCGCCCGAACCAACCGATCTACGCGATACGCGCCGGGGCTACGGGAGACATCTCGCTCAAGCCGAGCGAAACAACCAATCAGCACGTCGCGTGGAGCATGCAACGCGGCGGGACCTACATGCCGACACCGTTGATTTACGGCGAGTACCTCTACACCTGTGCGAACCAGGGCGTGATGGCCTGCTACAATCCGAAGACGGGTGAGCGGCTGTATCAGCAACGCATCGGCGACAAGGGCGGCGCCTACAGCGCGTCGCCGGTCGCGGCTGACGGAAAGATCTATCTGTCGAGCGAAGACGGCGAGATCTTTGTCGTAAAGGCGGGCTCGAAATATGAATTGCTGGCGACGAACCAGATGGGCGAGGTCTTGATGGCAACGCCCGCGATATCGGATGGCATGATCTTTGTGCGAGGCCAGCACAGCGTCTTTGCAATTGCCGATCGAGGAGCCGCCTCGCAGGCAAAGTAAGAATGTTGGTAGTCCCGCCTTCAGTCAGGCGGAAGTTTGCAGCACTTCTGTGTGCAGCCTCTGCGTCTCGGCGGTTAGTTGTTTTCCGCGGCCCAGCTCACGCAAAGGCGCCAAGACGGAGAGGTTGCGCAGAGAAGAAGTTCATTATCCGACAGACTTTTTCCGCGGAAGTTGTGGTTTCTTTCGAGTCGCAGATCAGTGGAACAAAAACCCAGGGAGGCATCTTTTACGTGAAACGAATTCTGACAGCGCTACTCTACTCATCGCTGGCTTGCATAACGGTTTCAGCTTTGTCCGGGCCGGCAAAGACAAAGCCCGCCACAAGATCCGCCAACTCGGGCCCGAACTGGGCACAGTGGCGAGGCCCGGACAGCCAGGGTGTTTCCAACGAAACGAATCTTCCGACCGAATGGAGCCAGACGAAGAACGTGCTTTGGAAGACGGCGATTCCAGGGCTCGGCTTTTCCTCGCCGATTATCTGGGAGAAAAAAGTCTTCCTGACTACTGCGATCGAGGGCGGCCCGGCTTCGGCCGATCACAAGCCGGCAAAGCATATGATCGGAAACCAGGAGTTCAAGCATCCCGAGTGGGTTGGCTCGGACAAGATTCACACCTTCAAGGTGTTTTGTCTCGACCGGGACAAAGGGAAAATCGTGTGGGAGCGAACGGCGTACGAAGGGCCGGTCTATGATTATCGGCATCGCCGAGGGACCTACGCCGCGCCGACTCCCGTTACGGACGGCAAGTATGTTTATGTCTATTTCGGCTCCGAGGGGCTTTACTGCTACGACCTCGATGGCAAGCTGATCTGGAAAAAGAACGTCGGCGGTATCGGGACGATGGGGATGGGAGTCGGAACCTCGCCGGTGCTTTACGAGAACATGGTGATCCTGCTTTGCGATCAGGAGTTCGACGGCACCTACTCGTTCATGACTGCGCTCGACAAAAAGACGGGTAAGGAAGTCTGGCGCGTTGCGCGGCCGGTTCAATCCAGTTGGGCAACTCCGGTGATAGCGAAAACCAACCAGCGCACCGAGCTGGTCACGAGCGGCAACGAGTTTCTTATCTCTTACGACCCGGCGACGGGCAAGGAACTCTGGCGAGCGACCGGACTCAAGAGCCACGCGATAGCAACGCCGGTGGTTGGACACGGACTGGTGATCCTCTCGTCCGGATATCCATCGAAGGCCATTGTCGCCATTCGCCTTGGTGGTTCGGGCAATCTTGACGGAACCGACAAGATCGTCTGGCGCTACAGCAAAGGCACGGCTTACGTTCCGTCGCCGATCCTGTACGGCGACTATATCTACCTGATGAGCGACGCTGGAATACTCACCTGTCTGAACGCGAAGACAGGGGAAGTGATCTACGAAGGCGGCCGGGTGCCGATTGCGACGAAGTTCTACGGCGCGTCGCCGGTGGCTTTTGAAGGCAAGATTCTGATCACGAGCGACGACGGCGACACGTTTGTGATCAAAGCCGGACCGCAGCACGAGGTTCTGGCCACGAATTCGATCGGCGAGCCGTGTCGAACCTCGTTTGCGATTGCTGATGGCAAGTTGTTTGTTCGGGGCGAGAAGACCCTGTTCTGCATCAGCAACAAAGCCGGTGGCGCTTGAGGCCGGCGGACCAGGTCTGAAAAAAAGGGAGGGCGCCACCAAGACACAAAGACAGGAAGCTGCACCAATTCAGTGATTGCAATATGGTGTGGGCTTCGTGTTCATTGGTGGCTTCGTGGCGATGTCGGTCCGGCATCGCCGCCGCCTAGTTTTCTTTTCGGAGTAACTGAACGATGAAACGAATAGCAATTATGTCGTGTTCCACCTTGATCCTGGGACTGTCTTTTCTCTCGGGGTTCAGTTCCCCTGCAACGGCCGCTCTGAAGAAGGATCCGAACTGGTCTCAGTGGCGAGGCCCCGAAGGCACCGGGGTGTCTTTTGAAACCAATCTGCCTTCGGAGTGGACCGGCTCCAGAAACGTCAAGTGGAAAACACCGATTCCCGGAAACGGACATTCCTCGCCGATCATCTGGGGAAACAGAGTCTTTCTGACCACGGACATAGAAGGCGAGATTGTTCCCGGCGCCAAAGCGGTCGAGCACAAGGACGAAGGAAAGCCTTACAAACATCCCGACAGCGTCGGCGCCGATCGCAAGCATTCCTTTAAGGTGCTCTGCGTAGACCGCGCCACCGGCAAGATGCTCTGGGAGAGGACGGCGTACGAGGGCACAGTCTATGACGATCGGCACCGGAAATCCAGCTTCGCTTCGCCCACTCCGGCCACCGACGGTACTTATGTCTTTGCCTACTTCGGCACTGAGGGTTTGTACTGCTATGACTTCAGCGGCAAGCTGATCTGGAAAGTGTCGCCCGGCCCAATTGCTACGTTCGGGATGGGAACCGGCACGTCTCCAGTTTTATTCGACAACACCGTAATCCTTCAGTGCGATGAGGACAACGGCGAAAAGTCTTTTATCGTTGCTCTGGACAAGAAGACCGGCAAGGAAGTATGGAAGACTCCGCGCAAAGTCCAGGCTAGCTGGTCAACTCCTCTCATCGTCCGCGGGCCGCAGCGCACGGAGATGATCACAAGCGGCAATGAGCTGATCATTTCTTACGATCCGAAAACCGGCAAAGAGTTGTGGCGTACGAAGGGTCACGCGAGCAACGCAATCGCGACTCCGTTGGCCGGCAACGGAATGGTCTTCGTCTACGCGGGATTTCCGGTCAAGAAGACCTTTGCAATCGCGCTCGGCGCGTCGGGCGATCTCACCGATAGCAAGAGCATCGTTTGGCAGTACGATAAGGGAACGGCTTATGTGCCTTCTTCGATTCTGTACGGCAACTATCTATACTTGATGTCGGATCGCGGAATCATTACGTGTCTCGATGGAAAGACCGGAAAGATAGTGTACGAGGGAGGCCGCGTTCCGATTCCGGCTACCTTCACCGCATCGCCGGTCGCCTTCGACGGCAAGATTCTGCTGACCAGTGAAGACGGCGATACCTTTGTGATCAAAGCCGGCCCGAAACACGAAGTGATCGCCACCAACTCGATCGCGGAGCCGGTGTATGCTTCTCCGGCAATTTCGGATGGGATGATCTTTATTCGCGGTGAGAAAAATCTCTATTGCATCGGCGGGGCAACGAAGTGAGGTTGAGCCACCGATGAACACAATAAACACAGGTCGGAAATTGCCTTTCCATCCGTGTTCATCAGTGTTTATCTGTGGCTAAGACTTGTAGGAGATTCTGCATGAAACACAAGCGGGTCGCCAGTTGCGCGTTCACGGTAGTTTGCCTTCTGCAGATTACCTCGGCAATGTCCAAACCCGACTTCAGCGGCGCATGGGTACTCGACAAGAACCGGAGCTTTAGCAATCCGCCGGGTCTGGAGCAGACGTTGAACATCACCCAGACCGGAGACGAGATCAAGCTCGACTCGAAACTGGTGACCGCGCGAGGAGAGCAAACGATCAGCGAGTCGTACACACTCGACGGCAAGGAGAGAGAATTTACTCCGTCGGGCGGTCAGCCCGCCGCAAAAGGGAAGCGCACGGCAACATGGCTGCCGGATGGCCGGCGCATCGTGATAAGCGACGAGATCAGTTCTGACTCGCCGAACGGCCCGATCACTCAAAAGATCATGCGAAAGTGGACTCTCTCGGCCGATGGCGGCACGCTGACCGTTGATTACTTCTTTGACAACCCCGGCGGAATTGCGTATGAAGCCAAACGGGTTTTCGTAAGGAAGTAGTCTGCTTGTGAAGGAGGTAACGCATGGAACCCGGTCCCACCTCGACACCCTGGTATCGCTCGATGGCGCTGCTTACTGTTGCGACGATTCTATTGCCCCCGGTTGGGCTGGTAATGCTCTGGATGCGCAACGATACCGAGACGGGCAAAAAGGTATTCGCCTCGCTTGCGATTCTCGTGTTGAGCGCCTCCTATCTCTTCTTTGCTTATAGAAGCGGGTTTATCGCGGCTCCTCCCGATCCGGCCACGGAAGCGCACTACGCGGAGCTTGAACGGCAACGCGCGCAGCAGCGAGAAGCTGCGCTTGGGAGTTCGGCCGCCCCCTCAGGTGCGACTGAATTGCAGCCGAGCGCCTCGCCGAATGCAAATGAGTCCAGGCCCGCACCGGCCCCGGCGCCGGCTAGATCCACTCGTAGCTATTGGACGAACTTCCGAGGGCCCGCCCGAGATGGCCGCTATGATGAAGGACCGATTCGAACGGCCTGGCCTGCTGAGGGATTGCGTCTGCTCTGGAAGCAGCCGATCGGCGGCGGGTACGCTTCGTTCGTAGTAGCCGAGGGAGTGGCGTTTACTATCGAACAGCGGCGGCAGCAGGAAATCGTGGCCGCTTATGACGTAGAAACCGGGCGCGAGCTTTGGACTCACGGCTCGGATGCGGAGTTCAAGGAGTCGATGGGGGGCGACGGACCGCGCGCAACTCCCACCTGGGAAGAGGGGCGGCTCTACTCGTTGGGCGCGCAAGGCGATCTGCGCTGCTTCGACGCTAAGACGGGAAAGCTCAACTGGTCAAAGAACATTCTGAAAGACGCCGGGGCTGACAACCTTCAGTGGGGCATGGCCGGCTCTCCGCTCATCGTTGACGACAAAGTTGTCGTTCTGCCGGGCGGGCGGTCGGGCAAGTCGGTCATTGCCTACAACAAACAAACCGGCGCCCAGGTTTGGAAGTCTCTCAACGACACTCAGGCTTACGTTTCTCCGATGCTGGTCACGCTGGCAGGCAAGCGGCAGATCCTCGTAGTCACCGCTACCCGGATCGTTGGGCTCGCGATCGAGGATGGATCTTTGCTCTGGGAATCGAAATGGGACACCGACATGGGTATAAACATCTCGCAGCCCATAGTCATCGATGCGAATCATTTCTTCATCTCATCCGGTTACGGCAAGGGCGCGGCGCTTGTCGAAATCAGCGGGAGCGGCGACGGGCTCGCCGCGCGCAAGGTCTGGGAAAACACCTCGATGAAGAACAAGTTCAACAGCTCAGTGTTACACGAAGGCAACGTGTATGGACTTGATGAAGGGATTCTGACCTGCGTGGATGTGAACACGGGCGATCGCAAATGGAAGGGCGGCCGCTACGGGTATGGTCAGGTGATCCTGGCAAGCGGTCACTTGATTATCATTACGGACGCGGGGGACCTGGTGCTGGTCAAGGCCACACCCGACAAACACACCGAAGTGGCCCGGTTCTCAGCCATCGAAGGAAAGACCTGGAACTATCCGGCCATCGCCGATGGCCGTCTGCTGGTTCGCAATCAAACGCAGATGGCTTGTTTTGACCTGTCGGGTCAGTAAGATGGTCGTGCTCAGATACGAATGAGGTGTTCTATGAAAAGCATCAGCATTCGGACACGCTATCGCCGACAGGATAAGGGAACTGAAGAAGGCCAGCGACCTCAGCAAAGTCGCGGAAGAGGTGCTTCCTCAGATCGAGAAGTTCCTGGAATCCCCGCAGCAAAGGCGTCTGCGTGGCGTCCGCTCAGGCGTCGTCACAAGCGCGATCGGTTTGGGCGCTTGCGTGTTCTTCTGGATTTGGGGTCAATCGGAGAATGATGTGCTGTTCCTGTTCGGGCTCGGTGTGACTGCTTTTCTGATCGGGTTGGGACTTATTGTCAATGCGCTGTTGTTCACGGTTCCGAGGAACTATGTCCGGACCACTTGTTGGACAGTCGCGCTAGGAACCTGGTTGAGCCGCCACCCGAACGAGTCATCCTTGTCAATAGGGAGCTTTCTACAGCCGAACCACTAAACCCACCGCCGTCGGTCACTGAACAAACAACTCATCACCTGTCTGATGCGCCTTCCCCGCCCGCGCGTATCCGCGAGTCCGGCTGAGTTTCCGAGTGTCCTTCTCAGCGTAGACTATGTGTCTCCCCGTCTCCGCGGTTAGTCAGCGTCGAAACCCTGCTAACCGCGGAGTCGCGGAGACGCCGAGGTAGCGCGGAGAATCAGACCTCCACCGGTAACCTGCTTTCGATCCGCCGTCTCAGTTTATTCCGAAACTTTGCGTTTGAGGATCGCGCGGCCTTCCGGGCGCGGCTTGCCGTTGGCGAACGCAACGAAGATTGATTCCACCGTGTTTTTGTCCTTGATGCGGAAGAGACCTTGATGAACGTGAGTGTCGACCTTGGGATCGAAATTCGTGCCGCCGTGAAACGCGAATTTTATCTCGCCAGGCTTATCGCTCTTCTCGAACTTCATGATCGGCGCGTTCTTGAGTGCGCAATAGTGGGTCAGGAGAAGTTGGTTCCCGTCCATGTGAAAGATCGAGACCATCTCGGTTGGCTGGCCGGCATAGAGCGTCTCAACGACTGAACTGCCGGCTGCGGTTACTTTGAAGCTGGCTTGACGGGAACTGCTGGCGTGTTCGTGATCACCGCTGCCCCGCTCCCACTCGCCTGCGAGGGTCTTCAGAAACTCGAATGCCGAGACCGCGTCATAGACAACCGTCTCGGGTGCGCCGGCAGTCTTGTTCCCGTCTTTTGACTGACCCGCCCACGACGCCGGAACCAGCGCGAGAACCAACGCAAAGCTCGACAGCAAAACCATCGTTCTCTTCATACTCTTCTCCTTCGCCCTGAACTTTTGTGGATACTAGCATGATTCCCCCAGGAACAAGAAAGATGATGGGTCGTTGTCGCGGTGCCCGCCTCGTCGTTGCTGGAGCAGCGTTCCAGATAGAGCGCCACTCGTTCATCGGATCAAAACAACAGTTTCACTCCAAACTGAATGTGACGCGGGCTTCCGGCCGACAAGATCCGCCCAAAAGTTGGCGAACCCAAAAAGTTGTCCGGCAAGTTGAAGTTCGGATGATTGAACAGATTGAAAGATTCGGCGCGGAACTGTAGATCAAGTCCTTCCATCAGCCTGGTCGTCTTCATCAACGAAGCATTGAACGTCGCATAGCCCGGGCCGTCCAGAATGTTTCTACCCGCATCCCCAAAGCTGCCGAACGGCGGAAACGCGAACGCCGATGTGTTGAACCAACCGTCGGGCGTCGGACTCGAAACCTCTGCGCTTCCGACAACGTTCGGACGATCGTTAGCGCCAAACCCCAGCGTAGACCGGCCGGTGTTGCTTCTATCGATGTCAGAGAGCAACGCGATTGTGAACGGCCGTCCGCTCTGCAGGGTCACAATGCCAAAAGTCTGCCAGCAGGTGAGAATCGCCGGCAACACGCCGTCGCCTGCCACGAACGCCCGTCCTTTGCCAAACGGAAGATCGTACCCATAGCTCACCGACAAGCGATGCCTTACGTCGAAATTCGAGCGTCCTCGCTCGCCGGCCGTATTCAAGCTGTCCTGTGGAAAGTTGGGGTCGCCCGCGCTCGAAAAGAAGCTCGACGCGTTGTCGATCGACTTGGACCATGTGTAAGACGACAACAGCGTCAGCCCGAAGTCGAGCCGCTGCTGGAACCTCACCTGCAAGCTGTTGTAATGCGAGTTGGCGCTCGACTCTTCGAAGGTTATGTCGTCAAACGAAGGATTCGGCCGGAGATTCGGCGATACCGGGCTCGGCCTCGGTTGATTGATGTCGCGCGCCGTTATCAGCTTGGTTCCCTTGCTCCCAACATAAGCCACTTCAAGTACCCGGCTCTTTCCAAGCTCTTGTTGGAAGCTGAGATTCCAGTGCTGCAAGTACGGCGTCCGCAGATCACGCTGGAACCCAAAGGCCGACTTGGGCAAAGGGAACGGGAAGAAGTCTGGGAACGGATCGTTTAGCGTCAATGGCAAACCCGGAAGCGAGAAGAACAGATTGAAGTCAAAGAACGGCGAGTTGAAGTAAAGTCCCTCGCTCGGCGCAAGCGACGACTGGTCGTAGTACACGCCGTAGCCCCCTCGCAACACAGTGTCGCCCTTGCTTCCCAACGTCCATGCCAGACCCATACGCGGAGCCCAGTTGTTCTTGTCGGCCTCGTAGCCGCTTCGCGGCATCCCATTTGTTCCTACTGGAACCAGGCTCTGGCTTGCCGAGTCGAAGAGATTCGCGCGGTCGAATGCATCAACCGCCGGTGAGTTGTACTCGTAACGCAAGCCCGCCGAGAGGGTCAGGTTCGGCCTGATCCTGAAGCTGTCGTTGAAGTAGAAACCATAGCTCTCAGTCCTGAGGTGCTGAGGATTGTCCAGCCGCGCCCCTCCGGTAACCGCCGGAAGCCCCAGCAACAAATCCGCGAGCGCATTGCCGGTGATCGGCACCTGACTTGAAAAGGTGAGGAACCCGCGCGATTGAACGTCGCGAAACGCGTTCTGTTGAATGGCTCGAAAATCGAAGCCGACCTTCAAAAGATGCTTCCCGCTGGCGTAACTCACACCGTCCAGCACCTGGAACATGTTGGTGACGCTCTGTTGAGGGTTGTTGAACTCATCGCCGAGCGGAGAGAACCCCGAGATGGTTATGAAGCTCAAGCCAAAGTCTCGCGGGTTCGTTGAAAGCTCGGGCAACCCCACCTGCTGGTTGATGCTGGTCCCGAAGTTCTCCTGCACCACCGAGGCGGCCACGCGGCTGAACGCAAACCGAGCCTCGTTGACCAGCGCCGGAGAGAAGATGTGAGTCTCGCTGACCATGAAATTCTGACCGGTTCGCGGCACGTTGTCGCCGAATCCGGGGATGGCTGGAAAGGTCGAGCCGGTAAAAGGCTCGAACAGGTCTCGGTCGGCAAAGCTGTATCGCACTGTCAGCTCAGAAGACCTGGTTATCGAATGATTGAGCCTTGCGTCGAAGCGGTCGTTGCGGTCCCGCTGAGTCGGAGAAGAGACGAAGTTTTCAAACGGGACGTTTCGATTGGGCGCTGGATACAACGCAGCTATCGCCTTGCCGATCGGGTTTATGAACAGGTCCGGGATCTTGTTTCCGGGAAACGGCTGCTGGGTGAAAGGATTGATCGGCGCGCCGAAAAGACTCTGGGAGAAATCGCCGTTTCGTTCCGCCAGAGTCGGCACGTTGGCGATCCGAGTGACACCCTCGCGAGCGCGAGTGCCTTCGTAGTCGGCGAAGAAGAACGTTCTGTTTTTCACTACTGGGCCGCCCAGCGCAAAGCCAAACTGGTTTCGCTGATACTGTGGCGCTTTCTGGTCGCTGGGCGCGAAGAAGTTGCGCGCGTCGAGCGCTCGGTTGCGAAAGAACTCGTAGCCGGCGCCGTGGAACGAATTGGAGCCGGACTTCAGGACTACGTTTACCTGGCCGCCGGCGTTGCGCCCAAACGAAGCGTCGTAACTGCTGGTCAGCAACTCGAATTCACGAATGGCATCCACCGGCGGATTGACTCCGACGGAATTGAGCTTGGGGTCGAAGTTGTAGACGCCGTCAAGAAGAAAGCTGTTTGCGTCTTCGCGGGCCCCGTTGACATTGAAGGCAAGGTCGCCTCGAACCGAGCTTGCTGAACCTTGAGCGGCAGGCGCCGTGCCCGGCAAAAGCAGGGTAAGCTCGAGAAAGTTCCGGCCATCCAGCGGCAGGCCGGTGATCTGGCGATTCTCAATGACCGAGCCAATAGTCTGCGAGTCCTTTCTGAGCGTGGTTTCGGGAGCGGTGACGAACAGCTCTTCGTTTATCGGACCGATCTCAAGCGTAATGTCGAGCCTCAACTCCTGGTTGACCTGTAGCGTCACCAGCCGCGAGTACTTCTTAAAGCCGGTCTGCTCGACTTCAATCCGGTAAGAGCCCGGCGGTAGAGCTGAGACAGCAAACTCACCCCGATCGCCGCTTCGGATCATTCGCGACTCGTTGGTCTCCGTCTGAACAAGCCTGATCCCAGCGCTTGAAAGCGCCGTCCGCGAGCTGTCTTCGAGCGTCCCGCGAATCGAACCCCGGTGCGTCTGACCGTAGGCGGAGAACTCCGCCGGAACCAGAGTCAGACAAAGGATCAGCAGGTAGATCACCCTTACTATCATGGTCTTTCTTCTATACCAGAAACAGAATCGTTTTCACCAGTCGCAGAACACCCCCTGTCGAGCCTGGTTCTGAGCGGGACTTGTTTGAGATTGTAGAAGTGGCGCACCCCCCGGGGGTGCCAACCGCCCTTTGAAGTAACCAAAAGATTCGGTGATTAAGTCGAGCAGGCCACCTTTAGGCCCGAATCAGTAGTCTAATAGAACGGATGATGGGAGAGGGGCTAGGAAAGAGGGAGGTGACCTGATAGTGAGATTAAATCGAGTGAAAAATGCAATCGTAGGAGCGTCGCTTAGCTTTGTGCTTCTGGCCGGCGCTGGGATGGTCACAGGTGTAACGGCTCAGGCTCAGGATCGAGGCCGCCAGGCGAATCAAGATCGTGGCCGAAATTGGGACCGGGGTAACGACCGGGACCGGAACCGCGGGACCGACCGCAACTGGGATCGGAACCGTAGTAATAGCCGAAACTGGGATCGCAACCGTACTAACAACCGAACCTGGGATCGCAATCGTACTAACAACCGAACCTGGGATCGGAACCGTGGCCGCACTGTGTATGTCTACCCGAGGGCAACTCCCAGGGTTTACCCACGAGTGTATACGGCTCCGCGCGTCTATCCGCGCTATGTTCCTAATGGCGGGTACTACGGCGGAGGTTACGGCGGAGGTTACGGCGGAAGTTACGGCGGAAGTTACTCAGGCGGGTACGAGGAGCAGCAGGGCTATCGTGACGGTTTGGATCGAGGGCAGGAAGACGCTCGCGATCGCGATCGGTACGATCCGAATAACTCAAGCCACTACCGAAACGGCAGCGGCGGGTACCGAGAGGGATTTCGTCGAGGGTACGATGTCGGTTATCGCCAGTACGGCGGCTATCAGCGATACTAACCCGCTGATTGCGAGCGTATAGCTGGACCGAACAGGGGCGACCTGTCGCCCCTGTTCGCTTGGCGTTTACAAGACGGCTTTTGCGCTTCGATCGACCGAACAGGACAGGCGTTCCGGCCTATCGTCAGTGTGTTGACCTGAGTAGCCAAACTCGACCGGCCCGTCCTTCACTCCGGTGATTTCGAAACTTGAATCTCCTCATTGATATTCTCCAGGAAACTACCAAGTCTGAACTCTAAGGCTAGGCGATTATGCGGTTGAACTGCAAATTCCTCTTCCGGCAGTAACGACGTGGAGCAGAGGGCGCCTGGCTTCAAGCGTCCCGTTCGCTCATTTGCCAGCTATACTCAGATACTCAACAGGCGAAGCCCTCCACCCTATTGCTCGGTTTCTTCTGCGCTCTTGATTGGAGCGTGCAAATGAGAGATAAACGCTTCGACAAAGCTTAATCACTTTCTCGGACCGCTCGGAGTCAGGATGAGTTTTCTCAGTACGCTTGCTCTTGCGATGGGAGCTTCGTGGGTGTCGGGGATTAACCTGTACGCCGCAGTCGCGACGCTTGGTCTGCTAGGCAGGTTTGCCCATCTGCAGTTACCGGGTGAGCTGGGGGTAGTTACCAACTGGTGGGTGATCGGCGTGGCGCTGGGAATGTATGTCATCGAGTTCTTCGCCGACAAAGTCCCGCTGATCGACACCGCGTGGGACGCAGTCCACACCTTCATCCGCGTTCCGGCAGGCGCGGTGCTTGCGGCTGCAAGCTTCGGCGACTTAGACAAAGGCGTGCAGGTTATCGCGTTTCTGATCGGAGGCGGGCTCGCGTTCAGCTCTCACGGGACCAAAGCGGCAACGCGAGCGGCAATCAACACCAGTCCGGAACCCGCTTCGAATATCGCGGCGAGCCTTGTCGAAGACGTCGTCGCCGTTGGTTCGATCGTCCTTGCGTGGCTCTTCCCGGTAGCCGTGATCGTCCTTGTCGTGATAGCAGTGATCGTGTCGATAGTTTTGGTTCCGCGCATTGTGAGATACATGCGCAACGTGATCTCTCGGCTTCGCAAACTTCTTGGCGGCTGGACTAATGATTAAGCCGGGCCACGTCGCTTGATCGGAATTGACAGAGATGGTCGAAGTCAACAGCATGAGTCTTCGCAATCCACACCGATTGCAGTCGAGAGGGGACAGATGCGTAGTCCAAACGGATCGTCCGAGCCCAAACAAGTCGCAGTTGAAATCGTAAGGCGACGGAGACTCATTTGTACGGCAACCGTCTGTTGTACGGCAACCGTCTGTCTTGTGTTGCTGGCGCTCCCATGTTGGAGCGAATCCGCCGGCCAGCAAAAGAAAAGAGATGCTCAGCCGTCTGCGCCCGAAGCAGCAATCACCGCCGAGCAAGCCGCGCAGCTCGAAGCCGTCATTACAACCGATCTCGGGGTCATTCGTTTCGAGTTCTCCTTCGACAAGGCTCCCAAGCATGTGCAGCAATTCGTCAAGCTTGCGCGCTCCGGCTCGTACGACGGCTCGGCATTCTTCCGCGTAATCGCGCGCGGAGTCATCCAGGGCGGCGATCCTCTACTAAAAGACCCACAGACCGCGCGCGAGCGTTGGGGATCGGGCGCGCTCAATCAGATCGCAGACGAGTTCAGCGATCTGAAACACGTTCGAGGCACGGTCTCGACCGTTCGCGTACCGGGCCAGGCGAACAGCGGCGGCGCCCAGTTCTTTATTTGCGCTTCGCCGCAGCCGCAGCTCGACGGTCAGTTCTCGGCATTCGGCCAGGTCACCGAAGGGATCGCAGTCGTCGATAAGATCTCGCTTGTCGAAGTTGACAGCCGGCAGTTGACCGTCAAGCCGGTCAAGATTATTTCGATCAAGATCGAGCCGAAGAAAGTCGAGCCGTTCAAGAACGCCACTGTCGATCAACTGCACAGGGAAGTCTTGTTGAGGACGAGCCTCGGGGACATGACCCTGGAGATGGAGCCAAACCTTGCGCCCGAGCATGTGCGCAACTTTCTAAAGCTGGTCGAGACCGGCTGGTACGATCACACCGCGTTTCACCGCATCATTCCGGGTTTCGTAGCGCAGGGTGGGGTCGGCTCGACTCGCGCGGAAGGCGCTCCGCATCCGGCGGACAGATGGGTTCGCAAACTCAAAGCGGAGTTCAACCCGACGCTGCACATACGGGGTGTGCTCTCGATGGCGCGGGCGAGCGATCCGAATTCAGCGAGCACTTCGTTCTTCCTCGTGATGGGAAGGGCGGAGCATCTAGACGGCAAGTACACGGTATTTGGGAAGGTGTTGGACGGCTTCGACACGCTCGAGAGGATAGAGAAGGTCCCTCGCAACGGAGAGACGCCAGTCGAGCGCGTCGAGCTGATCGAGGCGATTATCAAGCAGTGACTTGAGACATTCCCAGCTTTTCACGAATCTCATCGCTGGTCCAAACTCGTCCGGCTTCCAGATCTGCGATCCCTTCTTCGATCATCTGCTGCTCAAGCATCAGCCGCGTGAGGTCTTCCCACGTCGCGTCGTCGGGTAACGATTCAATGAGCCTCAGCGCTTCTTCTTTTACATGCCTGGTTTCCTGCATCTCTGTTCCTCCGCGCGTGGATTCTAGCATAGCATCCTTCCCATTCTTTACCGCTTTACGTGCTTCGCGCACTGCACGAGTAACCTGGCTGCCTCTATTTAGTCTGGGGACAAACGCTGATCCAGCAGAACTCGGAGGCGTGTAAGGCCGTTTGATCCTGCTCAGCAAGCGCGTATACTCTGCTGTCGGCGCCGCGAGGCGGAAACTTAGTACTGCGTCCGGCCGTATTCGAAGCGCGGCTTCAGAATCAACTTTCTTCAGCACCGGAGGAACATCGCTATGATCCGAAAACTCTTGGGTTCGTTTTTTGCCCTAGCGGTTCTGCTGGCTATTCATTCGTCAGCCCAAACCGTCGATGAGCTTATCAAAAAGAACATCGACGCTCACGGCGGCATTCAAAAGCTCAAGGCAGTCAAGAGCGTCAAGGCTACGGGTAAGATCAGCCAGCAGGGGCTCGAAATACCGATAACCTTGATCCAGAAACGGCCAGCCAATCTTCGAATGGAAATCACGTTTCAGGGAAAGACCCAGGTTGGGGCTTATGACGGCGAGAACGGTTGGAAGATCGATCCGTTCCAGGGCACCTCGGAGCCCGAAAAGGTCGCGGGCGATGAAGTGAAGGACCTACAGGAGCAGTCTGACATGGACGGGCCACTGGTCGATTACAAGGACAAGGGTCACACCGTCGAGTTGATCGGAAAGGAAGACATGGAAGGCACCCCGGTCTACAAGCTGAAGCTCACGCTCAAGAACGGTGACGTGCGCACGATCTATATCGACGCCGAAAACTATCTCGAGTTGAAGGTGACTTCGAAGCGGAAGACTCCTGGCGGAGAGGTTGAGGTCGATCAGTATCTTGGCAACTACAAACCGGTCAACGGGATCGTTTTCCCGTTTTCAATAGAGACCAAGTTGAAGGGCCAGACGGTCAATCAAGTCACCATAGATAAGATGGAGTTGGACGTTGCGATTGACGACGCGTTGTTCAAGATGCCGGCCAAGTCTCAGGATAAACCGAAGACCGACGAGAAGCCGAAGGACAAACCACCATCAGGCGACTAGTGCTCATCCTGCTAACTCGGCGGCGGAAGTATCATTCTTCGACGCTCGCCAAGTCCATTGCCGAAAGGAAGAACCTCAATGCGAGCCCCCTCACTAAGAACCGCTTTGCTGGTTTCACTGGTTGCAGCCTTTGCCGTTGCAACCGCACGCGCACAGACCACAATCAAGCTCGACTCGAATAGTTTCGGCGCCATCGAGGCCCGGCACATCGGCCCAGCCGTCACAAGCGGACGCATCGCCGCAATTGACGGCGTCAACAGCGACCCGCGAATCCTCTACGTCGGAAGCGCGGGAGGAGGTGTGTGGAAGTCGATCAACGGAGGCACAAGCTTCAAACCGGTCTTCGACAAGCACACCCAATCAATCGGCGCCGTAACAGTGGATCAAGCTCACCCCGAAACGGTCTGGGTTGGAACGGGTGAGTCGTGGACTCGCAACAGCGTGTCGGTCGGAACCGGCTTGTACAAGACGACCGACGCGGGTGATTCGTGGAAGCTGATGGGGCTTGAAGACTCGGAGCGAATCGCGCAGATCGTGATCGACCCGAAGAACTCCGATGTCGTCTACGTAGCGGCGACCGGACATCTTTGGAACAGCAACGACCAGCGCGGTGTCTACAAGACCACGGATGGCGGCAAGACCTGGAGCCGGGTCCTGTTTGTCGACAAAGACACCGGATGCGCCGACCTTGCGATCGATCCCCAGGAGCCTTCGGTCGTCTACGCGAGCCTGTGGCAGTTCAGGCGCAAGCCTCACTTTTTCACTTCGGGCGGGCCGGGAAGCGGTTTGTACAAAAGCACCGACGCCGGGAAAACGTGGAAGAGACTCACCAACGGATTGCCTGAAGGGGAACTGGGAAGAATCGCGATCGCTGTTGCGCACTCGCGGCCCAATCGGGTTTACGCGGTTGTCGAAGCGAAGAAGAGCGGCGTGTATCGGTCGGACGACATGGGAGAAACATGGACTAAGGTCAGCGCATCTCCAAGCGCTACCGGGCGGCCCTTTTACTTCGCGCGTGTCGTCGTCGATCCGAAGGATTACAACCGCGTCTACAAGCCCGACTTCATTCTGGCGGTCAGCACCGATGGCGGTCAGTCGTTTGCACCCCGCGGCGGCCGCGCGCACAGCGACTTTCACGCGGTCTGGGTCAACGCGGATGACACCTTCAATCTGTTCGTCGGCACCGACGGTGGCGTGTACGTTTCCAACGACAAAGCGAACACCTTCAAGTTCCTGAGCAACCTGCCGGTGGCTCAGTTCTATCACGCGAGCTTCGATATGGAGCAACCTTACAACGTGTACGGGGGATTGCAGGACAATGGCTCGTGGATGGCGCCGTCGCAGAGCCCGAATGGCGTCGAGAACAAGGACTGGCGCAACGTCGGATTCGGAGACGGCTTTCATGTCTATCCTGATCCCACCGATTCGGATGTGGTCTACAGCGAGTTCCAGGGCGGCAACGTCCTGCGGTTTCACAAATCGACCGGAGAGACGAAGCTGATCAAGGTGTTTCCAAAGCAGGGCGAGCCCAGGTATCGCTTTAACTGGAACACAGCGATGCATCTAAGCCCGACGAATCCGAAGGTGTTGTACATCGGCGGGCAGTTCCTGTTTCGCTCGACTAACAAGGGCGAGTCATTCGAGCGAATTTCACCGGACCTGACGACAAACGACCCGGCGAAGCAGAAACAGGAAGAGTCTGGCGGGCTGTCGGTGGACAACTCGAGCGCCGAGAATCACTGCACGATCTTCACGATCGCCGAATCACCGCTCGACGAGAAGGTCGTCTGGGTTGGAACCGACGACGGCAACCTGCAGCTCACCCGCGACGGCGGCAAGTCGTGGACGAACCTCGCCGGCAACGTGATAGGCTTGCCCGCGAACACCTGGTGCAGAGGAGTTGAAGCGAGCCGCTTCGATCGGGCTACGGCGTATGCAGCGTTCAGCGGGTATCAGACCGGCGACATGAAAGTCTACGTTTACAAGACGACCGATTTCGGCAAGACGTGGAAGTCGATTGCGACGGACGCGATCAAAGGCTATGCGCACGTTATTCGCGAGGACCGCGTGAATCGAGACCTGCTCTTTGTTGGAACTGAGTTTGGTTTGTTTGTTTCGATAGACGGTGGAGCCCAGTGGACTCAGTTCACCGGGAATCTTCCACCGGTCGCCGTCCACGACATTGCGATCCATCCGCGCGAGCACGATTTGATTCTGGCGACGCACGGCCGGGGAATTCTGATCATCGACGACATAACTCCGCTGCGGCAGCTTGGCCCGAAGATACTGGAGTCGACGGCGCATGTAATGGACTCGCGTCCGTCGCCGATCACGGTGCCGGTCGTCGCGCAGGATTTTCCGGGCGACGGGGACTTTGTCGGTGCGAATCCTGGTGAAGCTGCGACGATCACTTACTACCTCAAAGAGCGTCACGTCTTTGGTGATATGAAGATCGAAATCTACAACGCCGAAGGCAAGCTGATGGCGACTTTGCCGGCCGGCAAGCGCAAAGGCATCAATCGCGTGCAGTGGTTCATGCGCCAGAAGCCGCCAAAGGTCCCGCCCTCGCCGAACCTCGCTGGGCCTGCGTTGTTCGGACCGATGGTGCCCGAGGGCGTCTACACCGTAAAACTTATCAAGGACAAAGAGACCTTCACCGGTCAAGTGAAGGTTGTCGCCGATCCCAAATCAACGCACTCGGCGGCGGACCGGGTGCTTCAAGCGCAAACGCTCCGAAAGCTTTACGACATGCAGGAACGGCTGGCGTTCGTGGATGACGTTGTGACCACGGCGCGCGATCAGGCAAAAGAACGCGCTAAGAAGATCGAGGGCGACGCGCTGGTTAAGGAGCTGGAAGCTTTTGCTGAAAAGCTGGACTCGCTTCACAAGACGCTGGTTGCGACCAGGGAAGGACCGATCACCGGCGAAGAACAACTGCGCGAGCGGATTGTGGAGATCTACGGGTGGGTGTCGCTGTACGGGGGACGGCCCACGGAATCTCAGCTTGCGAGGATACCGGTGCTCGAGAGGGAGATCGACACTAAGAACGCGGAGTTTGAAAACATCATCGGACGAGAACTGAGCGGCGTGAACTCGAAGCTTTCTGGGAAGAAGCTCGATGCGATAAAGGTGCTGACGAAAGAGGAGTGGGACAAGAAGCAGCAAGACAGATAGTTTCGCTTTTGAGATCGGAAGAAGGGCGGCTTGTCCCCGCCGAACCAGGAAACGAGAGGCAGGATTCAGGAATGTCGCCTGATCTAATTCTGTCTCCTGACCTGGCGGGAACAAGCCGCCCTTCTCATCAATCGAATCTGCTCGTGGGCTACCGTTTCACAGCGGGGACGACGGATACCTCAGTTCGCCTACCAGCGGTCGCGGCTCTCGCCAGCTCTTTTTCGGCGCGCGACGGGCTCAACTTCTGCAAGGCATTTTCTTCAAGGCCGAACACCTGAGCCAGGAAGTACTGATCTTCATATCGATTAAAAACTAGTCTTGCTTCGATCGGGTTTTGCCGCGCTGTGGCAGACCGGGTTGGGATGAACGCGGTGATGTGACCGTCCGCGCTCTGAATCTTGATTGCATCCGAGCCGGCGAGTTTGACGAGCGCGAAGACGTACTCCCCAGCCGGGAGCGCCCTGTCCTTAATCTTGAAGTTGAAGGGTACGTTCGCTGCGATCAATCTATCAGACTGCGCCTGGACGGACGTAGAAACGGTCGCCAGCAAAGCCGCTAATACTAGAACGATGTAAGCTTGTTTCTTCATAACGATCTCCTTTTTGGTTTCTAATTTTGGATTTTGTCGATCCACGGCTGCGGACTATAATCGAGTCGCACAATCTGGTAATGACCAGGCAGTGATAAGCATCTGACCGCCGGATGACTTTCTTGTGACTGATGCTAACTAACTAATTCCTCATCGGTTATATCAATGGACTCCGCTACCAAAGCCGGCGTTTCTTATCGCTTCGACGATGTCGTGGTGGATTGCAACCGCCTGCGAGTCGAAAAAGACGGTCAGCCCCGCAAGCTCACGCCGCGAGCGTTTGACGTGTTGGTCTATCTCGTCGAGCATCGCGGGCGCGTGGTCGAAAAGCAGGAACTGTTCGACAACGTATGGAAGGAGCAGTTCGTAACAGACAACGCGCTGACCAGGATCATCAAGGAGATTCGGCAGGTCATTGGAGATGATGCCGACGCCCCGCGTTATATCGAGACTGTTCCCAAGCGCGGTTATCGATTCATCGCTGAGGTCGAGACTAACGGACCCGATACTCTGCAGGAAGGTGAAGCGCTCGCCTCTGAGCAGAGCGACGCTTTGACGGAAACGGAACCGAACCTTCCTGCCAACGACAAATCGAGGGCGGGCTTCCGCCGCAATGCGTTAACGTTGTTTGGCGCTGTGTTAATTGCCGTTGCGGCAATTGCTGCTCTGATCAGTTGGAACAATCAAACCAGGCCCGATCCAAATCCAACAGCAGGCGTACTGAGAAATATCCAGGTGACGACCTGGCAGGGCCTGGATGCTTACCCCACACTTGCGCCCGACGGGAACTCAATCGCCTACAGTTCGGATCGCGATGGCAGCTTTGAGACTTATGTGCGCCCGCTAACGCCCGGGGCGCGCGAAATTCAGGTCACTAACGACGGACAGCAAAACTTCCAGCCGTCCTGGTCGCCCGATGGAAAGCTGATCGCCTATTACGCAAAGAACCGCGGCGGCATCTGGCTGATGCCCGCGTCGGGGGGCGTGGCGAAACAGTTGACGGAGTTTGGCTCCCGGCCGGCCTGGTCGTCGGACGGTGCGTCGATCGCGTTCCAGTCGTATGGGCTTACCGATCTGAGCGCCACCTCGGTCGGTGCTATATCGCCGTCGACACTGTGGGCTGTTCCAACGCGCGGCGGGGATCCAACACCCATCACACAAGTGGGCAATCCGCCGGGTGGACACGGCGCTCCATCGTGGTCTCCTGATGGAAGCCGGATTGTCTTTGTGGCCTATGACGGTGCGCTCTCGACTATCTGGACGATCTCTGTCAAAGGCAATGAATTGAAGCGAGTCAACGAGAGTCGAGTGTATTTCTACGATCCGATCTACGGTCCAGACGGCGAGCATATCTACTACGGCGGGGTCTCCGAGGCGGGCAGTTTTGTGCTTTGCAGTCTCCGTGTTTCAGGTTCGACCGGTGAGAACCTAGTTGCGCCTGTTGAAATGGTCAACACGGGGCTGATGCGTGCGAAGAACCTGACGATTTCTGCTGACGGCAAGAAAATCGCTTATAGTGCGCCGACGATGAAGGGCAACATCTCTTCGATCCCGCTTTCGGCGGGCTCAAGCGCCGCGGCGGGCGCTTCGGCTTCGCTCACCGCGAGCACAAGCTATCGAAAGGGACTGCCGCACATTTCACCCGATGGCCAACGGATCGCGTACGTTGATTTCCGTGGCGGCGTCAATCAAGACATCTGGGTGATGGATTCGGATGGTAATAATCCCTTGCAATTGACAACCGATCCGAGGGTGGACTGGGCGCCAAGTTGGTTTCCCGACAACGATCGAATTGCGTTTCAGTCTTATCGCCAGGACCGGCAAGCAGTTTGGTCGATTTCGACAAAGAGCGGTCGGGAGACTCTTCTGGTTGATCCGGGGATAGCGATCGGCTGGCCGAGATTGTCGCCTGATGGCAAACGGATTGCCTTCAATTCCACCGAGAGCGGAACGATCAACATCTGGGTCATTCCAGTTGAAGGAGGAACGCCAAGACAACTGACCTTTGATAGCGAGGCGATGGGTTGGCCTTGCTGGTCACCTGACGGAACCCTCATTGCGTTTCAAACAAAGCGCGGGGAGGATACCAACATCATGCTGATGCCTGCCGACGGAGACACACCAACCCAGCTAACTTTCGACCTCGGCCAAAGCTGGCCGGGCGACTGGTCGCCCGATGGAGACAAGATCGTCTACGCCGGACAGCGCAACGACCTCTGGAACATCTATTGGGTATCGCGCTCAACCAAATCGCAAAAGCAAATGACGACTAATTCCAAACTGAATGCCTTCGTGCGTTATCCCGCGTGGTCGCCGCTCGGAGACAAAATCGTTTACGAATACAGTGAGACGACGGGCAACATCTGGCTGTTGGAGCTAAAATAAGCTGCTCGATCAAGGGGCGCGCAATGACGGGGCGACAGAGTTGTGACCTCGCTTTATCGCGCGACCGGTTGGCGACAAGTATGGCAACCCCGACCCAAGCAAGCGAGGTGTATCACTTCGATGACGTTCTCGTAGATTGCGCCGGGCGGCGCGTCGAAAAGGCGGCGCGGCTCTGCAAGATCACACCCCGAGCCTTTGATGTGTTGGTTTATCTTCTCGAGCATCCCGCCCGCATTATCGAAAAACAAGAGCTGTTCGACGAGGTATGGAAGGAGCAATTCGTAACCGACAACGCGCTGACCAGGATTATAAAAGAGATTCGCCAGGTGATAGGAGATGATGCAGACGCTCCACGCTACATTGAGACGGTTCCCAAGCGCGGCTATCGGTTTATCGCCAAGATCAGCGAAGCACCGGCGGCTGGAGCACCAACACAGAAGTCCGAAGCCCCAAATGTCGAACAGGTGCATATTGCTTCGCCCGAGCTTCAAAAACCCGCTGAGACGATAGCCCAGTTTCATAAAGCGAGCGAAGTCGCGGCCGGTCGCGGATTGAGCAGGTCGGCGATGCTGGCAGGCGCGATTGCCGCCTTTGCTGTTGCCCTTATCGCACTGATCATCTGGCGAACTCAACCAAAGCAGGCTACACCTGAAGCGACAGGTTCACTGAATACGACGCAGATCACGACCTGGCCGGGTCTCGACAACTTCCCGACACTATCTCCGGATGGAAACTCCATCGCCTACAGTTCAGATCACAACGGCAATTTTGAGATATACAGCAAACAGCTCACGGCAGGCGCTCGAGAAATCCAACTCACTTCGGATGGCCAACAGAATTTTGAACCTGCGTGGTCTCCCGATGGAAAACTGATCGCTTACTATTCAAAGAACCGCGGCGGTATTTGGATTGTGCCTGCTTCTGGGGGCACGGCAAAACAACTTACTGAGTTCGGCTCACGGGCGCAGTGGTCCGGCGATGGCGCCACGATTGTATTCCAGACATTCGTGATTACTGACCTGGGTGCAAACGCACGCGACGCGATGCCGCCCTCGACTATTTGGGTAGTCCCATCGCAGGGGGGAGACCCGACCCCGGTCACACAGGTGGGAACGCCTCCGGGCGGACATGGCTCTCCATCCTGGTCGCCCGATGGCAAACGGATCGTGTTCACTGCCAGCGATTTCTTGTCCGGAGGTCTATGGACCGTCTCACTCAGAGGCGACGAATTGAAACAGCTGGACCACGGTCATCTTTGCTTCGACCCGATCTACTCACCGGACGGAGAGACCGTTTACTATGCGCGAGCTTTCGGGTTGTGGAAGCTTCGGGTGTCGCCAACCGGCGGCGAATCAGCAGGCGAACCGGTGCTGATGGTAAGCACGGCGCCAATGCAGGTAAAGCACCTGACAATCTCCGCCGATGGAAAGAAGCTTGCGTACAGTCAGCTATCAAGCGCAAGCAATCTCTGGTCAGTTCCTCTTTCAAGGAGCACGACGCTGGCAACCGGACTACCGGCGCCGCTGACGCAGAATACGAACTATCGCAACCTGTTTCCTCTGTTTTCACCTGACGGAAGGAAGATAGCATTCTATTCGTGGCGTTCAGGGGTGAATACCAGTATCTCGGTGGTCGATGCCGACGGCCGGAATCAGGTACAACTGACGCCCGGTACTACTGCGTCTATCTGTTCCGGTTGGTTTCCGGAAGGAGACCAGTTCGCGTTTCTGACCAATCAAGAGGGGCGCTCGACCCTGTGGTCCGTCAGTCTGAAG
>JBASRN010000217.1:0-1565 GCA_049273855.1 Blastocatellia bacterium
GTCGAAAAGGCCATGCGTGGCGAATCACGGTAAGCGCCGAAAGCGCGTCCGAGCCCGGCCGCCGTTGAGACCATAGGACAACCACACCGAATACCGTGAGCACAATGTTGGCCAGCCAGATTCCGAACCAGGCCGGGACGCGTCCCGCCGCTTGAGCATGCTGTCCCCATAACGCCAGCAAGTAGTAGATTATCGTGATCGCCAAACCAAGCAACAGACCCAGCGAGCGCCCGATGCGCACGTTGCTGATTCCGAACGCAACACCAAGCAGCGCAAATACCAGGCTCGCGGTAGGCAGAGCAATCCGCTTGTGAATCTCCGCGCGCCAATCGCGATCGCCGCCTGACGGCGGTGTGTAGCCGATCAGTTCGCTCCACGGCATCTCTTCTACGGGACGCGTCTGTTTGTCGATGCCCGAGGCCTCGGTGCGTTTGTCTTCGTTTACCTCGAGCCCGATCCACATCTCATCAAAACGCCCCGCCGTGTAGCTTCGCGCCGACCGCTTTCTCTCCTTCTTGTCGGCGCCGGGCGAGCCGTTTGCCGAAGCCGGCAGCGTCGCCACGGCTGGAGGTGTATCTTGTTTCGTCTCTCGCTGCTGCCCTGCCTCTTCATCAGAGGGTGGATTCGGAGTGGTCTGATGAAGCGCTACATGCTTGAGGTAAAGCTCGGGCATTTCAGACCGCTCGCCCTGCCGAAGCGAACCGGACGACGCGGTCACTATTTTCATGTCCCCCTGCGGGTCGCTGAGGTCTACCAGAAAAATGTTGCGCCAGAGGTCGCTCGCGCGATCTATCTCCTCTATGTAGATCACCTTCTGTGGGATGCTCTCTTCGAAGACTCGCGGTTTGATCTCGGCGCTCAGACCCTGAAAGATCAGCGACCGGTTAGCTTTCAGATCGGTGAGGTTGCGCATCGAGAGCGGCAGGACGCTGAAGGTTATGTAGAACAGAACTGCCGCAACGGCGAGCGACACCGCAACCACCGGCCTCAGCAGCCGAAGCCGGCTTGTTCCGCTGGCGCCAAGCGCAACGATCTCACTGTCGCCCGAGAGCCGTCCGAGCCCCACCAGCGTTCCGATCAACAACGAGATGGGCAAGGTGAATACCAGAATACCGGGCACCAGCGCCGCCATCACGCGCCAAAGGGTTCGCATCGGCATTCCACTACGAGAGGCAACGACGATCAATTCCGAGAACCGGCTTGCTTCCTGAGCAAAGATGATAGCGGTGAGCAGCAGAAGCCCGAGTAGAAGGTAAGGAACTATTTCCCGGATCAGATAGCGATCAATCAGAGGAAGCACGAAACGAGTCTATCACGCTGAAAAAGCGAGCTTCAAGGAAAGCATCAGGAACACATTGAATGTCGTGTAGGTGTTGTTCGAAGATCAGAACGCGCCCGTCCTCCTGTGTTCGTTGCAGACATTGGTTGTCGACATAGAGATGGGGAAGGGTGGCAACTCCGATAGGAGTTGAATGTCTAGTGTGCCGAGCATGTTCGTGAGCTGAGAGGTGAGAGTCCTCTGCCCAACTTTGGATCAAAGGAAAGCTCTTCGAGTGCGGCGATCA
>JBASRN010000241.1:0-8647 GCA_049273855.1 Blastocatellia bacterium
CGCCCGCCCCCAGCAAGATCACATCCAGCGAAGCGAACGCCGACCCCGCGCGCGTTCCGGCGATCAGCGCGAGTGACACAATCGCAGCTTTGCCGGGATCCTGCTTGGCCCATTTTCGTCCGGTTGCGATGGCCCCAAGCAACGACGAAGGCAGCCGCGCAGCCGAAGCTCCGGTGCGCGCGGCGCCCGACGCGTTCTCGTAGTAGCGCTTCGCTTCACCAAACAGGTCCGAAGCCTTGTCCTTCGCTTCGTTGACGGCGTCGCTGGCCGCCTTTCCCGGATCGTTGACAACCTCACTTACTTTTTTTTTAGCTCCTGTTCGCTCGGCCAGATCGTCGGCCGCGTTGGCCGCGCGTCGCGCTGCGTCTTCAACCGCGCCGGTTGCGCGGCGAGCCGTGTCCGCGACGCGCTCGGTGACGCGGTGTTCGCGATCTATCCGCGAGGCCTCGTCGCGCGCCGCATCGAGGGTCGAAGACGCGGCGTCGACGCCCTTGCGGACTACGTCGCTTGCGACCCGCGCGCCCTGATCCAGTTTGGATTTGATATCGTACTTTTCGTCGAGCTGGCGGGCGGCTTCTTCGGCGCGGCGCCTTATCTCATCAAGCTTGCTTGTCATCAGCGTGACTCCTTGTTGTTATCTTACTCCGCGCATGACTTCGCGGCCATCGAAGAGTTGTACGCGGAGGCGCGTGAACCGGTTCGTTTCGCGAATGACCGTCTTGCGGACCGGTCAGCGCGATTTCGCGCAAGCCCTTGGGTGACTTTGCGCGTTCCGCCAAGCCCGGGCTCATTCAACGACGGACAATTCGGGAACTGGCACGGCACATTCGTTGCTCAAGTTGGACGAAATCATGAGCCACCGACGTAGACCTGCTTCTGGAATCAGGAAGAGCGCGGCGCGAATATGACTGAAGACTTTCACCTGAATATTACAGGACTTAGCGAGCAAGAAGCCGCGCGCAGGTTGGAGACAGAGGGCTACAACGAACTTCCTTTGTCAAAAAACCGCCACGCTATCGCGATCGCCTGGGGCGTCGTTCGCGAGCCGATGTTCGGGTTGCTTGTAGGCTGCGGAGCAATCTACTTCGTACTTGGCGATGCGCAAGAGGCGATGATGCTGCTCGGCTTCGTGCTGCTCATCATGGCGATCACTCTGTATCAGGAGCGTAAGACTGAACGAACGCTCGAGGCGTTGCGCGATCTTTCGAGCCCTCGAGCGATGGTTATCCGAGACGGCCGCAAGAGGCGCATCGCAGGACGCGAGGTCGTTCGGGGCGATACTTTGTTGCTCGCCGAAGGCGATCGCATACCGGCCGATGCTGTCATCGTCGGGTCTTCGCACTTCTCAGCCGACGAGTCGGTGCTTACCGGCGAGTCGGTCCCCGTTAGAAAGAGAACTCGAGACTCGGCACCGGCTGTTGAGCCTGCGCGTCCGGGCGGCGACGATCTGCCGTTCGTCTTTTCGGGCACTCTGGCGGTTCGGGGGCTGGCCGTCGCCGAGGTTGTCGCCATCGGGACTCGGACGGAGATTGGAAAAATAGGACGCGCGCTTCAAATCGTAGAGATTGAAGAGACGCCGCTGCAGAAGGAGACCACGAACCTTGTCAACAGGCTGGCGCTGCTCGGTCTGCTCCTCTGCGTTCTGGTAGTAGTTGGGTACGGCCTCACCAGAACAGACTGGGTCGGTGGCGTGCTTGCCGGGTTGACGCTGGCGATGGCGATCTTGCCCAACGAATTTCCGGTTGTGTTGACGATCTTTCTCGCGCTCGGGGCGTGGCGGATCTCTCGGAAGAACGTTTTAACGCGCCGGACTCCTGCGGTCGAAACTCTTGGGTCGGCGACCGTTTTGTGTGTGGACAAGACCGGAACGCTGACCTTGAACCAGATCTCGGTGGGCAAGCTGATGTCCGGCGGAGACTACTACGACGTTCGCGCTCAGGACGGAAATCCGATTCCTGAAGAGTTCCACCTCGTCGTTGAATACGCGATTCTCGCAAGCCAGCGAGACCCATTCGACCCGATCGACAAGGCGCTCAAGAAGCTCGGCCAGGACTACCTTGCCAGCACCGAACACATCCACAACGACTGGTTGCTTATGCGCGAGTACCCGCTTTCGCACGAGCTGCTCGCGCTGTCGCGCGTGTGGCGGTCGCCAGACGGGCAGGATTACGAAATAGCCGCTAAGGGCGCGCCGGAGGCCGTTGCCGATCTTTGCCACTTCGACGCCGTTCAACTCGAGCAGCTTTCCAGCGACATAGCGGCTTTAGCCGAGGAAGGATTGCGGGTGATCGGGGTTGCCCGGTCGGTGTTCAAACAAGATCACCTGCCAACCGAGCAACACGACTTCGATTTTGAGTTCTTAGGATTGATCGGTCTGGCCGATCCGGTCCGCCCAAGTGTGCCTGCGGCGATCCGCGAATGCTATACCGCGGGTATAAGGGTCGTGATGATCACCGGCGACTACCCGGGCACGGCTCGAAACATCGCGCGTCAGATCGGGCTGACCCTCGCCGATCAAATCATCAGCGGACCCGAGCTTGACGGGATGAGCGACGAGGATCTGCGAAACCGAATCGACTCGGTGAACATATTCGCGCGCGTCGTGCCCGAGCAGAAACTCAGGATCGTGAACGCGCTGAAGGCGAGAGGGGAAGTAGTCGCGATGACCGGCGATGGGGTTAACGACGCGCCGGCGCTCAAAGCGGCGCACATAGGAATCGCGATGGGCGACCGCGGCACCGACGTAGCTCGCGAGGCCGCGTCGCTGGTCCTGCTCGATGATGATTTCACGTCGATCGTTCAAGCAGTGAAGCTCGGCCGGCGAATCTTCGACAATCTGAAGAAGGCGATGGCGTACATCCTTGCTGTGCATGTTCCGATCGCCGGCATGACGGTGATTCCCGTAGCCTTGAACTGGCCGCTCGTGTTGCTTCCGATTCACATAGCATGTCTTCATTTGATTATCGATCCCGCTTGCTCGGTCGTGTTTGAGGCGGAACCCGAGGAGCGCGGCGTAATGAACCGGCCTCCTCGAAGTCCAGGGGAAGCGCTATTCGGAATGCGAATGCTTGGTACGAGCGTGCTGCAGGGAATCGGGGTGCTGGTGATACTGCTTGCTGTCTACGGGATCGCGCTCGAGCGCGGCCAGGGCGAGGCTAATGCTCGCGCTCTGGCTTTCACCACCCTTATAGTCGCGAATCTGGGGTTGATACTAACTAATCGATCGTGGTCGAGCACGATTGTGGCTACGCTAAAGTCGCCCAATGCCGCGCTGTGGTGGGTCGTCGGAGGCGCAGTAGTTTTTCTCGCGCTGGTTTTGAATGTTGAGTTCCTGCGTCAACTCTTTCGCTTCGGCGCGCTGCACCCTGTGGATTTGGGCATATGCGTGGCGGCGGGAGCAATTAGCGTCGGATGGTTTGAAGCTTTCAAGAAGTTCAGCGGACGCGCCGCTCGAACCCGGCTGTTGACGCTTGAATCCCAGCAGGGTGCTGAAAAACTAGCCCATCGCCAGTCATAGCGTGAAAGCCTAGCCGCTGAGTCGGAAACCTGTCAAAAGTGTGTTGTGTCGAACCGGTTATGCCGCGAAGCAACAACCCAACTCTTGAGATGCTATGGGCGCCGGCTGGTATCACCCAACGTTGTAGTGCAAGGAAAGTTTTGTTTGTTGCTGTGTACTTTTTCTATTACGTTTTTCCTCCTTCGGTGCTACTTTCGCTCAGATGGCTGACACCAGGGAAGCAGAGGAAATAGTAGCAGCGGGAGGCATCGTGATCGAACGCAAGAATGGTCGCGCGCGCGTCGTTCTGATTCATCGCCCCAGATACGACGACTGGTCCTTCCCAAAAGGAAAGGCCGAGCCGGGCGAATCGATCTCCGAGACAGCGCTGCGCGAGGTGAGGGAAGAAACCGGACTCGCCTGCCGAATCGTTCATGAGCTTCCGACTGTTCGCTACAGTTACACGAGTGGCAAAGGAAACCTCAAGCCGAAGGTCGTCCACTACTACTTGATGGAGCGCACCGGCGGCCGACTTCAAGCGCCCGGTCACGAAGCAGACGCCGCCGAGTGGAGCGACGCCGGCCAGGCGGCGAGCAGGCTTACTTATCAGCACGACCGCGACTTGCTTCAAAAAGCGCTGCGGCTTGATCTTCAGAATCGAGGAGGAAGCGATGGCTAAGTCGCTGATCACTTTAACAACGGACTTTGGCGAATCCGACTATTACGTGCCGGCGATAAAAGGCGTGATCTTGTCGGTCAACCCGGCAGCCGAGATAGTGGACCTCACTCATCAGATCCCGCCACACGATATATACGCAGCCGCGTTCACCTTGAAGTGCTGCTACAGCGACTTTCCCAGGGACACGATTCATCTTGTAGTCGTTGACCCGAACGTCGGATCTAATCGGCGTCCGATTATTGTGATGACCGACAACTACAGGTTTGTGGGGCCGGACAACGGGGTGTTCAGCTACATCTATCAGAGCGAACCGGTGAATCGGATCGTTCACTTCACAACCGAGCACTACTTCCGGCAGCCCGTCTCGAACACCTTCCATGGTCGCGATGTGTTTGCTCCGTGCGCGGCCTACGTGTCGAAGCTCGTCGAGTGGCGAATGATGGGCGAGGAGATCAGCGATCCGGTTCGCTTCAACATCCCCGCGCCGGCGGTGCTGTCGGACGGGCGCATCCACGGCAGCGTGATTCATATAGATCGCTTCGGCAACGTCACTACCAACATCACCGCGGCCGAGTTGACCGGCGCCGTGGTGCAAGCGGGCGCTCGAGTGCGAATAGGCAAACTCGAAGCCGCGCGTGTGCTGACTCATTTTGCCGAAGCGGGTCCCAACGAGTTGTTTGCTTATTTTGGGAGCGCCGGCTTCCTCGAGCTGGCGGTGCCTCGCCAATCAGCAGCTAAGATGACAGATGCCCGGCGCGGAGTCGAAGTAGAAGTAGTTGTTCCGTAACACGAATGGTCGGTGGTGTCCTAACTTCAATCCTCTGCGCGATCTCTGCGGCTCGGCGACCCCGCGGTTAATAAGGTTTTCGACGCTAATCAATCGCGGAGACACGGAGCCGCAGATGTTGCGCAGAGAAAACATTCAGATCTTGACACTACTCGAAGGGTCCGCTCGTTGACACCGTCACGCCCGTATCCTATTCTTCGATGTCGGACACCCACGGAAGGTCGATGTTTAGCGCGCCGGGCAAAAACCTCACAACCGAAAGGAACGGAATACGAGATGTCGAGTGAAGCAAATGTCGCAAAAGCTGGGCTCGAAGGCGTCGTGGCTGCGCAATCCTCGATCAGCGACGTCAACGGCGAAGAAGGGAACCTCATCTACGCCGGCTACGACATACACGACCTCGCAACGCACGCGACCTTCGAAGAAGTGATCTTTCTCTTGTGGAACGGCAAGCTCCCGACCGCCGCCCAACTCGATCAGCTCAAGTCTCAGCTAAACAGCGAGACCAGGCTGCCGGCCGAAATCATCGAGTTGATCAGCTCGATTCCGAAGACTGCTAACCCGATGGACGTGCTGCGGACTGTGGTTTCGGCGCTCGGGCTGTATGATCGGGACGCTGCGGACAACTCGATCGAAGCCAGCATCCGCAAGGCGGTCAGGCTCACCGCTAAGTTTCCTATCGTCGTCACCACCTTTCAGCGCGTGCGCAACGGAAAGGATCCAGTGCATCCACACCAGGAGCTGTCGCTGGCTGGGAACTTCCTGTACACGCTCAATGGCAAAGAGCCTGACGAGATTGCCACACGCACGATGGATGTAGCGTTCGTCCTTCACGCCGACCACGAGCTGAACGCCTCGACGTTTGCCGCGCGTGTGACGGCCGCGACCATGTCGGACATGTATTCGGCGATCGTCTCCGCGATCGGCACGCTGAAGGGCCCGCTTCACGGCGGCGCCAACGAAGGCGTGATTAAGAACCTGATCGAGATCGGCACCGTTGAAGCGGTCGAGCCCTGGGTCAAGAACGCATTCGCCAACAAGAAGAAGATCATGGGGTTTGGCCATCGCGTGTATCGGACCATCGATCCTCGAGCGACCCACCTTTCCGAAATGTCCCGAAAGCTCGGCGAGCGCACCGGCGAAACCAAGTGGTACGAGATGTCCAAAAAGATGGAAGAGGTCGTGATGCGCGAGAAGCATCTGAACGCGAACGTGGACTTCTATTCAGCCTCGACGTACTACGCACTCGGAGTGCCGACCGATTTGTTCACGCCGATCTTTGCTTGCAGCCGCATTTCGGGTTGGACCGCGCATGTGCTCGAGCAGTTCAGAAACAACCGGCTGATCAGGCCTCGCGCCGAGTACATCGGCCCGCGAGGCTTGAAATACGTTCCAATCGAACAACGAGGCTGAGCGTCGCTTCCTATTGGTTTCGCTTCTCGTCGGCCCGTTGTTAATGATCCAGCGATGGGCCGAATCCCTTGTGGAATAATCCAGCCCCGAACCGGTATCTAATAGCGATACAGCGAAGAGGTGTGCAGGCTTCTTCAAGACGGACTTAAAAGGGGATCTATGTCGGCGACTCGAACATCTTTGATTGCGATCTTGTTTGTCGGAATGACTGCGCTCGCAGCGACGCCGAAGATCGGTGATCGCGCTCCGCTGTTCAGTCTTCCGGCTGCTGATGGCAAAGCCATTGCTCTCAAGGACTATGCAGCCAGGAAGAAGGTGGTCCTCGTTTTTTTTCGAGGTTACTGGTGACCCTATTGCCGAAAACAGCTAGCCGGTCTGGCTGCTGCCTACGAAAAGTTGAAGGCCGAGGGCGGTGAAGTAATTGCGATCAGTGTGGACAAACCGGAGAAGAGCCTCGAGATGGCGCGCAAGCTCAAACTGCCGTTCCCGGTTCTTTCCGACCTTGATCACAAGGTCATCGACGCCTACGACCTCTACAACCTCGAAGGGAAGATTTCAAAGCCCGCGACATTCGTGTTGGACACTAAGGGCATAGTGCGCTGGTCGTTCTTCGAGGAGGATTATAAGATTCGACCGCTCGAGGATGTGCTTGTCGAGGAGCTGAAGAAGATCAAGTAGCAGATGTCATCGTGCGCCTCGCGAGGCTCCAGTATTCCGCGAGCACGAAGGGATCGTCAGGCGGCGCGAGTCTGTTCAAGCAGCTTGCGCGTCGAGTCGAAGCGATCCAGCTTTTTCATAGCCGCGAGCGCCCGGTCAAGCGCCGGCTCGACATAGGGCACGTACACCTGATTACCCGCGGCCGCCTGCGACGCGTAAGTGCCAATAGCTTTCAGCATTCGTTGCACCATCATCAAATCGAACTCTATTCGAAACGCGCTAAGGTCCCCTAGAGGCGTGTTTGATCGCGATTTCACCTCGATGAACCGCTCGGTCAGCGCGCCGCCAAACTCGGGGTCCAGCGCCGCATACGGATCACCTACGAGCGAAGCTACGTCGTAGGAAGCCGGCCCCATCCGAGCGTCCTGGTGGTCGATAATAAACATCTCCCCCTTGTGCATCATTAAGTTCCGCGCGTGGTAGTCGCGATGAGTCAGCACTCGCGGGCGCGCGGCAAGCTGAGAGCACATCACCTTGAAATCCTGCTGAACCGCATTGGCCGTCGCAGAGTCAAGCTTCACCCCAAGGTACTTGTTGAAGTAGTTCGCGAAGAAGAACCCCAACTCCCACCTGAGCTTTGCTTCGTCGAGAGCGAGACGCGAACATATGGAATCGGCGTTGGTGGCGAGTTCTGTGGCCTCTTGAATCTGAACGACCATCTCAATCGCGCGATTGTAAGCGTCCGCCGTTTCGGCTCGCGAACGTTCGTTCAGCCAATCCTGAAGCCGCGTGTCGCCCACGTCCTCGATCAGCATCGCGCCGTCCGCGCCTGATGTTGCGACGACCGGCGGGACGGGGAGACCGGCTTCGAGAAAGAGTCGCGTCACCTCGATGTGCGCGCAAGGGTCGTTGGCAAACGTCAGCCGCGCCGATGGCTGATCGGCTTCAAGTCTTGCGAGTCTCACGGAAGCGCGTTCAGCTTCGTCAAACCGCGCTCGATAGACCGCGATGATCACGCTCGCGCCTTTCGCCCGCGCGCGAAAGTACTCGCGAGTCGACGCGTCTCCAGTGATTCGTTCGACCGAGGTCTCTTCTGGAGACGCGTTCAGGTACTCGGCCGCGAGCCGAACTACGTTCGATGACGGGCCTGGTTCGATTGTTGAAGCCATGCATTCAGAACGGAACGATGAGGTTGTCCCCCACGATCTCTCCACGTTCAATTTCGCTGACGGCATCGCGTCTTACGACAACTGCCCGTTCGATCAGCGCGTCTTGCGGGATGCGCACTCCGCTGGCGAGGACTGATTGTTTCACCACTGCGCCGCGTTCAATAGTGACGTTGTCCCACAGCACCGAGTCTTCGACGACTGCGCCTTCGTCGATCGAGCAGTGCTCACCCATGAGAACCGAACGGCGGTCCTGGCGCATCAACAACAGGCTCGCGTCGAAGTAGCGGGCGAGAGTGCTCATTTCGTACCAGTTTCCTTTCGCTAAATGGGCGATCACGGGCTCGCCGGCTTCTATCGCGCGCGGATAGACGTGAATGGTCGAATGCGAGAAGCACCCGCGGGGAATATATTCGAAGATTCGCGGCGAAAGAACCTGAATCCCGGTG
>JBASRN010000246.1:0-8553 GCA_049273855.1 Blastocatellia bacterium
GCTTTACTAGGTGCGTGCTTCTGACTGGCAAACACCGGAGCAAGAACAAAGCCCGAGAGTGCCAGAAACAACAATGACTTATACATTTCGTAATGATACACCCATTCCGCTGCAAACCCGAAGTGTCACACCTCGCGCACGTCTGGGATTCTCTGCCGTGCTCGCCATCTGTGAACCAGCTTTCGGCAATTCGGCGGCGCTGAAAACAAGCTTGATCGCTCCGACTCAACGCTGCCTGGGCCGTCCTGCCACAAAAAAATCCACAAAGCGAACGAGGTGAGATACAATCCACACCCAGATGAAAAGAACACCAAGAGAAGCATTAGACGCGTTTCCGTCTCCGATTGATGGTCACTTAGCCCAAAAAGCCACGGCGGAAATCGTTATCGGCTGTACCGAGAACGTGGTTCAATCCATTGATGACTTGCGCGGTTCTCTCAAAGCGACCGCCGACGCCAATAACAAATTATCCGAAAGGGTTTTCTGGTTGAATGTCATTCTTACGGTTGCGACCGTTGCTGGAACAGCCGCCGCGATTCTCTCGTTTGTTTTTCGGAAATAAGTTCATTGGTGATGAGCAAGAAAACACGAACAATACTACTCTGTACGGTCGTGCTCGTGATGATAATGTGCATCTTTCCGCCGCAGTCAGTCGAGTATCACGGAGCGATTGTTCCAGTTAACTATGAGAAGCATGGTTATTACTTCATTGGCAAAGACTGGAGCGATTTACCGCTCGGGCTTAGACCGAAGATTGACTATCCTCGGCTCGCACTGCAATGCGGGCTTGCCGGTTTACTAAGCGCGGGCTTACTGCTGGTTTTTGCAAAACGGAAACCCGGCTAACATCATCTCAGCGCTTTTCTCAGTGGCCGGTTGTGCTGGTCGCGCGCGCTCCGAACCGAAACCATCCCTCGCGATTCAAGTATCCTTACAACCGCCTCGGCTGTTTGAGAAGCATCGAAAATAATTGTCCGGTCGCCCTGGCTCCCGCTTGTCGGGAACGGCACAAGCTGATTAGTCGGTTCCGGTCTCCCCGATCCAGCACTGGGACCACCGGCGCCGGCGACCGTCACAAGCTACAGGCAACAGGTCAAGCTGCACATCGGGCCGAAGCTGGGCCACATTGAGTTGACGAAACTGACACCCGAACACATCGAGCGCTACATGAACGAAAAGCTGGTCGAAAAGAACAAAGACGGATCAACCCGGCTGTCGGCCCGCGTGGTAAAATACCATCACTCAATTCTATCAATGGCCCTGAAGCAAGCTGAGCGACGCGGGCACGTGCCCCGAAACGTAGCAACAAGGGTTGACCCGCCAAGCGCTGTGCAACGTGAAGTCGCTCCCCTCACACAAGAGCAGGCCCACGGTCTATTAAAGGCGCTCAAGGGTGAACGGCTAGGCGGGCTGTTTACGGTTGCGCTCGCGCTAGGCTTGCGCCGTGGGGAGGCTCTGGGGCTGCGCTGGCAGGATATAGACTTCGAGGTGCGAACGTTGCGCGTGTGTCAAGCTCTGGCGCGTGTAGGGCGCGAGATAGTGATAGCAGAGCCTAAGACGGCAAGCTCGCGGCGTATCCTGCCGTTGCCTGAGACACTGGCGGCGAGTCTGAGAGAGCGGCGAAAGCAACAACTAGAGGAACGTATGAAGGCGGGCGACAAGTGGGTTGAGAGTGGGTTGGTGTTTACGTCTACCCTCGGGGAATCAATCGACCCCAGAACCGTCAAGCGTCATCTTGATAGGATTCTCAAAGATGCGGGATTGCCGCATTGTCGCGTTCACGATCTGCGCCACTTTTGTGCATCGCTTTTACTCGCGCAGGGCGTCACCGCTCAAGGTTGTGTCTGACATCCTGGGCCACGCTCAGATAAGCATCACGGCAGACCTGTACACGCACGTTTTGCCTTCGCTCAAGCAGGATGCAATCGGGGCGCTTGATCGAATGCTCACGGCGCAGAAATAGAACGCTGTGGCGGTGTTAAAGTGTTTCAGTGCTGATCGATAAGTTCCAGCAAGCGCTTTACGCAGGCGTCAACCAGCTGCTTGCTTGTTAAGAACTTCCTTTCACCGTTGCCTTCGCGCCAACCCGGAGTGAGGCTCCTATCTATATCGGGATCGTATTTGTTTTCCTGTAACTCCTCGGGTCTGTCAACGAAAAGAATCTGCCGGAAAGTCACGAATCCACGATACAGTTTTGCAGTGAGTCGGAAGTTTCGCAGGGAATTGATCCCGGAATTCGTATCCCAAAGTATCACCAGGCCGTAGTCTTCGCTGGCCACAATGTTTTGTCTGTCCCAGCGAGACTCAACTCTTATCTTGAGACCAGGAAGCTCTTCTTTTATGCGGTTGCCTATTGCCTCGATCTCGTTCAAAACAGTACGTGCTTCGGCGGTCGCCTCCTCGACACCCTTCGCCGAGTTGTACCAGCCTTCTCTTTCCCGCTCAAAATCTACTTTTCGGGCTACCCTGCCCGCATAATCGAAGGCCGATTCGGAGCGCACTATGCCCCCGGCTCGCCGGACCATTTCCTCAGCGGCGCTCGCAGCACCATCGATCCCATATTTCTCGATACCTAGGTATAGGTGGGTTATTGGAACCCAGTCCGGAAGAGGTGATCTATCAAGAGGAATTAGCAATAGGAATTCGGCACCGTCCTGGTAGGCGCGGTTTTTAATGGCCGTTTCCTCGGCTCTGGTCCACAGTGTATTTCCCCAGGCTTCGCGGTGCAACACAACGACGATCCTGGACTGTCTGCCGAAAATACCCGAGAATGCTTCTAATCCCTCACGACCAACAAGCTCGTCTTGTCGCTTGGAATAGACGAAAACATCAACCGCTAGCCTGTCACCGATACGATCTGCGATGTCCATTGCTAGGGCTTCATCTTCCTGTAGGAATGATATGGCGAGATCGTATTTATAATCGGCTGACAATTCTGTTTTCCATTATGTTGTCAAATGATGTTGTCAACGCTACCCGAACGCGAGATAAGTCTAATGGAGCTGAGGGGATTCGAACCCCTGGCCTCGTGAATGCGAGCCACGCGCTCTGCCAACTGAGCTACAGCCCCACACCGTTGACCTCGAATGGTACGAGACCCGCTTTCTGGCTGTCAAGCAATCCCTCTAACGCGGTTGTTCTCACCCACACTTTTTTGCTATGTTGTGAAGTTGTCGGTACGCCCCGAAACTCGACAATGGGACGCGGCGGCTAACTTTCGCCGGATGCGAAAACTTGCGTTAACGGACGCCTGTGGCTGGTGGCTCAACCAACCGTTATTTCGTGGCGTTTCCCGTGCAGAGGATACCGAAACGAGGAAACAAGAGGAACAAGGCATGATCGCAAATGAAGTTCCGGCGCTTTCATATAAACCGCTGGCGGACGCTCCGGGTACAGTTCCGATAGAGCAGCAACTCGAATGGTATCGCCTAATTAACCTGGGCAGGGCGCTTGATGACAAGGCGCGCAACTACTTGCGGCAGGCGAAGGGCTGGTCGTATCACGCTTCGCACGCGGGTCACGACGGCATCCAAGTCGCGCTCGGGTTGGCGTTCAGGCCTAACAAAGATTACTTGTTTCCTTACTATCGCGACATGCTGAGTTGCCTCGCCGCCGGCATCACTCCTTACGAGATCATACTAAACGGCTTGTCCAAGGCCGCCGACACCGCTTCAGGCGGCCGGCACATGAGCAATCACTTCGCAAAGATCTCGATTGGGATCTGGAATGTCTCGTCGTGCACCGGCAACCACGCCCAGCACGCCGCGGGACTGGGACGCGCGGTGAAATACTACGACGCCGATTCGATCGTGTTTTGCAGTCAGGGTGAGTCGTCGTGTTCCGAGGGTTACGTGTTCGAAGCGCTGAATGGCGCCAGCCGCGAACGCTTGCCGGTGATATTCGTCGTGCAGAACAACGGCTACGGCATCTCGGTGCCGGTAAGCGAGCAGACTGCGAATCCGATTGTGTCGGAAAACTACAGGGGCTTGCGCAATCTGACGATTATCAACTGCGACGGCACGAATCCGTTTGACTCGGTGTCGGCGATGCGTCGCGCGACGGACATAATTCACGCCGGCGACGGCCCGGTGCTTCTTCACGCGTTTTGCGAAAGGATAAACGCGCATTCGAACTCCGACCGGCACGAGTCCTATCGAAGTCAGGCCGAGCTGACTGAGGTTCGCACCTACGATAGCTTCGAGCGGCTGCGGCTCCACCTCCTCAACGTGGAGGATGTTGAAGAGGTCACTCTTCTTGCTATCGAAGAAGAGAACAAAGCTATCGTCGCCGAAGCTGGAGAGAAGGCTGAGGCATCACCCGATCCCGATCCGAGCACCGCTACGCTGTTTGTGCTGCCCGAAGAGTCGAAGGTCGCGCCCGAAGCTATGATCGCGGCGGAAGGCGGTGCGGCGCTCACTTTGCGCGAAGCCATCAACGGCACGCTGATGTCGGAGTTTCGCCGCAATCCGAATACGTTTCTGTGGGGTCAGGACGTAGCCTCGAAAGAAAAGGGCGGGGTGTTTAACGTAACCAAGGGAATGCAGCAGGAGTTCGGTCCGAGCCGCGTTTTCAACGCGCCCATAGCTGAAGACTTCATCGTCGGCACGGCGAACGGATTTGCGCGGTTTCGTGACGACATATGGATCGTGATCGAAGCAGCACAGTTCGCCGACTACCTCTGGCCCGCCATGGAGCAGGTAGTAGACACGTCGCACGACTACTATCGCTCGAACGGTCAGTTTGTGCCCAACATTGTCGCGCGGCTCGCGTCGGGCGGGTACATCGCGGGCGGGCTTTATCACTCGCAGAACCTCGAGGCTGTTTTCGCCACGCTCCCGGGTTTGCGAGTTGTTACCCCTGCGTTTGCCGACGACGCCGTCGGGCTGCTGCGCCACGCGATGCGAAGCCGGGGAATCACGTTCTTTCTGGAGCCGAGGTATCTTTACAACCAGGTGTTCGCCAAAGCGCCGGGCCCCGGCGACAACTATGAGATTCCCTTCGGCAAGGCGCGCGTGCGACGCGAAGGAAGCGATCTGACGATAGTCGCCTACGGCACTCCTGTTCACTGGTGCCTGCGCGCGGCGAACCAGCTCAAGGATGAGCACGGCATTAACGCGGAGGTGATCGATCTTAGATCGATTGTCCCGTTTGACATCGACACGGTAGTCAGTTCCGTGCGCAAGACGTCGAAGGCGCTGATTGTCCACGAAGACAAGGTCTTTGGCGGCTTCGGCGGCGAGATCTCGGCGCAGATCACCGAGAAGTGTTTTGATGTTTTGGACGGACCAGTGTTGCGAGTCGGCTCGAAGGATTGCCCGGTTCCGTTTTCGAAGCTGCTGGAACGAGCGGTGCTTCCTCAGGTCGAGGACGTTTACCAGAAAGCGCTGGCGCTGGCGCAGTATTGAGTCTCCTGTTGCACGGTGAGCGACTGTGGGCGGCTGATTGAGGCCGCCCATCTTTTTGCGCCGCGGTTCGATCGCGGACGCGACTTCAGATCAGGTGGATTCTCAGCCAGTTTGTTTTGTACAATTGAATCCAAGCCCACGCAGGCAAGAGATAATGAGCTGAGGTTGCGAGCCGGTGATACGAACACTTCTTCTTTCTCTGCTGATCCTCGTCCTTCCTATTAGCATTCAAGAGTCAGGCGCCTCGGCCGGCATGTCTGGTGCGCACGCGCCAAAGACGAACGAACAGGTGGGGCTTCTGGCGCTGGATGAATACAAAGAAGCACTTCAGTCGCGAGGTGCTCAGCTCAGCGATCAGGGCGTGCTTATCGAAGCTTCTGACTCCGGTCAGACCCTGGCCGCACACAATGCCGATGTTGCGTTCAATCCGGCGTCGGTTATGAAGCTTGCCACGTCGCTGGTCGCCCTCTCCAGGCTCGGCCCTGATTATCGCTATCGCACCAACTTCCTCGCGGACGGCAAGCTCGACTTTGACTCGCGCAAGCTCGAAGGCGATCTGGTTGTGGACGGCGGCGCCGACCCGATGTTCGCGCTTGCCGATGCCCATGAGGTGGCGAACCAACTGAACCGTCTCGGCGTGTCGCGAGTGACCGGAGCGCTGCGGATCGCGGGAACGTTCTACTATTTCGCCACCGGCTATCGCTCGAATCTCTCGAGGGAGACTTCTGCCGCAAAGCTTCGAGCGGCCTTAGATCGGGCGGGAATCAAAATCGTTGGTCCTACCGTCTTTGGCGAGAAAACCGGGACGTTGCTGCTGTCTCATTACTCTGACCAGATGACACGAATTCTGCTCTTTCAGAACGCTCACAGCAGCAACGCCGTCGCGGAAATCGTCGGCGAATCGGTCGGCGGGCCTCAAGCAATACAGAGCTTCCTTACAGGTAAGCTCGCCCTGACTGAAAACGAGCTGTACGTTGGGCGCGCATCAGGTCTGGAGTTCAACCGCATAACGCCGAGAGCTGCGCTGCGGCTGCTCCGCGCGTTAATGTCGGTTCTTGAGAAACACTCGCTGAAACTGGAAGAGGTGATGCCCGTTGCGGGAGTCGATTCTGGCACGCTTCGAACTCGGCTTGGCGGCGGCGACATCCGAGGCACAGTCGTGGCAAAGACTGGGACGCTCGTCTCCATCGACAACGGAGTTAGCACTCTGGTCGGCGTCGCTTACACCCGGATGCGCGGACCGCTGTTGTTTGCGGTGTTCAACTCAGGCGGCGGCGTTCATCAGTATCGGAGGCTTCAAGACAACTTTGTCGAGCGCTTCGTTGCCGGGGAGGGTGGTCCAGCCAACGCAACGCGGGATCAGGACGCGCTGGCTGATTTGACTCCTCAGTCAATTGTTCAAGTGTTTTATGACAGGCGAGTTGAAGCTGAAGCAATCGCCGCTGACTAAGGACCAAGCCGCGGAGAACTCCTCTCAGTTGTCTCACCACCGTCCCGAAATCTCTCGTCTGCATTCCGGGCATGCGCCGTCCTTGATTCGGTTTGTCAAGACACGGAACCCGTATCGTTCGATCAGCATCGCCTTGCAACGCGGACAATACGTATTCTCGTACTTTCCAACACGCCCGGGCAGATTGCCGGCGTACACAAAATTCAATCCCGCTTCGCGACCTGTCTCTGCCGCTCGTATCAAAGTGTCAACTGAAGTGTTGTCAGGACCGGTCATCTTGTAGTTCTGATGAAACGCGGTCACATGCCAGGGAATGTCCGGTGAGACGCTCGCTATGAATTCAGCCGCCGCCTTGATCTCGTCGGGCGAGTCGTTAAAGCCGGGAACCAGGAGCGTGACTATCTCGAGCCAGAAGCCGCGCTCGTGCACCATCCTTATCGTGTCCAGAACATTTCCCAGCAGTCCGCCGAGCTTCCTATAGCTCTTGTCATCGAAACCCTTCAAATCAATCTTGTACAGATCAACCCACGGTCTGATGTAATCGAGCACTTCGGGGGTCGCGTTCCCATTGGAGACGTACGCGCACACAAAACCCGCCGGCTTAGCTTTCTTGAATATCTCAACCGCCCACTCGCTTGTGATAAGCGGTTCGTTGTAACTGGACACGACCAGCCTCGCTTTTTGCCGCCGTGCGATCTCGACCATTTCTTCGGGGGTGATCTCGATCGGAGGAGCGATCGCTTTCGGATCGCGGAGCGCTTGAGACGTGACCCAATTCTGGCAATAGGCGCAGTGATAGTCGCAGCCAAGCATCCCGAACGTCAGCGCGAGCGAGCCGGGATACGCGTGAAAGAAAGGCTTCTTCTCGGTCGGGTCGCACTGGATCGCGCCGACATAACCAGACGGAGCCATCAATTTGCCTCCGTCGTTGAAGCGCACGCGGCAGATTCCGTCGAGCCCCGGCAGTATCACGCATCGATGCCCACACGCGTAGCAGCGCACGCGGTCACCCTCGAGCTTTTCGCCGAGCACACCTTCAGTCGTATAACTCTTGAGGAGTTCTTTGAGTGTTACCTGTGATGACATAGCGGTTCGCGCCCAACCGGAAAAACTCCAACATGTTAATGCTACCACTCGCCGATCGGGATCTGCATGTCGGGGCAGCCCCGTCCGGACCTTGCGAGGATGGGCGGCGCCGGGAACCGCCCCTAGCAGGCTATCGGAAAACTAACCGATCGCCACTAAGCCACAAAGGCGCCAGGGAACACGAAGCCCACAAACATATTGCAATCACTGACTTGGTGCAGCTCCGTGTCTTTTGAGTCTTGGTGGCGCCCTCCCTTTTTCAGCAGCTGCTAGATAAATTCAAATCCGCTTCACGATTGCTTGCTCGAAGTGTTAGATTCATTGGCTACTTGAAGAGGAGACCCTTTCTCGCCGCATGAAACTCAAAATACTGCATCACGATCACTGCTTCGATGGCTTTGCTTCCGCTGCCGTTTTCTCGCGATTCTTTGTCGATAAGATTGACGGCTCAGCCGAGATTGGTTACGCGGGGCTCTCGCACAAGCCAAACCAAAAGTTCATCGAAGAGGAGTTGTTCGACGGCGACGAGAACGCAATCGTTGACTTCAAGTACAGTCCGTCTCCGAAGCTGACCTGGTGGTTCGACCATCATCAAAGCGCGTTTCTTTCGCA
>JBASRN010000255.1:0-3547 GCA_049273855.1 Blastocatellia bacterium
TCTCTAACGTTAGTGAAGCGGTGTTACTCGAGCGTCATGCCGCCAACAGCCAGATCATCAAGCTCATAAGAAGCAGCCCCACAACGGAAGGAGACCTGGCGGGCTTCTACATCCTCTATCCGATCAACCGCGATTGCGAAGAGTCGATCGAAGCGGGACGCATCGTCAAGAGCCGCGAGATTGACACGCAACAGATCTGCGCAGACTCGACAGATGCAGCGGCGCTTTATGTGTCGATGGTGTATGGCGCGAACCGGCACGCACAGGCCTATCTGATTCATCTTCTGTACCAGGACATAAAACAAATCGCCAGCGTCACCCGGCGCATTCGGTCTTTGTATGTGAGACCGGTGACAAGCGCGGGCCTGCGCGCCGTCGAGAAACACGGATTTCGCCGCTTCAGAGGAGACTCGGGGATTTATCGCCGCACGGTGACCCCTGAGGAGATAGCCTGACCAACCGCTGGCGAAGCGTTCAGGCAAAACAAGTTGCGGCATGGAGGTGAATGATCCGGCAGGTTGGGGGGTGACCCGACAAAGTCACGCATTCGTCCCTGCCAACGCTTCATCCATCCGTTCAAATGCTCTGCGGAGGTGGGGGATCGTGATTGAGCCTCCCACTACCAGGGCGACGTTGAAGGTATCCAGAAACTCCTGGCGCGAGACGCCCTGGTTGACGCACTGCAGCACGTGATAGGTTATGCAGTTGTTGAACTCGTCTATTGATTGGTTCACATCCCCTCCAAACTTGTAATGTGTCGGCCGCATCCGCGGCGAAGGCTTCTTGATTTTCAACACATCGCCCGGAGAAAAGGCAAGGCGGTTCGGTTTGCCGTCGCGGGCGGGGCTTGTGATAAACTAGCGGCCCGTAGGCAACTCTCAATAAGCACCTCGACATCGTGGAGCGAAATCATGGGAACGGCGACAGCGGCGATTGAAGAGAGTGAAACCCGGTTGGTCGCCAGCGGTTGGATCATCAACCGGAAAGACGACCTGATCTGGTTCATCGGCAGCGTAGTCGCCAGCTATCTGTTTCTGATCGGAAACCTAACGCTGGTCAAGTTGGGCCTTTCGGTCATGATCCTGACCTGGATCTGGGCGCTTGGGTTTGACGGGCCGCATGTTTTCGGCACGATCTCGCGAACTTACGCCGACCGCGAAGAGCGGCGCAAGCACGCGAGGCTTTTCTACGGCAGCTTCCTGTTGTTCGCGCTGGGCCCGGCTATGGTCGTCGCGGGTCAATTCAATTTTCTGGGCACCGATGTCTGGGGGCCGGTGTTTTTCCTGTTCGCTTCCTTTTGGGCATACTACCACCTGGTCAAGCAGCATTACGGTTTCATGATTCTCTATAAGAAAAAGAACAACGATCTGGCCGAAATCGACAACTTGATAGATCGCGCGTTCCTGTTGTTGGGAATGACCTATCCGTTCATCAGGTTTCTCACTCACAGCCAGGCCGCGAAAGAACGCATCGAAGGGATGGGGCTGCAAGCCGACGGCGGCGCCGTCTGGTGGTTCGAGATGCCGGTGTTGTTGGCGTTTATCATCTCGCTGATTCTGTTTGTTGGCCGTCAGTGTCAGATATTCTATTCTGGACGACCTTTGAACGTTCCCAAGCTCTTGCTGCTCGCTGCTTGCCTTCCGATGCACTGGATCGTGCTCCGGCTTCTCGAACCGGTCAACCCGCCCGCAGCCGCTGCGCTCGCCGCTGTGGCGACTTTGACCATCTATCACAACATCCAGTACCACCGGATCATCTGGTTTCACAACCGTAACAAATATGGGCGCGGCGACGCTACGAAGTATGGCGCCGCGGCGGTGATCAACAAAAACGTCTGGAGCTACGTCACGTTCGCGCTGCTGTTTGGCGCCGCGTATCACATCCCGCATTACACGATCGTCCAGCCGGATAGCTTCTGGATGGCATTTATCTGGGGCGGCGCGTTCACTCACTATTACCTCGATAGCAAGATCTGGCGCGTTCGCCGCGATCAGCAGCTCAATAAGAATCTGCAGATGGCCGAGGCCAAGATCGGCCGCGCGTGATACGCGATGAAAGCCCTGGATTACGAGGCGCCGGAGGCGGCGACGGTCTGCTCGAAACGGCAACCGCAACATACGTGCGACACTTCAGGAACCTCATCGCGCGGGTGAGCACGCGAGAAGCGAGCGAGAGCGTCACCTACTGATTTGCCGCGTTCAGGAGAGTTCTGCCGGCCGAGGTTTATAGAGGAAGCAATTGGCGCTGCTAGCCGCAATAATTGTCGTTACCGCCCTGGTGATCGCTTACTCGATGATCGAGAGGCGCATCAATCAACGGACGTGTCCCGAGTGCGGCTTCAGAGTGTCGCAGGATGCACCCGTCGACGCTTGCCCTCGCTGCAACCCCCTCTTCGATCAGGAATGGCAAGAATTGCAGCGCGACGATCCATTCTCGTCTCAACCTGTATTCAGGCGGGTTCTTGATAACTGGCCGAGACTCGTTTTTGCCGGCGTACCATTGGCCATATTCATCGTCGCAGGCGGGTTGCTGATCGCTGAGCGCCGTCAGTCAGACGTGGATAAGGCGATTCAGTTGGTTAAGGAAAGCATCTCGCGCAAGGAAAACTTCAGCGTACAGCAATACTTGTATGCAACCGTCTACCACCGACGTGATCAGGGAGAGTCGATCACAATAGAGGGATGGCGCGCGGAGCCTTCACAATCGAGCGAGCCAATCAAGGTAGAGTTCGTTTACACCGACGCAGACGGTCCTCACGCTGCAATGTGGGAAGCAAGCTTGCGAGAGGGAAGCGTCAAGCCAAGAAACGAAAGCGCCAGCGACATCTCCAGGCACTAACGGAGGTCCAGGTTCGAGCTATCCCGACTCACCCGGGCATCGACCCGGAGGGCACGACTAGGCTCGCGCACTGCCCTCCACTCCAACCTCGCTCTCTTTCGGAACCGGTGAAGCGTCAGGCATTGGCTTCTCGGGTTCGCCAGCAGGCTCGCCTTCCGGCATCAGCGTCAGCGGCAAAAGCTCAGCAATGGTGTCGACGAAGACGATCTCAAGCTCGCGCCTAGTCTCTTCGGGCACGTCCTTCAAGTCTTGCTCGTTTCTCCGGGGTAGGACGACCCGCGTCATCCCCGCCCGCCGCGCGGCAAGCACCTTTCCCTTGATCCCGCCGACAGGAAACACCAAGCCGCTCAGCGTGATCTCACCCGTCATTGCCGTGTCGCTGCGAACGGGCCGGCCGGTGCACAGCGAAGCAAGCGCCGACACGATCGCAACGCCCGCTGAAGGTCCGTCCTTTGGAGTCGCGCCCGCTGGAACGTGAACGTGCACCCCGTTCTTTTCCAGCTTCTCCTGGCAATCGAAGCCAAGCAGGTGGGCGTGCGCCCAGAGATAACTGTGTGCGGCCTTGGCGGACTCCTGCATCACCTCCCCAAGCTGACCGGTCAGCGTGAGACCCTTTGCGCCAGGCAAAAGCGTGGCTTCGATAAACAGCACTTCGCCGCCCATCTCAGTCACCGCAAGCCCGGTCGCAACGCCCGGCGGGAGGTTCTTT
>JBASRN010000259.1:0-38996 GCA_049273855.1 Blastocatellia bacterium
GGCTAAAGCCTGTACTCCATGCTCTTCTCCGTCCAAACTTTTTTTGTTTCCACCGCTGTAGTAGCATTGTTCATTCGACAAACCAACTTATCCCAACCAGGAGCGATCGTGACTCAAACCTACATCAGAGACGTGTCGAAACACGCCGGGGAAGAAATAACCATAAAAGGCTGGCTCTACAACCTTAGGTCCAGCGGCAAGCTGATTTTCCCTCAGATACGCGACGGCTCGGGCATCATCCAGGGAGTCGTTTTCAAGAAGAACGTCCTCGAACAAGTGTGGAACGATTTCGAGAAGCTCACACAGGAGTCTTCGATCATCGTGACGGGCAAGGTTCGCGCCGACGAGCGCGCGCCCGGAGGCTACGAGCTTGACGTGACGGCGGTCGAGGTCCTGCAGGTTGCCGAAGCCTTTCCCATCACGCCGAAGGAACACGGAGTCGAGTTCCTGATGGACAATCGCCATCTGTGGCTGCGGTCGAAGCGACAGCACGCGATCCTGAGCGTGCGAGCTGAAGTCATTCGGGCAGTCCGCGACTTTTTCGACTCGAACGGCTTTCTGCTCATGGACACGCCGATCTTCACACCAGCCGCCTGCGAAGGCACCACGAATCTATTCGAGGTCGATTACTTCGAAGATGCGAAGGCGTATCTGACTCAATCCGGCCAGCTCTACAACGAAGCTACCGCGGCGGCGTTTGGAAGAGTCTACTGCTTCGGACCAACGTTTCGCGCCGAGAAGTCAAAAACGCGCCGCCACCTGACTGAATTCTGGATGGTAGAGCCCGAAGTCGCTTATGCCGAACTCGACGACATAATGACTCTCGCCGAGGACTTCATCACGTTCATCGTGCGTCGGGTGCTGGAGAACCGGCGGCAGGAACTCGCCGAGCTTGAACGCGATGTGTCGAAGCTCGAAACGATTCAGACGCCGTTCCCGCGACTGCAGTACGACGACGCAGTGAAGATGCTTCAGGAGGGCCACGCGAAGGGGGAGCTCGAGAATCCGTTCGAGTGGGGCGGCGACTTCGGCGCCCCCGACGAGACTTATTTGTCGAGCAAGTACGACCGGCCGGTGATGGTGCATCGCTACCCGGCGGCGGTGAAAGCGTTTTACATGCAACCCGATCCCCAGCGGCCCGTGCTTGCGATGTGCGTTGATGTGCTTGCGCCGGAAGGCTACGGCGAGGTGATCGGAGGCGGGCAGCGCGCGGACGATTTGGATTTTCTGTTGAAGCAGATTCACTCGCACGGATTGCCTGAAGAAGCTTTCGATTGGTATCTGGATCTTCGAAAGTACGGGACGTTTCCGCACGGCGGATTCGGAATGGGTATCGAACGCTGCACCGCGTGGCTCTGCGGGATCGAGCACATCCGCGAGACGATTCCCTTCCCGCGAATGCTTCACCGGCTGAAACCTTAGCGCGCGGTCAGAACGTACGGTTACAAGACTGTCGTGCCCGCTCGTTATCGAGTGAAATCAGACCATCCATCCGTGGAGACCAACAAATGAACAGGCCCAAGAAATCGCACCTTCTTATTCTCAGCCTGCTCCTCGCAATGAACGCGACGGGTGCAAGCATCCTCGGCGATACCAAATCATCTGCGTCCGAAGAGCGAGGCATCGACGTTAACAGCATTGCTACCACGGTGCAGCCTTGCCAGGACTTTTACTCATAATGAAGATCTGGTAAGAGGTAAGCGAGGTAGGCATTGATTGACGTGGATGCGCGAAAGCGGATAACGGTCTTTGGCGGCTCGCGCTGCGGCAGTGATTCCGCGGAATACAAAGAAGCATTGCAGCTCGGACGATTGCTGGTAGAAGCCGGCTTCGAGGTCGCCTCGGGCGGTTACTACGGCGTTATGGAGGCAATCAGTCGCGGCGCCCACGAAGCTGGAGGTCACGTTATCGGCGTGACCATGAACCAGTTCAAAGCCGCGCCGAATGCTTATCTGAAGAAGATCGAGCCAAGCGCGGACTTCTACGCACGGCTTCAAACGCTGATTCTCGGATCCAGCGGCTACATCGCGCTGCGAGGCGGGATGGGAACGGTCACGGAGATTTCACTTGTGTGGAACAAGCTGATGATGAACGTACTTCCACGGCGACCTCTGATCCTCATAGGTGATTGCTGGCGCGGCGCCATCGATTGCATGACCCGGTACCTCGTGGTGTCGCAAAGCGACCTCGAACATCTTTCCTTTGTGGACACCGCCGAGCAAGCTGTCGCGATCTTGAAGCAACGGATATATTGAAGCAGAGTCTTATGAAGAAGAAGGCCAGGATCATTGGCGTGCCGATGGATCTGGGCGCCGGGCGGCGCGGAGTGGACATGGGCCCGTCGGCGATTCGAATAGCCGGGATCAATCAGGCGATAGCCCTGCTCGGCTACGAAGTGTCCGACGCCGGCAACGTTCATGTGCGGCCCGCCGAAGCTATCGAACGGACCAGCCCGCGCGCGCATTTCCTGCCGCAGATTGCCGAAGCTGCCGAAGAACTCGCGGCGATGGTTGAAGCCGCGCTCGAAGACGGGGCGCTTCCAGTGATACTGGGCGGCGATCACTCGATCGCGATCGGCAGCGTCGCCGGCGTCGCGAGCTTCTGCCGCAAGCGCGAGCAAAAGGTCGGTATCATCTGGCTGGACGCACACACCGATGTGAACACGCCCGAGACTTCACCCTCGGGAAACATACACGGGATGCCGCTCGCGGCGCTGCTGGGATACGGCGCGCGCCCGCTCACTCACGTCGCCGGGTTCGCGCCAAAAGTCCTGCCGGAAAACGTCGCCGTGATCGGGGCGCGCAGCATCGATCCCGGCGAGCGCGAGTTCGTAAAGTCCAGCGGCGTCCGTGTCTTCCCGATGAGCGAACTGGACGAGCGTGGATTCCCGGCCGTCGTCGCCGAAGCGGTCAATATTGCTTCGATGAACACCGCGGGGATTCACGTGACGATGGATATGGACTTCATCGATCCGTTTTACGCGCCCGGAGTTGGAACTCCTGAACGCGGCGGGGCGACTTATCGCGAAGGCCATCTTGCGATGGAGAAGATTGCTGATTCGGGGCGGGTGCTTTCAGTGGAACTAACCGAGGTGAATCCGGTGTTCGACGTGAGCAATCAAACTGCTCAGCTTGCCGTCGAGTTGATCCTGTCGGCGCTCGGAAAGAGAATAATCTGATTCCCGAGAGCGCTGGCGTTCGCACACAGGGGTAATTATTGACCAGGAAACTGAGAGTTGGCGTCATCTTCGGGGGCCGATCGGGAGAACACGAAGTCTCGCTCCGCTCAGCCGAGTCCATCATCAACGCGATGGACAAGTCCAAATACGCAGTCGTTCCAATCGGCATCACCAAGCAAGGCGGCTGGCTCGTCTCAGGCAACGCGACCGCGCTCTTGCCTCAGGCGGTGATGGCTTCCAACAACCATCAACAAGTCGCGATCATCGGCGACCCCACGAGGCAGGGCTTGACGCGGCTCGACTCGGGCTCGCGCGGACCGAAGAGCGAACAACTCGACGTGATCTTTCCCGTCTTGCACGGGACCTACGGCGAGGATGGAACGATTCAGGGTCTGCTCGATATGGCCGGCGTGCCTTACGTCGGCGGCGGCGTTCTGGCTTCAGCGACCGGTATGGACAAGGTCGTCATGAAGCATCTGTTCCAGCAAGCCGGTCTTAACATTGCAAAGTACGAATGGTTCCCGCGGTCGGCCTGGGAAGCCGATCCGCAGCCGATCATCAATCGAATCGCCCGCTCGCTGCGCTTTCCCGTCTTCGTCAAGCCCGCGAATCTTGGCTCGTCGGTCGGCGTATCAAAAGCCGGAGACAAAGTCGAGCTGCGTGAAGCCATCAACGACGCCGCTCGCTACGATCGCAGGATCATCGTCGAGCGAGCGGTCGTCGGCCGCGAGATCGAAGTGAGCGTGCTTGGCAACGAGCACCCGATTGCGAGTCTGCCGGGCGAGATAATCGTTGGGCACGACTTCTACGATTATGAAGACAAGTACATCGACAGCGCTTCGAGGACCGAAGTCCCCGCCAGGTTGCCCAAAAAAGTTGCCCAGCGAATTCAACGCGATGCGATAACCGCCTTTCAAGCGATCGACGGCTCGGGCCTCGCGCGTGTGGATTTCTTTCTCGAGCGCGGCCGCGTGATCATCAATGAGATAAACACGATGCCCGGGTTCACCTCGATCAGCATGTACCCGAAGATGTGGGCGGCAAGCGGAATAGGGTATTCGGAGTTGATCGACCGTTTGATTGAACTTGCGATCGAGCGGCACCGCGACAAATCACGAAACCTTACGAGCTACGAACCGAGGAAGTAAGCGCCGCTTTGATTGATGATGTAGTGTTAGAATCACCCTGCGGACGTCAATCTCAGAACCACCGGGAGGTTCGCCGATGACAACCAACGTTGAACGCCTGATGACCGTCGCTGATATAGATGCAATGCCCGAAGATGGCAACCTCTATGAGCTTATAGGGGGAGAGATCTTCATGTCCCGTGCGCCCACCATCACCCATCAACGCGTGCTTCGAAACTTGATTGTAAGGTTCTCGTCCTACCTGGCTCGGAATCCAGTTGGCGAATTGCTGCCAGGACCTGGAGTGATTTTCGATGATCACAACGCTGTGATTCCAGATCTCGTCTTTGTCAGCAACGAACAGCGTGGGCGGCTAGCAGGCCAGGACCGACTGTACTGGGCTCCCGACTTGGTTATCGAAATTCTCTCCCCGGGGGTCGAGAACGAGCGGCGCGACCTGGAAGTGAAAGCGGCGATGTACTCCGCGTTCGGAGTCCGAGAATATTGGGCCGTCAATCCCGCGAATCAAACCGTCAGAATCCTTCGCGAGAAGGGCGGCAGTTACGAAACCATAACTCTCGAAGCCCACGATGAGATAAGTTCACCAGGGATTCTTCCCGGCTTCAGCTTTAAGGTCGGCTCCATTTTCGAAGCGTAACGGTCTGCCGCCACGAAGACTCAAAGCCGCAAAGCTGCACCAAGTCGATTGGTGCAGCTTCGAGCCTTGGCGGCTTAGTGGAAAAGTTATCAGGCTTCAGTATTCTGCTAGATCACCTTGCTATTCACGGCCGCGATCATCTCTCGCACTGCGCGCTCCATCCCCACCAGCGCGGCTCGCGCGACTATGTTGTGACCGATGTTCAACTCTTCGATCGTCGAGATCCTGGCAATCGCCGCGACGTTTTGATAAGTCAAACCGTGACCCGCGGCTACCTGCAAACCAAGCGCGCGTGCAAGGCTTGCGCAGTCAGCTATGCGAGCCAGCTCTGCTTCGATCTCGCCGGCTTCGAATTGACGAGTCGGGTCAGTCAGCTCCGCATATCGCGCTGTGCATATCTCGATTTGCCTGGCGCCCGCGCGATGTGAAGCTTCGATCTGTTTCGCGTCGGGATCGACGAAGATGCTCACGAGCACGCTCGCGTCGGCAATTTCCGCAACCGTCTGCTTGATGTCTTCTTCGCGCGCGATCATGTCCAGTCCACCTTCAGTTGTCACTTCATCCGCGCGCTCGGCCACGAGCGTAACGGTGTTTGGCCGCACTTCGCGCGCGATCGCGATCATCTCTTCAGTCGCGGCCATCTCGAGATTCAAGTGAGTCTTCACCACCGAGCGCAGCACCCGAACGTCCTCATCCTGAATATGACGCCTGTCGCCGCGTAAATGAATCGTTATTCCGCTCGCTCCCGCCAGGTCCGCAAGCACCGCCGCCGCGACGACGCTCGGCTCAAAGGTCCGCCGCGCCTGTCTGATCGTTGCGATGTGGTCTATGTTGACGTTGAGTCGCGTCATTCCTGCCTGATCGAACGTAAGTCGCGCTGCTTTTACTTATGACCGTTGGCGGCTTGCTTGGGTTTCTGCGGAGCCGCGAGGTGAACTGCCGGGGCGTCGTAACGTCCGGTGAGATCGTTCACCCGGATCCGAACCAGATCGATAAACATGTTGATCGAGTCGCTTGCGTAACGCACCGTGCTGCCCTCGGCGTCGTTCCACACCACCGGTACTTCAAGCAAGCGCAGCCCCCGCTTTCGCGCGATATACAGAACCTCCGGGTCGAAACCAAATCGCTCGATGCTTTGAAGCTGAAAGACAGGCAGCGCCGGCTCGCGTTTGAAGGCCTTGAAGCCGCACTGAGTGTCCTTGAATTCCAGCCCTGTGATCGCTCGCATGAAAAGGTTGAAGACGCGACCGCCCAAGTCGCGAAATGCAGGCTGGCGCTTGCCTATCAAAGCGCGATTAAGCGCTCGCGAGCCAAATGTCACATCGGCCTTGCCTTCGAGGATTGGATCGATAAGCTTCGGCGCTTCGGTTATCGGCGAAGAAAAATCCGCGTCGCTAAACAGCACGATGTCGCCGTTTGCCTCGCAGAGGCCCCGCTTCACGCTGTAGCCCTTGCCCCGATTCGGTGTGTTGGTTAGCAGCCTCAACTCCTCGCCAGCCTCGCGGTATTTCGCGATCCACTCGTTGACCACCCGATCGGTTCCGTCCTGTGAGCCGTCATCTACAACGATGACCTCCGCGCGGTACGATCTCGCCACGAGAAAACGAAGCACCTCATCCAGGCTGCGCCCGATTCGCTTCTCTTCATGGTAAGCAGGGATAACGATTGATAAGAGCCAACTCATGACTTTTGATGCTGCGTTCGCCGAGAATCTGCGATATTAGCACACCGGGCTGGCGCCGGTCACACGTTCGGGCGGTGTCCTAACTTTCAATTCTCGGCGTAACCTCTGATGCGGCTCTGCGTCACTGCGGTTAGTTAGCGCCGAAACCCCGCTAACCGCGGAGACCCAGAGCCGCATCAGAGGTTACGCAGAAAGATATGCGGATTAGGGCACTACAATACACACTCACGACTTTGCCTTTGCAGGCTCCTCGTCATACAATGAGCGCCGCGCTCGCCGGATTCGAACAACTGAATGAGCGGGCGATCACATCACCGACGCCGGGCCCGCCCTTAAGAACGCGGCCCGAGAGGACACACAATGAAATTCAACTGGTTCCATCTAATGCCCTATCGCTGGCTTCCGGAAGACTTCCGCGAGCGCTATCACGGCGTCTGGGTAGACCTTCCCAACTCGCTCTACGATCCGGAGCGGGGCCACTCGCTCTACAACGAGTACCTCGACATGCTCGAGTACGCCGACCAGGTTGGTTTCGACGCGGTCGGCGTCAACGAGCATCATCAAAATGCTTACGGGATGATGCCGTCTCCAAACCTGATGGCGGCGGCGCTGACGCGGCGCACTTCAAAGGCGATGCTGTTGGTGCTGGGCAATTCAATCGCGCTTTACAATCCGCCGACGCGAGTGGCTGAGGAGTTTGCGATGCTCGACGTGATCTCCGGCGGACGATTGATCGCCGGCTTCCCTGTCGGCACGCCGATGGATGTGAACTACTGTTACGGGCAGAACCCGGTCACCCTTCGAGACAAGTATCGTGAAGCGCACGACCTGATCCTCAAGGCCTGGGACGCGCGCGAGCCGTTCGCGTTCAACGGCAAGTACACCAAGCTGCGCTACGTCAACCTGTGGCCGCAACCGATTCAGAAGCCGCACCCGCCCATCTGGATCCCCGGCACCGGTTCGATCGAGACGTGGGACTTCTGTGCCGAGCTCGGTTACAACTACAGCTATCTTTCGTTCAGCGGCTATAAGCGAGCGCGGAAGGTGCTCGACGGCTACTGGGACCGAATGGCCGCGCTTGGCAAGGAACCGAATCCTTACAGTTGCACTTTCTTCCAGCAGATTTGTGTCAGCGACACCGACGAAGCATGCGAGCGCGAATGGTGGCCGCACGTGAATTACTTCTTCAACAAGTGCCTGCATCTTTATCCCGGAATGATGGGACCGCCGGGCTACATGACCGAAGCCTCGATTCGCGCCGGTGTAGTCGCTCAGGCCGGTAACACTTCGCTGAACATGGGCGGGAACAAGAGTTGGAAGGAGCTGGTCGATGGGGGTTATATCATCGCCGGTTCGCCTGCGACGGTGCGTCAGCACGTTGACGAACTGGCGCGAAGCTTGCGGTGCGGCCACCTCGGCGTAGCGTTGCACATCGGCTCCGCGCCGATGGAACTGACTAACCGAGCGACTTACCTGTTTGCCAATGAAGTGATCCCGCACGTGCGCTCGATCTGGAATGAGTGGGAAGATCACTGGTGGCCGAAGGCGCTCCCGGCAGACCAACGCGAGCAACCCGGCAGTCACAACGCCGAAGTGCGAGCCCGGGCCGAACGTCCACAGGAGGTGATGGCATGAGCGATGCACCTCGATCTACGCTGCTAAACCTCGGCGCCGGCCGTCCGGTTATTCAAGTCCTTGAAGCCGGCGATGGCGCGCCTCTCCTTTTCCTGCACGGGGCGGGCGGCATCGCGGCTTGGGAAGGCGTGCTGCCCTTGCTTTCAAACAAGTATCACGTCTACGCGCCGCTGCTGCCGGGCTTCGGTCAGTCGACCGGTCTCGAGCATCTTGAAGACCAGTTTGATCTGTTCCTTCATGGTTTTGACATTATTGAAGCGCTCAGGCTTGATCGACCTTACGTGGTCGGTGAGTCGCTTGGCGGGTGGATGGCTGCGGAGATGGCGGCGCTTCGGCCAAAGGAGATTGGCCGTTTGGCTCTGACCGCTCCGGTCGGTTTATGGCGCGACGAAGCTCCGGTGGTTGATCTCTTCGGCAGCATGGCGCATGAACTGGCGCCTTATCTGTTCCACGACATGACGTGCGCGGCTGCGCAGCAGATGCTGGGGCTGACTCAGCTCTTTAGCACCAAGGATGATCGCACGCAGGAGCAGATCGAGACGCTGATCGGAATGTCGCGCGGCTTTCGGACCGTCGCCAAGTTTCTCTTCCCGATTCCTGAAAGCGGGCTCGAACGAAGGCTATGGCGACTCAAAGCGCCGACGCTCATCGTGTGGGGCGAGCAGGACAGGTTCATCTCACCGATGTACGCTGATATCTTCCGTGAGAAGATCGCCGGCTCGCAGGTCGTGAAGATTCCCAACGCCGGTCACCTGATCGGCCTCGAGAAGCCGGAACCGTATGCAAAGGCGCTGATCGAGTGGGGGAAATAGGTTTCGGGTTCAGAGTTCGGAGTTCCAGGTTGGGCGTCTGTAGTCCCGTCTTCATCAGGCGGAAGGTTTTCTGCGAAAGCCCGGCGTCTCGGCGGCTCCGCGGTTAGCAGGTTTCAACGCTAACTAACCGCAAGACGCCAAGACGCAGAGGTGACGCAGAGAGAAGCGAACAGAGAGGAGCTATCGATGGCAACACCAGAAAGAGCGATCCCACACCAGCGCAGCGCAGACGGCGATTGGCAGCACCTCTTCTCGTATCACGCGTTCGCGCCGGTCCTCGAACGAGCCGAAGGCATCTACCTGTACGACAACGACGGCAACCGCTACATCGACGCGTCAGGAGGTCCGATCGCGATGAACATCGGGCACGGCGACCGCCGCGTCATCGAAGCCATCACTCGGCAAGCCGAGAAGTACGCCTACTGCCACCCGGCGCTTTCCAATCAGCCGCGAGCCGACGTCTGTGCCAGGATTGCCAGGCTCGCTCCGGGGAATCTCAACACCACCTATCTGTGCTCGGGCGGTTCGGAAGCGGTCGAGACTGCCATCAAGATCGCCCGCCAGTATCACCTCGCTCGCGGCAACCAGCAGAAGAGTGTCGTGATCGGGACGTGGGACAGCTATCACGGGATGTCGCTCGGCGCGTTGTCAGTCGCGGGCGGGCCGGGTTTTCGCAAGCCGTTTCTTCCGATGCTGGCGAACTGGCCCCACGTTCGGCACTACCGCAACTCGAAGGAGCGCCCCGAGGGAATGAGCGAAGTAGACTGGGCGCTTCAGTGCGCACGTGAGCTTGAGGAAACGATCTATTTCGTCGGGCCCGAGCAGGTATCGGCTTTTATCGCCACTCCTGTCGGCGCAGGCAAAGACTACGGCTTGATACCGCCAAAGGAGTACTGGGAGGCAGTCCGCGAGATCTGTGATCGCTACGACGTGTTGCTGATCGCCGACGAAGTGGTGACCGGCTTTGGCCGCACGGGCCGCTGGTTTGCGATGGAACACTTCGGCGTGCAGGCGGACATCATGACCACGGCAAAAGGTATCTCGGGTCTTTATGTCCCGATGGGAGCGGTGACAGTTAGCGACGAGGTGAACCAACCGTTCGCAGCCGGCGAGACTTTCGTTCACGGGTTCACAAACATGGGCCACCCCCTGGCGTGCGCTGCAAGTCTCGCGGTTCTGGACATCATTGAAAAAGACGAACTGGTTGAGAACAGCGCTCACGTGGGAGAGTATTTGCACTCCAACGCGGAACGTTTTCTAGCTCGCCGGACGATCGCCGACGCGCGCGGCAAAGGGCTGCTGATGGTGCTTGAGCTCGTGCGCGACAAAGAGACAATGGAATGGTTTCCACCCGAGGCGAACGCTGATGAGAAGTTCCAGGGGATTGGGTTAAAGAACGGGCTTGCGTTTTATATGTCGTTGTACGGTCCTCGGCGGCCGGGAGCGTTGAAGCGCGGAATGCCGATCTTCATCGCCCCGCCGTTGTGTATAACTCTCGCGCAGGTTGACGACTTGATGGACCGGCTGGATCAAACGCTCGGGGAGTGGGAATCGGCGATGGGGATCTAGCAGTTTGTAGTCCCGCCTTTAGGCGGAAGTTTGTAGCGCCTCTACTGAACCTCTGCGTCTTAGCGTCTCCGCGGTTAGTCTGAGTCGCGAAAAACATCTCACCGCGGAGACGCCAAGACGCGGAGGTTTAGTAGAGAGGACTATTCATCCGACAGACTTCCGAAGACGGGACTACAACCTCACGGGAAACCTACGTGAAACGAAAGACCGCACAGTCGACTTCACTATGTCTTGTTGCCGCGTTGCTGGTTGGCATCCCGCTCGTGACCGCTCAGGATCGTTCGTCTACGACTCGCGGCAGACAAACCGCGCGCAAACCTAATGTAGTCTTTATCCTCGCCGACGACCTGGGCTATTGCGACATTAGCATGTACGGCTGCAAAGAAATTCCCACGCCGCACATCGATTCGATCGGCATGAACGGAATCAGGTTCACCAACGGCTATGTCTCGGCCCCGGTGTGCAGCCCTTCACGCGCCGGATTGTTGACCGGGCGATATCAGCAACGCTTCGGTTTTGAGTTCAACGCCGGACCGCTGCAACGAGCGCTCGCGAACAAAGACATGGGCTTGCCTCTTAGTGAGATCACTCTCGCCGAGGCGTTAAAGAAGGCCGGTTACGCAACCGGGATGGTCGGCAAGTGGCATATCGGAATGAACGATCGATACATGCCCACTCAGCGCGGCTTTGATGAATACTTTGGCTTCCTGTTCGGCGCGAACCTCTACATCGATCCGAACAAGCCCGGGGTGATGACCCGCCGGGGCAACGTCGAAGGCGGAGCCAGCGCCGCAAGCACGCGATCGCCGCAGAACCCGATCTATCGCAACACGACGCCGGTTGAAGAAGGCGATTATCTGACGGACGCCTTCGCGCGCGAAGCGGTCGCCTACATCGATCGTCATCAGAAAGAACCGTTCTTTCTTTACGCTCCGTTCAACGCGCCGCACGAACCTTTTCAAGCGACGCAGAAATATCTAGCCCGGTTTCCGAATGTTAAGGATGAGCGCCGCCGCGTTTACATGGCGATGGTGAGCGCGCTGGATGACGCCGTCGGCGTGATCCTCAAGAAGCTGCGCGACACGGGGTTGGAGAAAGACACGCTGGTGGTCTTTCTGAGCGACAACGGCTGCGCGACCTACAGCGGCGCTTGCACAAATGACCCGCTGCGTTTCGGCAAGCTGACCCACCTGGAAGGCGGATTCCGCGTTCCGTTTGCGATGCAATGGCCGGGGCAACTGAAAGCGGGAACGGTGAGCGATCAGGTGATTTCATCGCTCGATCTTTTCCCGACAGCGGTAGCTCTAGCAGGAGGTGAACTGCCGAAAGATCGCGTGCTTGATGGGGTCGACCTTATGCCGTATCTGACCGGGAAGAACAAGAGCGCCCCGCACCCAGTCTTGTGTTGGCGGAATGGCTCGAACGCCGCTGTTCGAAAGGGCAACTGGAAATTATTCAAAGGCGGAGATCACTTCTGGCTGTTCGATTTGTCGAAAGACACCGGCGAGCACAAGAATCTCGCCGCCGAGCGTCCTGAGATCGTCGAGCAATTGAAGAAGGAACTCGCCAAATGGGAAGCTCAGATGAAAGAGCCGCTGTGGCCGTGCCGCAAGGCTCCCGGCGCCATCTGGGAAGTCGACGGCATCAAACTCGACATCTGCATTTGATCTCGCGCTGGGCAATTCGATGGTCGATGGCGGCCTCCTCGAAATCGTTTGCCGTGGGAGACCGTGCCTGGACACCGGTGCGCAACTGAGCTTTCACGTCTCGACAGACTCTACGGCTTGATTAGCTGCTGCTTGCCGGCCTTGTTCGTCAATTTCAACAGAGTGTCCGGGCCGTCCGCCTGCAACAGAGCATGTGTGGTGTCGGTTTCGCCAATGAGCCCGAGCCCCGCGCCTTGCACTGACGCTCCGAGCTTTACCTCAGGCCGTCCGTTAGGATCAATCAGCCGAAACATCACTGTTTCAGGATATCCCGTCTTACCGTCGGGCATCTTGAAGTTCGGATCTGCCGGGTGAATCTTGATGCTTGCCCGAACTCTTCCCTGATCGTCGACTATCTCAAGCGAGCTGCCCCGAAGCACAGGTGCGGGGCTGGCCGGCTCGACGCTACCCGCGTCGACCCGCCGGATCTGTGCCAGCAGAAACATCGAAAGCCCGAGATTGATAACGGTGACGGCTATGAGAAGTCGTTCGATCTTCATACGCTCTTTCCTCCCTAAGCAAAGTTGTTTCACCTTTGACGCGTCAGGACCAGGAAATCTTCCGTGAAAAAAATCAGCAATGCTTAGCGTTCTTTGCGGACCTTGGCGGCTTTGCGAGAAACCGTCTCCCGAGAGGAGGCTCGTTCAGATACCATAGGGTTTCACGCAAAGCCGCAAAGACACGCAAAGACGCGGAGAATCCCCTCGCAGCGAGGTCGTTCATTTCTTGCTCAAGCCGGAGCCAGTCTTCTCTGTCGTGCAGACAAAATTAGCGGCGTCGTCCGTGCTCCCGCTTCCCTTGTAATGCGCCACCTGCGGGTACGGGCAGAGCGGCCGTGTTCGGATGACCGGGCTCTTGGGATCCTGGCTCTGTCGTTTCGAAGCGATGATTCGATCCGGCGCCTTGCCTTCCTCAATCCAGCGTTCGAGCGCCATTGTCATGTCGTGTTGCGGGTCGGACTGGGCGCTGGTGACAAACGATCCGAAGTTATCCGGGCCGGGGCCCCCGCCGCAATGCTGAAGACCCGGCACCATGTAAAGGCGAACAAATGAACCAGCATCGCGCTTGCCCATCTTAGCCACCACGCTCTCGTAATAGTTGATTGCGTTCATCGGTGGGAGCGCTGCGTCATTCCAGCCGTGATAGAGAATCAGCTTGCCGCCGCGCGCCTTGAAAGCTTTCAGGTTCGGGTCGGTCGCGTTCAGGACAGGAGCCAGCTTCTCGCCGGCCAGCTTGCCGGCTTTATCGAGATCGAAACTCTTCAAGTCCCACGCCGGATCGTTGTAGAGCATGTTCTTCATCGTCTGAGTAGAAAAAAAGAACTGCGCCGCGCGGGTCGGCGACGCGCCTGTAATCCAGCCGCTCCAGCCACCCGGCCCGGTTTCACCACCGGGCACAAAACCGGGGATGATCTGCTCGCCCTTCGAAGTCCTGGGACCCGCATAGATTTTCTTAAGCGCCACGACTTGTTTTTCAGTCAGGCAGTCGTCCGACTCGGCGCCATTGCAACGCAAGCTCGCCGGATCGAAGCTGCACGTGGAAGGATTGTCAATCACGCTGTCAGTCACTCCATCGCGCGCGTCACAAGCGGCAAGCCCGGCCGCTTCGATGGCTTTCAGCTTACTCGCCTGGATATAGCTGGCCGGGTCGTTCAGCGTCGCCTGCATGTTCCAGGCGAATCCCAGAAGAATATTGGTAAAGGAATTTGCAGGCGCTCCGGCAATGAGCCCGTCGTAATCATTAGGATAGCGTTGCGCCTCCATCAGCGCCTGTCGTCCTCCGTTCGAGCAACTTGCGAAGTAGGATCGCTTTGGGCCGCTTCCGTAGAACGCAGCGATGATTGATTTGGCTTTCTCGGTCATCTCGTGGACCGCGCGATAACCGTAGTCAACGATCTTTTCAGGATGCCCGAGCGCCCAGCTCGCATCGCCGCCGCTGTGACCGGTATCGGTCGAAGCGGCCGCGTAGCCCCGCGCTATCGCCCCTCCCAACCCGCCGGCCGGCCCACCGTAGGAGATCGACCCCGCGAAGCCGCCGTTGCCGATGCCGTGAAACTTTCCATTCCAACCCGCACTCGGCATCCAAACCTCGAACTTGATCTCCGAGTCAGCGGTCGGCTTGATGACGCCGGTGACCCGGCAGAACGCGGGCAGTTCTTTGTAGGGAGCCGCCGAGCCCGATGGCGGGGTGAATGCTCCCGCGGCTACCGACTTAGCCGAAGTGATCGTCGTGTTTGCGAGCTTGAGCTCGGCAAGCTTATCGCAGGTTTGTGCGACCGCGGGCGTCGAGCTGAGCGTGAGAACGGCCAAAAGGACCGTAAGCGAGATGTAAAATAGGTTCCGTTGCGAGGCTTCGCGGGTTTTCATAGGGTCGTCCCTCCAGGAGTTAGCTGTACTGGTGCGCCGCGCGAGATTATCAAAGAGGTCACGCAAGAACAAGAACGGAGTCACGCAGCCCGAATCCCACCAATGCGTAGAGTAAGTGAAAACTCGATTCCTAAGAATACCCCCAACGCAGTTAGGGGATCGTTCAAACCCGGCCTACTATGACGGGGACCCGCTGCCTCCCCCCTTTTTTGGCTTCTTCAGCACCTGCGCAGGTCGCCCTTCTCTAACCATTCGCCTTACTCCACTCCGCCAACCTCGTGAGACTGTTCAGATACGGCTTCAGCCCACGCCACAACAGCAGCGCCGACCCTGTGTGCGCGGCGGTCGCCACCACCAGCAACGAATAGTTGACCATGTTGTCGTCCCGGAATACATAATCAGTCATCATCGCGACCGCGGTCGGTCCCAGGCCAAGCCCGATCAGGTTGACCACAAACAAGTAGATGGCCGATGCCTGCCCGCGCATCTCGTTAGGCATCATCTCCTGGATAGCCGCAGCCGAAACACCAAACGGCATGCTCACCAAAAAAGTAGTCGGAGCCAGCAACGCAGCCGCGAGGTTCCCATCGGGCATCAGCGGATAGAGCATGCCGGTAGGGACCCACGCCATGGCCGCGATAAGCCCTACACGCATATTCGCGTCGCGATAGCCGCGACGAACCATCCAGTCCGCCAGCTTGCCGCCGAACACGATGCCCAGCGCTCCGAATACCATGATAATTGTTCCGTAGGTCACGCCCACCTGCGCGCTTGTCCAACCGTGCTTGCGAATAAAGAATTCCGGAATCCACGCGGTGCTGCCGTAGCTGGAGAAGGAGAGCAACGCAAAACCTAAATTGTGACAGATGAAAGTGACCTTGTTAGCTTTAAGGTAGTCGATGGTTTCACGCATCGTCACGCGCGCTCGCGTTTCCTTCCCATCCGCCGCTCGAGCCATCCGAAGTCCCTTTCTAACCGGTTCTCTAACGGAGAACATAAAGACGGAAAAGAGCACTCCAGCAAAACCCACCACAAAAAACACTACTTGCCATGGTCGGGTTTCGCCGACTATCGGGAGGTTCAAGCGCTCCTGCGCCGACGCCACCTTAACCACCAGGCCGCCAAGCAGATAAGCGAGGCCGCTGCCAATATAGATTCCCATCGAGTAGACGCTCAGCGCCGTGGCGCGATTCTCTCTGGGAAAATAATCGGCGATGAGCGAATAGGCCGACGGTGAGAGCGCGGCCTCGCCTACCCCGACTCCCATCCGCAGCAGCAGAAAATGCACGAAGTTTCTTGCCAGTCCGCAAGCCGCGGTCATCAGGCTCCAAAGAACGATGCCCCCCGTTATGAGCGCGCGACGGCTCCTTGTATCCGCCAGCCTCCCCAGCGGAATGCCAAAGAAAGTGTAGAAGACGGCGAAGCTGAAACCCATCAGCAGACTCATCTCGGTATCGCTGATCTGAAGATCGCGCCGGATCGGGCCTACCAGAAGATTCAGAATCTGCCGATCGATAAAGGAGAATACGTAAGCGACAGTCAGGATGCCGACGACGTACCAGGAATAGCCAACCGGCGGATATTGCTCTGCCCCGGCGGCTGGAATGATCTGTGAAGCGGGTTCTTTATCTTTAGTCATCGTGTCTCAGACTCAGACCGCCATTTGAGAGCGGCAGCCGTCCAAACAGTGGCGTACTACTAGAGGTCATTTGATTCCGATCACCATTGAATCCGGGCCGATCAGATGTTCGACTCTTGTTTCGCGAAACCCGCCGCGAGCATCCACTCCGAAGCAGTCCTTTCCCGTGTAGTCGAATCCGACGACCGGCAAGTCACCCTCGATAAGGCCTCAATACGCTACGGTCTGAGTCCCATGCGTCGCAGTAAGTCGGCGTACCGCGGGTCGCTGCGGAGAGGGTCGAAGGTCAAGTCAAATACCACAAAAACCAAGGTGGCATTGCGAGCCTCGAAACCCTTTTCGAGCCAGGCGAAGGCTTGATCCCTATCACCGAGACCTGCATACACTGCAGCCTGATATTGTGCGAGGGACTCGCGCTTGTTGTACATGCCTTCGAGTTCTTTGAGGTACGCCAGCGCCTCATGACGTCTTCCCGCCATTGCATAAGCGTGGCCCAGATACGAGAGTGAATAGGCTGACCGGTCGTTCGCCACATTCTGCTGGAACTCTCCGATTGCTTCCGCATATCTCCGTTGCCTGAGGTACACCAAGCCATGGATATGGTGGGCCAACGGAAAGTTCGGGTCGAGTTGCACCAGCCGTTTGGCATGCTCCATCGCGGAGTCAAATTCCCCCTTCCTGGCGTAGGCGTCGCCGATGTTGACTTCGAGGACAGGCGAGAGGGGATCGAGTTCCAGCGCGCGCTTGATTTCGACAAACGCCTCGTCGTTCCTGCCCAGGGCTTCAAGCAGAATCTGATACCAGTGCCGAGCTGTCGGGTAATTCGGATTCAGGCTGATCGCCCGCTTGAACTCCTTTTCAGATTCCGCCCACTGCCACGATTGGTGGTAATGAAAGGCAAGGGAGGTATGCGCCTCCGCCAACGAATCATCAATCGCGATGGCACGCTCGGCCGCGGCTTTTGTTTTAGCCGCGGTTTCGCTCGAAGGAACGCCTGCATATTGTTCCAAAAGCATGTAGCAATCGGCCAGTCCGGCGTAAGCGAGGGCGTAGTTTGGGTCGCGGTCGATCGCTTGTTGGAATTGATCGATCGCTTTCTTTAATTCGACGCCGGTTCTCTTGTTCCAGTGAAAGCGTCCTCTCAGATAGGACTGGTACGCGTCGGCGTTGGTCGTGTCGCGTCTGGTGATTTCCTTCTGCTCATCGCCGGTCAATCTCAAGCGGAGCTTGTCGGTGATCTCTCGGGAAATGTCCTGTTTCACTGCCAGTATGTCGGAAACCTTCCGGTTATACTCCTCGCCCCAGAGCTGCGCCCCCGTCGTCGCATCGACCAGATCCACCTGAATGTTCAACGTGTCGCCCATCTGGCGCACGCGTCCCATCAGCACTGCGCGCACGTTGAGTTCACGTCCGATCTGCTGCGGATCAACCTCTTTTCCCTTGTAACGGAAAGCGGTCGTGCGCGCGGTGACCCGCAACCGCTGAAGCTGCGATAGGCTGTTGATCAAGCTCTCGCTGACGCCGTCGGAAACGTATTCCATGTTCGGATCGCCGCCCGCGTTCGCGAAAGGCAAGACCGCGATTGAGTTTATTGCGCCGCTGCTTGCGGCTGGATAAAAGAAATAAATGAGCGCCGCTATCGCAACGATCAAGATCGTCACGGCCGCGACCGCGCCTTTCTTGTGCTGCTTGATGCCGCTCACCAGGTACTCAGCGCTCGAAGTCGTACGCGCCGCTACCTCACCGCTTGATGCAGTCGAGGGTATTGCGGTTGAAACAGCCGCCGGAACGCCGCTTGTTGCAGCCTCCGAACGGCTAAGCGTGTCCGGTGAGATAGACCGCTCGATCTCAGCGTCGAGGTCGCGGCGTTGTTTCAACCTCTTCAGATCAATAAGTAAGTCTTTTACGGTCTGGTATCGCTCGTCCTTGTCCTTCGCCAACGCCTTGGTCACAATTCGATCGAGCTCGCTCGGCGCCTCCGGTGAACTGCGTGTCAAGGGGGGCGGCTCTTTCTCGAGTATTGACACGATGACGTGACTCGCGGTCTCGCCCTCAAACGGAGCGCGTCCGGCGATCATCTCATAGATCACCACTCCAAGGCTGAAGATGTCGGTTCGAGCATCGACGCTTTGTCCTCGCGCCTGCTCGGGCGACATATAGGCAGCGGTCCCCATCACCGTCCCCGGATCGGTGTTTGCCCTTGCGATGGTTCGCGCTACGCTGTCGGTCGATGGAGCTTGTGTCTCGATCAGTTTTGCCAGCCCGAAGTCCAGAACTTTTACCAGGCCGTCCGCGCGCACCATGATGTTTTCGGGCTTGATGTCTCGATGAATGATTCCCGCGGCGTGAGCTGCTGCAAGCGCCCCTGCGGCCTGGAGGGCAACGTCGAGTACTTCACCGAGCTTCATCCTGGCGCGCGTCAGGAGTGACCTGAGCGTCGGTCCATCGATGTATTCCGTGGCGATGAAGTGAGTCGAGACTTCCGTGCCGATGTCGAAGATTGTGAGGATGTTCGGATGCGAGAGCGCCGACGCGGCCCGGGCTTCCTGCTCGAATCGCCGGACTCGGTCTTCGTGTTTGGTGAGGTCGGCGTTCAAGATCTTGAGCGCGACCTTGCGTCCAAGCCTGACGTCTTCAGCGAGATACACTTCACCCATCCCGCCAGCTCCGATTCTCGAGACGATGCGGTAGTGCGACAGCATTGTGTTGGGTTGTAGTTCTTTACTCATCAGTTTTCAATCTCGATGTGGCAGCCGCATCCGGCGGAGATCGTTACTTGCACTTCTGCATCTAACTCGCGAAGTTATGAATGGCGTCGCACGGATTGGCGATTCAGAGATTCGCTTCGCGTGCTCCCTTGCCTGCGCTGCCAGGCGCTCTCTATAGCTATTCGAATAGTCGCAACGGTCATCTCGGGAAGAATCAAACCACCATCCACAACTATAGATTCCATCAATGCCGTAGAGCCTGGTGCGGTTTTGCCCGAAGGGGCCAGGGATGCGCTGGATGAGGCCACCATCAAGGAGATCGAAAACGAGATACCGCTGAAGCGATTGGCTGATCCTGTTGACGTAGCCTGCTCGGGCGACATATACGCGACCGTACCCATGATCATGCCTGGCGTAGTCTGTTGGGCAATTGTGGCGGCGTCTTCACCCGATGCGGCCATGATGTTGTCGGGTTTGATGTCGCGATGAGTAATGCCCGCGCCATGCGCTGCGCTCAAAGCTTTTGCCATCTGACTGCCGAGCGCCAGCAACGTCTCAAGCGAATTGTCGTCGGCAAGCACCCTGCGCAACGTGCGACCCGCGACCAGTTCCACGACAATGAAGCGCCCGGCCTCGCTCTCACCGATGTCATATACGGTGATGATGTTGGGATGATTGAGCGCCGAAGCGGCCCTGGCTTCCTGCATGAAACGGCGGACGCGGTCGGCGTCCCGGGTGAATTCGGCGGGGAGGAGTTTGAGCGCAACTTTGCGATCGAGCCGGGTGTCTTCAGCCAGATACACTTCTCCCATTCCGCCGGCTCCGATCCTGGAGACGATGCGGTAATGCGAAATGTTTGAGTTGGTGACAAGCATTTCGCTCATGACCTGCGGCGTTCAGTTGCTCTGCTGCGATCTGGCAGGCAGAGCAAAGTGTAGCCCAGGGAGAGTCCGCGAGCTGCCTAGCGTCTTCGCAGGACTTTGCGACTTTGCGCGCTCGGGGAAGACCTGTTTCGCGCCAAGACGCCAAGCCGCAAAGCCGCGATCACTACATGCCATGCGCAGCGGGGATCGGAGAGATCGGCCCTTGAGGCATCGCCAGAAGCTGTTGCTCCGGCACACCGCTGCGGTATTGCGCGAGCAAAGCTTCGGGATCAATTTCTACGCCAATCGGATTCGCTGCGTAGGCGTCAGTTTGCATGTAGGCAGTGCCCTCTTCGACCGAGCAGGCATCCACCTGAAACTCCATGCGATTGCCGTCCGGGTCCTGGTAATAAAACGAGAGCGTCACGCCGTGGTGAATGCGCCAGTACGGTGTGATGCCCTCCTGTTTGAGGCGCGCGTAGGTGCCAAGCAGATCTCCCAGATTTGCGTATGTGTATGCCACGTGATTGACGCCTGCCTTATCCCGCGCCTGGAGTTCCGGGCTCCCCGGACTGAGCAGTAACAAGTTGGCGAAGGCAAAGCGATGATGCTCGTCATCGTAGGTAAGGAAGGCGAGGGCCGGATCTTGGTAGACCACTTTCGCCTCGAAGACTCTTTGATACCAGTCAATCATTTCCTCAAAGCGGCGCGTGCTATAGACGACGTGGGCGAATTTCGAAGGTTTTGCCATATTGTTTCACTCCTTTGCCGGTCGAGTTGCGCAAGCACGAAATCCAGAATCTTCGCGTGACCGTCTGGCGAGATCATTAATGTTCGGGGGATTGAGCGCGGCCGCGGCTTCTGCCTCCTGGACGAAGTGTCGCACGCGTTCCTTATCATCGTTGATTTCCAAACGCAGGACTTTAAGCGCAGCCTGTCGCTCAAGGTCGGTATCTTCGGCCAGATACACCTCGCCCATCCCGCCAGCTCCGATCCGGGAGAGTATTTCGTAATGATTAAGCCGAGTACCTGAGTTGATCGTCATTTCTTCAACTCTGCGGTGAAGGGTTCTTCAACTGTCTTGGTCCCTGGTCAGCGCTTCAAGTCTTCGAACCAGTTGAGCACGACATTCAACTGGGTTGTTGGGGAAACACTTCCTCATGATCGCCCGCGCCAATCTTCATTTCTTTACTTCCAACGTGAGGTAATCAGAAAGCGCCGTGTTTGAGAATATGATTCCGTCATCATGTCCGTCCTCTCACTCAGCCGGCCTGCCTTCCGACTCGGGGCCGCCGGCATGAAGGCTGAATTCTCCGCTTAGCTCATCAAGCAAGAAGTTGGCGTCCTTCAGATCGGCGGTCTCGAAGCCTTCCGTGAACCAGGCGTAAATCTCTGCGAGTATCGCCCGGCCTGCTTTGCCCTTGCCCTGCTGCTGCCACAAGCGCGCGAGGCTCATCACTGCGCGCAACTCGAATGACTTCGCCTGCTGGCGGCGCGCAATTTCGATAGCCTGGTGAAAGCACGACTCGCCCTCTGACACCGAAACGCCTCCCGCCTTCACCAACGCGTCTCCTCTCAGTCTGTATAACTCGGCCTCGTAGAAAGGCTCGTAGGTCTGCTGCGCCACTTCCATTGCTTCTTTGAGCGTCGCAAGGCCTTCCTCGACCCGCCCGGCCTTGTTTAGCGCTTCAGCCAGCAGAGCAAGGAAGTAGCCGTGTTGCTGTCTGGTTCCGATTGCGAGAGACGACGCCAGACCCTGGCGGATCAGCTCTATTCCTTCTTCCTGATTCTGCATGGCCAGCCCCCAACCGCGCGTCAACATTGCAACGGCCGAGTAATATGGCAGCCCGTGCTCTCCTGCATGCCGCGACGTCGCTGCGGCAAGTTCCAACGTTTTCTGCACGTCGTAATGAAACGCTTGCAGGTAAGCAGCCAGCGCGAGCGTGTTGGCAACCGCGACCGGAAAGCGCAAACGCTCAGCCTTGGCGATAGCCTCATTCATCACCTGTTGTGATTGGTCTGGATAGCCAAGATAAAGGAGCATCCGCGCCAAATGCGCGCGGCTAAGCACAGCGCCGTAGATCGAAGCTACGGAGTCAATGCCCGCGGCATCGTGAATGGCTATGGTCTGCTCGAAATGATCGCGGGCGGCGGCGAACCGGCCCATGTAACATTGGCTCAGGCCTATCACCCAGTGAGATTGCATGAGCATGGGCTGGTTCCGGGATTTTTCGGCAAGGCGCAGGCATTGTTCGCCGTGGTCGAACGCGCGGTCGTATTCGGCTCGCACAACATAAACTATGGCCAGACTGAACTGCGCGCGGAAAAGCTGAGCGAGGTCGTTAAGTTGCAGGCTGAGCTCACGCGCTCGGATGAAAGCCTGCTCGACTTCCGGCAAGGCATAGCCTTTGGCGACCATCAGCGATTGCCCAAGCATCGTTTGCAGCGTGAGTTCCTGCTTCGCGCAGTCAGTTGCTTCCGGCAGCAGCCGCAGCATCTCCAGACCACGCTGCGCCAGCACGCCGGCCTCTTGAAGGGCGAACACATCCGAGGCATTGTTCGCCGCCACCAGGTAATGGTCGGCAGCTCGTGACCAGTCCCTCGCGGCCTCAAACAGAAACGCCAGCTCGGAAGCCACAGTCTCGCTCTGTTTCCCGTAACAACCGAGGAGCGCCTCGGCGACCGTCGCGCTCAACTGGGCCCTTCGCGTTGGCCTGAGCGAAGCGTACAACGCGTTTTGATAAAGTACGTGGACGAACCGATAACGCAATGTCAGCAAGCGTCCCGGAAATTCTCTTTCAGTGATGAACCGAACCAACGCATTCACTCGCTCCAGCGTCTCCAGTCGCTCTTCAACATCCGCCGGGTCCAGCTCCAGAGCTTTCGCCACGATTGCCGAATCAAACTCATAGCCCTGAACGCTCGCAGCCACCAATAAACGCCGATCCTCTTCGCTCAGTTGCCCGATCTTGCGCTCAATCATCCCGCGCACCGATTCCGGCAAGTCACGCTCAATGCTGGGAAGCGATTGTGCGAGCACCCATCGTCCTTGGTCCTCCGCTATCACCCCGCGATCGCGCAGATAGCGCACGAGATCAGCCACAAAAAGCGGGTTGCCTTCAGTCTTGGAGTGAATCAATGCGGGCAGTTCAGCCGGGAAGAGATGTTCCGGGAATTCGAGCGCGAGATACTTTTCGATCTCCGAGCGCGACAAGAACGCAAGTTCAATTTCACGACACACGCCTCGCGCCTGCAAGTCCGGCCTTACCTGCAGAAACGGATGCTTCGCCAGTAGCAGATCCGATGGCCGGTACGTCGCGATGACCAGCACTCGCATCGAGTCGAATTTGCTGGCCAGATAAGCCAGCAGATCGATCGTTGACACATCGGCCCAGTGGAGGTCATCAAAGAAAAGCACGAGAGGCCGGCGTTCCGAAACTTCCTCCAACAGCGCGCCGAATTCACGCTTCATTCGTTCTTGCGACGCAGCGCGTTCCGCCAGCAATCGCTCCACCGAAGAATCATCCGGCTGAAGCGGCATAGCCTGCGCGTACCATGTGGGGGCGAGCCGCTTCGTCGTCTGCGCAACGGACTCACTACCCAACATCGACGTCCGCGACTGCCCATCTGGCCCGCGGAGCAGGCCGTCGAGCGCTTCGAGCCACGGCAGGTAGGCTTCTGTGCCCGCGAGGCGCTCGGAACAGCGTCCGCGCGCGATGATACAAGCCTGACCGCCGGCCCGCAGATCACTAAGGAAGTCTTCGACCAGAGTCGTCTTTCCCATTCCCGGCTCACCGGGCACGCACATCAGCAATCCCTTGCCGGCGAAAGCAGAAGCGAGGGCTTCACGCAATTCCGCGTGCGCCTTCTCTCTGCCAACCGTATGGCGCGTGCGTGGCCGCAGGACCGGCGAGCGGCTCTCCCCGCTGAGGCCCTGCCCTCCGATTTCAGCCAGTGCCATCTCAACTTCCGCCGCGGTGGGCCGCAGCCGCGCGTCCTTCTCGAGCATCTGCAGGATCAGGATTTCAATCGCAGAAGGGATTTCTGGATTCACCCGTGAAGGGGCGACCGGTACTTGCCCGGTAATGGCATTGAGCGTGCCGAGAATCGAATCTGTCGCAAACGGATGCCGCCCCGTCACCATCTCGTAGAAAATCATTCCGAGTGAGAAAACGTCCGAAGGATGGCTCACGCTTTCGCCGCGCGCCTGCTCCGGTGACATGTAGCGCGCGCTCCCGAGGAGTGTGCCAGGCTGGGTGTATTGCAAAGTGGCTGCCTCCCGGTCCATCCCAGTAGGCACGAGCCGCGCCAGCCCGAAGTCGAGCACCTTCAAGTAGCCGTCATCGCGCACCATGATGTTCTCAGGCTTGATGTCACGGTGTGTAACACCAGCCGCATGGGCTGCACTCAGCGCCTTAGCCATCTGGCTGCCGAGTCGTACCAGTGCGTCGAGCGAAACCCTTTCATCAATCAATGTGCGGAGCGTTCGCCCATCAACCAGTTCCATCACGATGAAGCGTCCGGCTCCGAATTCCCCGAGTTCGTGTATCGTGACGATGTTCGGATGATTGAGCGCCGAGGTAGCACGCGCTTCCTGCTCGAATCGCAGCAACCGGTCTGCGTCGTTGGCGAACGAGGCGGGCAGGACTTTGATGGCGACTTCGCGGTTCAATCGTGTATCCCGCGCGCGCCAGACCTCGCCCATCCCGCCGGCGCCGAGCGGTGCAAGGATCTCGTAAGGGCCAAGAAGAGTGCCTTGTGCTACCGTCAATTCTTCTTCAACTCCGCTGTCCGCTTCTGCACCACGGTCAGGGGCCGCGTCGAGGCGTCTTCCGGCGGACGGATTAACAGGAATCGCTGGCCATCGATGCTCATGTTTGTGCCAGTGATGAATAGAACACCGTGTCCCTGACGACTCCTGACTCGGTTATTGGAAACTGGAGTGCACATTGTAGATATCCCTTGCACTTCATCCAGGATGACGAAGATATGCGTCCAGCCAATTTCTCGCGCCGCTGGGGTGCGTCTTGAAGAACACGTTGGGCGTCTCGAAGTGAAGGTAGCCCCCCTTGCCGCCCGCGCCCTCCATTCACTTGGACTCGCCGATCTCGCCCTCATACGGAAAGCGGTGAATTGCCCTTACGCATTCGCTCAGCGCGCCGAGCAGCGTCTCACCCCACCCAAACGGCGTAAACGGCGTGGTCTTCTGATTGGTCTGCTTGTCGGCGGTGGCGAAGAAGCGCATGTTCATCGCGTTTCGGTCTACGTACTCACGGATCGTGATGATGAATTCGATGTCGCCTTGCGGTTGTCGCTTCTTCACTGAGAAGAGGTGAAGCTTCGCAAGCTCCTCCGAAGGCTCAGACTGCGCAAAGGTCCAATCTGACATAATTGTCTGCCTTTCTAACCAACCCGCTCTTTGGGCGCATCCTGTTGCGGGAAGCGCGAGATAGCTCACCGCCGGGCTAACACGGCAAGAACGTAAACGCCGCAACGCCGAACACAAACCAGAGCAGCGCGAAGATCAACCCGTAGCCGAAAAATGTCCTGAAGTCGATGCGGGCAATCTCGGCCCTTACCAGAAACCAGAACGGCGCAACCAGATTGCCCATCTGGTCTCCGACGCCCAAAGCCAGCATTCCTCGTTGAGCCGTCACGCCTGCGGCTTCCGCCGCTTTGAGCGTGACGAAACCCTGGATGACCCACTGCCCGCCGCTCGACGGAACAAAGGTGGCGACGATTGTCCCGGCAACGGCCGTCAGCAAAGGAAAGGTCCAGCGAGTTGAAATAGGAGCGACCAGGTCGCTTGCGGCTTCGCCAACCGTTGTGAATTGGATCAACCCGGCGACGCCCGCATACAGATGATAGAGAACCAGTATAGGCCAACAGGACACCACCGCGCGTTGCAACGCCCGCGAAAAGTTGCGCATGTTTCGGTGCAAAAGAAAGCACAGCATCAGGAAAATGGTGTTGAGCGAATTAAGATCGAGACTCGAACGTTTGACTATGAAGTGGTAGTACAACCAGGCGACCAGGCTCACACACAGGATGGCGGCTATCAGCCAGTGCTGCTCGATCTTTTCCGAGAAGCTGGCCCCGCCTCGATCCTCGGTCTGCAGCGGGTCAGCGAGTTTGCTGGCCGAGGGAAACTGCGAGAGCTGTTGCGGCTGTTTCGGCATCAGGAGTCGCGCCAGAAAAATGACGCCGATCGGGAAGGTGATCACCAGAGCAAGCGCCGCCGGTGACCAGATGGTCGAAGGCAGCGACATCGTGCCGGTGCTTGTTTCAAGGAAGTGCCCGGGCGTTGCCATCAGCAGCGGACCGCTTGCAGAGAGCCCGAACTGCCAGACCGATCCGGCGCCTCCATTGACCGCAAGCAAAAAGGGGAAGTCGATAGGGATGCCTCTTCGCTCGGCCTCGAAGGAAAAGTGAACGGCGATAATCGGCCCAAGCGCGAGCGCAAGCCCCCAGTTCAGATACGAGATCGCAGCAACAACCAGAACCGAAGCGATGATCACCTGAGTAGAGCTGCGAGGGAGTCGCGAGATCGACACGACGAGCTTGCGAAACAGTGGGGTCGCGGCCAGCACGCATCCGAGCAAGAGCACCAGCGTCATCTGCATCGTAAACGGCAACAGCATCCATAGCCCCCGATACCACGCGTCAACGGTCGCGGTGAAGCTGTTGCCGAGCGCCAGCGCGAGCACGAACAGGATTGTCACCATGACTGCCACGGTCGAGACGGCGTCCGGCACGAACCGCGCCATCACCCGCGAATATCGGCTCAGCCAGTCATTTCGCGTCGCAATCGGCTTTTCTGCTTCGGTTTCGTCTGAATCAACGATCGGGTCTGGGTTCATTGTTTGTATCGATCCTTGGAAGCTTGAGTCGAAGGGCCCGCGTCTGAACTGACTCTTTGAAACCGCCGGAACGCGCGAGCATTTCCAAGTGCCCGGCCATTCCAACTGCGCTATACTACCCAAGCTTTTCTCAAAACGTAAGCTCAAGGAGGCTTCGTGTCTTACATTCTCGCTCTCGATCAAGGCACAACCAGCTCGCGTGCCATGCTGTTCGATCACGACGGCGGCATAAAAGCCGTCGCGCAAAAAGAATTCAGACAGATGTTTCCCCAGGCCGGCTGGGTCGAGCACGACCCGCAGGAGATATGGACCTCGCAAATCAGCGTCGCCGTCGCGGCGCTTGCCGAAGCTGACCTCCGCCCGCGAGACATCGCCGCCATCGGCATCACCAATCAACGCGAAACCACCATCGTGTGGGACCGCGAGACCGGCGAGCCCGTTCACAACGCCATCGTTTGGCAAGACCGGCGCACCGCTTCATTCTGCGATAAGCTTCGCGCCGATGGCCACGAATCGATGATTCAAAAACGAACCGGGCTGATGATCGACGCGTACTTCTCCGGCAGCAAGGTCAGTTGGATACTCGACAATGTCGCCGGCGCCCGGGCGCGCGCCGAAGCGGGAACGCTTGCGTTTGGCACCGTCGATAGCTGGCTGATATGGAAGCTCACAAGCGGGCGGCTGCATATCACCGATCCAAGCAACGCTTCGCGGACGATGCTGTTCAACATCCAAACCGGCCGATGGGACGAAGAACTTCTCCGGCTCTTCAACATTCCCGCAAGCGTGCTTCCCGAAGTTCGGTCGTCGAGCGAAGTCTACGGACCAGTCTCGACGACTCTCGGACTCGAAGAAGTCCCTATCGCCGGCATTGCCGGAGACCAGCAGGCGGCGTTGTTCGGACAGATGTGTGTGGCGCCGGGCCTCACCAAGAATACGTATGGAACCGGCTGCTTCATGCTTCAGAACACGGGCGGCACGCCGGTCACCTCAACGAATCGCCTGCTGACCACCGTTGCGTGGAGGATTGGGGAGAAGCTCGAGTACGCGCTAGAGGGCAGCGTGTTTATCGGCGGGGCGGTGGTGCAATGGCTGCGAGACGGGCTCGGGTTGATCACATCTTCGGAAGAAGTCGGGCCGCTTGCCGCATCGGTCGCTGACAACGGCGGGGTGTATCTGGTTCCCGCGTTCGCCGGGCTGGGGGCGCCGCACTGGGACCAGTATGCGCGAGGCGTGATCATCGGACTGACGCGAGGCACGACCGCGGGTCACATAGCGAGGGCCGCGCTTGAAGGGATTGCGTATCAAGTTGCTGATCTGGGCGACGCAATGCAAGGGGACAGCGGTGTGCCGCTGACTGAGCTTCGCGTGGACGGCGGAGCGTCAAGGAATGATCTGCTGATGCAGTTTCAGGCCGACATACTCGATGTTCCAGTCGTGCGGGCGGCGGTGACCGAAACGACGGCTCTCGGCGCGGCTTACCTGGCGGGGCTTGCGGTGGGCTTTTGGAGAGACACCAACGAGGTGGCGGGACAATGGCGCGCGGAACGCCGATTCGAACCGAAGATGTCGCGCGCCGAAGCCGGGCGCCTGCGCGAACGTTGGAACGAAGCCTTGATACGCTCGAAGGGTTGGGAGCCCACTCAAGGCTCGTAGTCTTTCGGTTACACGCTGCGACTGTCACGATTCCCAAACACACTATCGCGGAGACTTTCCAATGAAAAAACTGGACGCTCGAGCCGATGAAATCTACAAGCGGTTGATCGTACGGCCGGGCTCGAAGATCTCGCTCGCCAAAGATTACGACCCGGCGCACACAGCCGACTTTGTTAAGAAGGAAGAAGCGGACAACCTCCTGCAAGAGGGACTCGCAGACCTGGTCGAGTTGCAGGAAACACTCTATGCGCAGGACACATATGCGGTTCTTATCATCTTTCAGGCGCTGGACGCGGCGGGCAAGGACGGCACGATCAAGCACGTGATGTCCGGGTTGAACCCGCAAGGATGTCAGGTCTACAGCTTCAAGGCTCCGTCTGAAGAGGAACTAGACCACGACTATCTCTGGCGCTCGTTCAAGGCTTTGCCGGAGCGAGGGCGGATCGGGATCTTCAACCGGTCTCACTACGAGGAAACCCTGGTTGTGCGCGTCCATCCCGAGATACTAGCCCGGCAGCGTATTCCAGCCGAAAGCAAGAACAAGGGAATCTGGAAGCGGCGATTTGCGGAGATCAACGCCTTCGAAAAGTACCTTGTCGCCAACGGAATCATCATCCTCAAGTTCTTCCTTCACGTTTCCAAACAAGAGCAGAAGAAACGATTCCTCGACCGGATCGATCAGGCCGAGAAGAACTGGAAGTTCTCGGTCAACGACGTGAAAGAGCGCGCGTTCTGGGATGACTACATTGCGGCGTACGAAGACGTCTTCAACCACACCAGCACCGAGTGGGCGCCGTGGCATATCATACCCGCGGATCGGAAGTGGTTCACCCGGCTCGCGGTGGGATGGGTCATCCTCGACAAGTTGAGGAAGCTCAAGCTGAATTACCCGACGTTAAGCGAGCAACGCATGCAAGAGCTGCAAAAGGCGAAGGAAATTCTGGAGAACGAGAAGTAAAACAAATGAACCGCCCGGAGATGATGAGCCGCGTACTCGCGCGCAACCAGCCCTGGGACATGATCGTCATCGGCGGCGGCGCGACCGGCGTAGGCGTAGCGGTCGATGCCGCCTCGCGCGGATACGAAGTCCTTCTGCTCGAGCAGAGCGACTTCGGCAAAGGTACTTCGAGTCGCAGCACCAAGCTCGTGCACGGCGGGGTGCGGTACCTCGAACAGGGAAACATCTCTCTTGTGATGGAAGCGCTGAAGGAGCGCGGGCTGTTGAGACAGAACGCCCCGCACCTGGTCAGCGATCTCGGCTTCGTGGTTCCCAACTACGAGTGGTGGGAAGCGCCGTTCTACGGGATTGGTCTGAAAGTTTACAACCTGCTGGCGGGCAAGTACGGCTTCGGCTCATCGCAGATTCTTACGCGTGAGGAAACTCTAGAACGGCTGCCGACGATCAAGACCGAAGGCCTGCGCGGCGGCGTGGTCTATTTCGACGGGCAGTTTGACGACTCGCGCTTGCTGATAAACCTTGTCGCAACCGCCGCCGAGCAGGGAGCGACGCTGTTGAACTATGCGCGCGTGAGGGCGCTCTCGTGCGACGAAGACGGTTTCATTGATCGAGTCACGGCGACAGATGTCGAGGGCGGCGTCGAGTTTGAGGCGTTCGCCAAAGTGGTGATCAACGCGACGGGACCGTTCAGCGACTCGGTGCGCCGCCTTGCTGATCCGAACGCGCCCTCGCTGATCGCTCCCAGCCAGGGTATTCATCTAGTCTTCGATCGTTCCTTTCTACCCGGCGACAGCGCGATCATGGTCCCGCATACACGCGACGGCCGAGTGATGTTCGCGATTCCATGGCACAACCACACGCTTGTCGGGACGACCGACACGCCGATCACCATACCGGTGCTCGAACCTCGGCCGCTTGAAGAAGAGATTGAGTTCATCCTCGAAACCGCCGGTCAATACCTCGAGAAAGCGCCCGCGAGAAGCGACGTGTTGAGCGTCTTTGTCGGTATCCGCCCGCTGGCCAGGAGCGTCGAGGCATCGAACACCGCGGCGCTGTCGCGTGATCACACCATTCACATAGACGGCTCGGGGCTGCTGACCATAGCAGGCGGTAAGTGGACAACATATCGCAACATGGCTGAGGACTGCGTCAATCAGGCAGCGACGCTTGCGAGGCTCCCAGAAAAACCGTGCGTGACGAAGAATCTGAACATTCACGGCTTCCACCGGGAAGCCCAAAAGTTCGGCAGTCTTCGAATGTATGGCTCGGACGCCCTTGCTATTCAGGACCTGATTCACTCCGATCCAGGTCGAGGCGAGCCCCTTCATAAGGCTTTGCCTTATTGCGGCGCCGAAATCATCTGGGCTGCGCGATCGGAGATGGCTCGAACGGTTGAAGATGTTCTTGCGCGGCGAACGCGCGCGTTGTTCCTGAACGCTCGAGCGGCGATTGAGATGGCGCCGCGAGTCGCGGAGCTTATGGCAAAAGAACTCGGGCGAGATGATGCGTGGAAGGCAGGGCAGATTAGATCGTTTGAGGAGCTGGCAAAGGGTTATCTGATCTCATGACGGAGTCGTGTGGCGCCCTATTCAATTCTCTGCGTTTTCTCAGCGCCTCGGCGGCTCTGCGGTTGGCAAGGTTTCGAGACTGGCTAACCGCCGAGCCACAGAGACGCCGAGGTTACGCAGAGATAACACTCAAATGAGACACCCCCGGCGTTGTACCGGGTTTGACCGTTTGATAGTATCCGCCCAAATCAGGAGGATCCGACATGGCACACAAGCAAGCATTGACTAGGCGTAGCTTTGTGACGAGCTCGATTGGTTTGGCTGTCTCGTCGGCTTTCAAGGTCAGGGCTCGAAACGCGGAGACGGCCGTGCCGATGGTCGAGCCGCTGAGGCTGAGCCGCAACGAGAGTCCTTACGGCCTTTCCCCCTCTGCAGCCGAGGCTGTGCGAAACGCCATCGATCCCAAATCCTCCCGCTACCCGATTGATGAACCGAAGGCGCTCGAGGAAGCCATCGCAAAGCGGTTCGGCGTCGAGAAGGAGAACGTGCTTTTGGGTTGCGGCTCGATCGAGATACTTCGGATGGCGACTGAGACCTTTTGCAACTCGTCGCGCCCGGCAGTCGTTGCTGAGCCGACGTTCGAAGCGGTGGTCTCGAGCTGCCCGTTTGTTCGCGCCCGCCCGATCAAGATAAACCTGACCGCAGACTACAAACACGATATGCGAAGGATGCTGAGAGCAGGTCACGGCGCGGGGTTGATCTTTTTCTGCAATCCTTCGAACCCGGCCGGTACGCTGGTTGATAAAGAGCGAGTCGGACGATTCGTTCGAAGCCTGCCGCGCGGCGTTGTGCTGCTTAGCGACGAAGCCTACGCGGAGTATGTAGACCGCCCGGATTATGAGAGCTGTTTGCGCTACGTGAAGGCTGGCCAGCCGGTCGTCGTGTCACGCACGTTCTCGAAGATCTATGGCATGGCCGGGCTTCGGGTCGGGTACGCGATTGGCCGGAAAGACCTGATAGCGCGAATGGCGAAACGCCGGCTCGCAAACAACCCGAATCAACTGGCGACGGCAGCGGCGTTGGCCGCGCTCAAGAACGACGATGAGTTTGTAAAGCGGGTGCGGCGGCTGAATGCCCAGGTGCGGGAGTACGTGTGCCACGAGCTCCGCGCGATGGGTCTGGGGTTTATTCCATCCGAAACCAACTTTGTGATGATCGGAGCAGGCCGGCCAGCGCAGCCGTTGATCGAGGCACTCAAGAAACGCAACGTCCTTGTGGGTCGCCTCTTTCCATCTTTGCCCGAACACGTGCGAGTTTCGTTCGGCACGATGGCGGAGATGAAGTCATTCATCAGGGAGTTCAAGGCGGTATTGAATACTCCCGCTGCCTAGCAGGTTGCTGAAGGACCAATTCCTCGCCACCAAGCCGCGAAGACACAAATGAGCACTAAGGCCACAGCTTCTGCCTTCGCTGACTTGGTGCAGCTTCCTGTCTTTGTGTCCTGGCGGCGAACTCCATTGAGATCCGTCTGACTCGCACTCTCCTGCCTGGCCTCACTTTCTCAAGGTCGGGTACTGAATTCCTAGTTGCTCCAGATAGGTTTTGTACTTAGTTGGGTCGTAATAGTATTTCCTCAACGCGGGCACAAACTTCTCCATCTTTTCTTTGTTCAGCTCAATCGCGGGCTGATCGTTCGGACCGATCAGAGGCGTGTACTTCACGTCCTTTGTCTGAACTTCTTTGAAATACGCCCACGCCTGTTTTACCAACTCCGGGGAGAGCAAGAAATCCAACGCAGTCGCAGCCTGAACCTTCGCGCCTGCACTTGAACCTTTGTGGGCAATCGGCGTCGCCATCGCTACCGCGTTCTCCCAACTGTGACCGGGGAGATTCGGAATATTAGCCGGATAGCGCAGATAGACCATCGGCACGTTCCAAGAGATGTCGCCAACGTCATCCGAGCCGCCGCTTTGCGGTTCTTTCGGCGGTTCGAGCTTCTCAATGGTTGTCTTGAGTCCCTGCTCCCTCGCAGCGATTTCCTTCTGCAGCGCCTTCGCCAGCGTTTGATCGGCCTGGCTCCATTCCGGCATGCCAATCATCTCGATATTCTTCTGCTGGGCTTCGGCCACGATCTTGTTGAAGTGTGGCGGCCACGCAGACCCGACGATGCGCTGGGTCACTGTCGTGTCGGTCATCGTTGCCGCCGCCTGTGCCATCTTGTTTCCAAGCTCGTACAGCGCTTTGATGCGCGGATAATCAAGCTCTCGAAAGTAGAACCAAACGCCGGCTTCAGATGGCACGACGTTAGGCTGATCCCCGCCGTTGATCACGACATAGTGCGAGCGGTGCTCCAATCGCAGGTGTTCGCGGCGGTAGTTCCATCCAATGTTCATAAGCTCGACAGCATCCAGGGCGCTTCGTCCGGACCACGGGGCGCCCGCCGAGTGAGCGGCCTTTCCGTGAAAGTAATACTGCACGGACACCATGCCGCTGCTTGCGAAACCCTGTCCGTACGATGTGGCGAATCCGTCGCTTACATGGCTGCCAAGCATCACGTCTACATCTTTGAAGAGACCGGCACGGACAAACAAAGCCTTTGAGCCAAGCTGCTCTTCGGCGACGCCGGGGAAGAGCTTGATGGTGCCCGCGAGCTTGTATTTCTCCATGAGCTTTTTCAACACGAGCGCAGCCGTGACGTTCACCGCCATGCCCGAGTTGTGACCTTCACCGTGGCCCGGTGCGCCTTCGATCAGCGGGTCGTGATAGGCGACGCCGGGCTTTTGCGAAGCTCGCGGGATGCAGTCGATGTCCGTTATGAACCCGATGACTGGCTTGCCCGACCCGTAGCTGGCTTCCCAGGCGGTGGGCATGCCGGTGACGCCGCGTTCGACTTTGAAGCCATCCTTCTCGAGAATACCGGTGATGTATCTTGATGTTTCGTATTCCTGAAAGCCCAGCTCGCTGAAGCTGAATATCTGATCGACCATCTGCTGAGTGAAGACTCGAAGGCCCTCGACTTCGGATATGGCTTCATGCTTCAAATCATCGAGCTTGGTGGAGTTGTGAGTCCGCGCTGGTAAACTAGCGGTCAGCATTATCGAAACGGCTATGGCCGTCACTCGGAGCTTGGTCATCCCTACCCTCCTAAAAGAACAAGTTCAGAGTACAAGATTCAGCTTGCCGGGTTGAGGCTTCGAGCCGCGGCAACCTCAAGGAACTCTGAACTACTTTTTTCTTGATGCGAGAGATTATGACTTTCCAACCGGTCAAGTCAACGAAATGGTGCGGTTGTTGACTCTACCGTCTTGCAAAGGGAGGCCGTTGCTGACAGGATACCACTCCGGCCAGCATTAGAAGCGTCAGAGGCATGCAATGTTGGTAAGTCTTATCCAACGTCATATCAGAGTCTGTCCGCTGTCGTGCATACTCTTTGTGGCCGGTTCGATCTGCTCGGCAGGGATCTCTGGGGGGTGTGCCCAGTCGACCGCGCAGAAACCCGCCTTCCACGGACGCTTGATTATGCGTGCCGGCGAAGAGCTGTTTGAAATATTCGCCGACCCTGCTGATGGCAGTGCCAGGCGCAGAGACATCGCCAGCGATACAAAGTCCGCCTCCGTCTCACCCGACAAACGCAACCTTCTCTACTCTACCGAGAACGAAACTATTCTGCGGGATCTGTCCACCAACCAAATAAGGTTCCTGTCCTTTTCAGTTCCAAATGCACGCAACAGTCTGCGGCCATTTCTAGAGGGGTCACACAAGACTTTCGATTTGAGCTGGTCTCCGACAGGTAACAGGTTCAGTTACACATTTGCTGCCTGCTTGTTCGTTTCTGACCTTTCAGGGGTTTCGACTCTTCTCTATGAAGGACCCTCGGGCAAGTACACAACTCCCGCCGGGCACGTCAGCCTGGAAAGCGGAGAAGTGTCTTGCGACGACAATGCGTGGATCAGTGCCGACCGAATCTTGTTCCATCGATATCAAGGGGACCTGCCCTCGACGGCCACAAGAGCAAATCAGTTCTTCGCGAACACCACAACTGTCGTAACTCTTGGGGAACATCCAGTGTTGGTCGATTCGGTTGGGAAACAAGGCCAACTCATAGAGGTCTGTAAGGATGGCCCATTCGTCTTGCTTCGAGCCCGAGACGGAGTACTTCGAATAACCGAGGGCTTTCGCGATTTCGATAGTGCGGAGGAGAGTCCAAGGCTCCAGGTTATGGAATGCCGGTTTGGTCGCGGCGCTTGCGAACTCTACTGTCTTGCGCGTCGCGATTCGAAGAGGGATTCCATTGTCTTTATCAATCCCGCATCCCTTCAGGAACAAAAGGGACCGATACTGGGCGAAGCAGTTCTCGGCCGTCCAATCATGGACCAGCGCGGAGAGATGATCGCCTTCACTGAAAGGGGTAAGTCGAGTGATTCCTTGAGCCTGTCGGTCATCGATCTGCGTAGCAAACAGAGAAACACGATTCTTGGCGAGCTAATCAGGGGTAGCGGGGGCGTCGTTACATTGCCGATGCTCCTTGCGTGGATCGAAGGCTGAGGTCGGCAACGTGTCGGACTCTGGAATGCAAGGACAAAGCGAGAGGACGCTGTTGGTTCCTTCTCCTACGATCTACGCTCATTATGCTCACAAAGGGTGAAAGGCCTGAACGTGGCAGGCGGGGTCGATTTTTTTGTAACCGGTGGGGGTCTCTTGAAGTCTTAGGCGTCAGGCGGGCGGGCTCGTGACCGTGCTTCCACTGGCGCGGACGCGAGCACGCTCTGCCCGCTTCATTCGGCAGAGATACTGAGGGCTCACGAGGTCAGTCCACCTATCTTCTCTCCTCTCGGTTGATCTTGTGCACTTCGTCTATCCCTGTTTATTCTACCCCGAATCCTGTTAGCAGAATCTACCAATGGAGGACGCGATGAACCTTCGAAGCTCGTTTCTGATCAGGCTTACCTGCGCGCTTGTAGCCGGTTGCGCGATGTTCGCCCCGTTGACCGCGACTGGCCGAGCCGCCGACCCGCGACCGGCGCAGCAGAAAAAAGACAAAGCCAGGGCCGCGGCTCCCTCCCGGCGCATCAACGAATCGTATACGGCGAAGATCAAGGAATACACGACCGAGAAGTACTTCCTGACCGAATTGGTAGATCATTTGCCCGCGTCGGACCAGGTCCCTTCCCCGGATAAGGTGCTCGGCTACGTCGTCGGGACACCGAACAAGCTCACCCACACGACGCAGATGCACAAGTACTATCGCGAACTGGAAAAGGCATCGCCGCGAGTGCGAGTTTTCACCGCGCCCGAGCGCAGTGAAGAAGGCCGCGAGCAATTGCTGGTACTGGTCAGCGACGAAGCGAACATCGCGAAGCTCGATCGCTACAAAGAAATCACGGCGCGGCTCGCGGATCCTCGCAAGACAAACGACGTCGAAGCTCAGCAGTTGATCGGCGAAGGCAAAGCGTTCTACTGGGCTTCAGGTTCAATCCATTCGCCCGAGACGGGCTCGCCCGAGATGTTGATGGAGCTTGCATACCGCCTGGCAGTCTCAGACTCGCCGTTCATCGAGGCGATTCGCAAGAACATGATCGTAATGATCACGCCGGCTCTCGAAGTCGATGGCCGTGACCGCGCGGTTGACCAGTACAACTATCGCAAGGCTAATCCCGACAAACAGGCGCCGCCGCTGCTTTACTGGGGCAAGTACGTAGCACACGACAACAACCGCGACGGTCTTGGGATGGCGCTTGCGCTGACGCGTAATCAGATGAAGACGTTTCTCGAATATCACCCGGTGGTGCTGCACGACCTGCACGAATCGGTCCCGTTCCTGTACACATCGACCGGGACCGGGCCTTACAATGCGTGGCTCGACCCGCTGGTGGTGGATGAGTGGCACGTGCTGGCTTATCAGGAGATCGAGGAAATGACCAAGCGCGGGGTCCCCGGCGTTTGGACTCATGGCTTCTATGATGGCTGGGCGCCTAACTACATGTTCTACGTGGCGAATGGCCACAATTCGATCGGCCGGTTCTACGAAACGTTTGGCGGACAGGGCGCGGACACCAGCGTGCGGAACATAGGCGCGCAATCGGGGCGCGATTGGTTCCGCCCGAACCCGCCGCTTCCGTGGGTCAAGTGGTCGATCCGGAACAACATCAACCTGCAACAGTCGGGAATCCTGTTCGCGATGAACTACGTTGCGAATCAGAAGGACCGCTTCCTGAATAACTTCTACATCAAAAGCAAGCGCTCGGTTCAAAAGGCCAGGAATGAAGGCCCCGCCGCTTACTTGGTACCCGGCGACACGGCGCGCCCGGTTGAAGCGGCCGACATGGTCAACCTGCTTCGCTTGATGGGAGTCGAAGTGCACACCGCGACAAAGGAGATCTCGCTGAAAGACCAGAAGTACCCGGTTGGCTCTTACGTGATCCGAATGGATCAGCCTTACTCACGAATGGCTGACATGCTGATGGACACGCAGTACTACAACGTGAACGATCCGCGTCCGTACGATGACACGGGTTGGACGTTGGGCGCGCTTCGCAACGTCAAGACGGTCAGGGTTACGGATAAGTCCGTGCTTGAAACCCCGATGGTCTTGCTCACCAGCGATGCGAAGGTAAAGGGGCGGATCGCAGGATCGGTTGCCACGGCCGGTTTCATCATCAAACACAACACCGACAACACGCTCGCGACGCTTCGCTACAGACTGAGCGACGTGAAGATCAGCGCGGCGGAAGATTCCTTTACGGCGGGCGGTCAGCAGTTCAACGCCGGCTCGTTCATAATCAAGACCGAAGGCAACGCGGCCGAGGTTCGGCAGAAGCTCGATGCGGCGGTGACCGAACTCGGTCTGACCGCGATTACAGTAGACAAGCTCCCCGACGTGAAGACTCACGAGCTTGCGGTCCCGCGCATCGCGATCGTTCACACGTGGACCAATACGCAGAACGAGGGATGGTTTCGGATCGAGTTCGACCGGTTGAAGATTCCTTACTCATATATCTCGGTCCACGAACTTCGCGATACGTTGAATCTCCGCGACAAGTACGACGTGTTGATCTTTCCTCCGGTAGGGGGAAGCGCCCAGGCGATCGTCAACGGCACGCCGAAGCGCGGCGAGCCAATTCCGTGGAAGCAATCGGACATTACGCCGAACTTCGCTTCGTCGCCCGATCAAACCGACGATATGCGCGGGGGTATCGAGCTTCGCGGAATGATGAACTTGCAGAAGTTCGTTGAAGAAGGTGGGCTGTTTATCACGATCACCACCATCTCGGCGATACCGATCGACTACGGGATCACGACGGGCGTGACGATTCAGCCGTCGGACAAGCTCATGGCACGCGGCTCGGTTTACAATGCGACGTTTGCTGACCGCAAGAGCCCGATTGCATACGGCTACGGCGAGTCGCTTCCGGTGTATTTCAACCAGGCGCCCCTGTTCAACGTGAGCGTGTTACCGGGCTTGGGTGGCTTTGGGGGTGGAGGCGGCGGCGGTGGAGCAGCGGGTCCGAGGCCGTCAGGTCGTGGGACCCTCAGCGATCCCGACGTGATTCAGTCGATGCCACAAGCCGGACAGCGGCCGGCGCAACCTCCCCCGCGCCCCGGCGAAGAAGGCATCCCCGAGGAAGTTCGCCAGTTCGCAAGCGCGATGATTCCCCCGCTAAACATGCGCCCGCGAGTCGTGCTGCGATTCAACTCCAGCGAAAAGGAACTGCTGATCAGCGGAATGCTGTCCGGTGCAAGCGAGCTTACGGGCAAGCCGGTCGTGGTTGACGTGCCTGTCGGCAAAGGGCACGTCGTGATGTTCGCGTCCAATCCGATGTGGCGGCATCAGACTCAGGGGAGTTTCTTCTTGTTATTCAACGCGGCGCTGAACTACAACCACCTGGGAGTTGGACGACCCGAGCCTCCGCCTCGCCCTCAGCAAGCGGCTACGGGAGATCAGGATCAATAGTCGGTCAGCAAGAATGCTGGACGGGATGGCGGCTGGAATCGAAAGTGGCCACCCGGAATCCTGCACGATTTACGCGGGGTTCTGTTCTTTTCTATTTTGATTCTGAACCGCCTGGCTT
>JBASRN010000266.1:0-9273 GCA_049273855.1 Blastocatellia bacterium
AGGGACGCCCGTACATTTGCCTATGAGTGGTTAGGCGCCGCCCGGCGGCGAAGGTCACCGGCCCAGCGCCGTGCGGATGCGCGCCAGGTGGTGCCAACTGTGCCGTACTGCATGGTCCTCGATGACGAACTGCGCTGTGACAGGCGCGCCGAAGCTCAGCGAGAACGGCGCGGCTCGATCCAACTCCTCATCCGTGAACGTGCGTACCGCAGCGGCCGCCTCACGACTGTTCCGGTGCAACAGTTCGAGCGTGGCGGCCTTCGTTACTCCCGCCTGATCCTGGGCATGCTTGGCATTCAACCCGGCGACAACCTCCCAAGTGACGTCGGTAACGGCCTTGCCGCCGGCGATTGCCCGCGCGAGATCAATCTCAATAGGGTAGACGCTGGCTACATGGTGCACGACGACGCCGACCGAACGACTATCCGTGCCACTAACCGGTGTACCCCACTCTGCTTCCGAGAGTCCTTCAGCAAAGGCAGCCAAGCCGGCAGCGCCTTGCTCTATGCGATCAGCTAGGGATTCAGCGCGACGATTCATGGAACCTCCTGGTTTGTAAGTAGTCGTGGTCTGTGCGCGGGTCGCAATAACCTCAAGGTACTCCGCATCAACCTTGGTAGTATCGTCCACGGCCTTGTTATGTGCGGACCATAGACGCACAAGTTCGCTCCGCAGGCTCTCCTGCCCGTTCACGTCGAGAGATGCGAACGCGCGCGACATTGGACCGTAGTTGGTACGGAAGAATTCCACTACCGCGTCCGGTGGGAACGGATAGTCAAAGTGATAGACGTGAAGTGCAAACTTCAGATCGGATACTCCTTCACGGAGACGATCGCGAACGGTGGCTTCATCTCCCCACAGCACCGGCGCGGGCATGCCGGAGGGAGCGATATGCTTGGCAATCGCTTTGAACATTTGTCCGACGAACCCACCCGGTGTCCAATTCGCCATGGCGATCATACCGCCTGGCCGGCACACGCGGGTGAGTTCGGCCGCGACCAGATCCGGACGAGGCGCGAACATCGCTCCGACTAAACTGATGACGGCGTCAAACTGAGCATCCTCGTACGGCAGCGATTCGGCATCCCCCTCTTCGAAGGTGATCTCGAGTCCCTCGGCGGTCGCGCGAGTCCGGGCTCTCTCGATCCAGTTAGTGGCAATGTCGCAACCAACAACCTCTGCGCCCGCCCTTGCTGCAATCAAGGCGAGTTGCCCGGCGCCGCAACCGACGTCGAGCACTCGGGTTCCCGGGGTGACTCCGAGCCCCCGGAAAAACTGCTCCGCGTCCTTCTCCATAAAGCGGGAGAAGAGGTCGTAATCTCCAGTCATCCAGGTGGTCTTCAGGCGACCCTTAAGTTCGTCAAATTCCTTGCTCGTCTGTGTCGCTCTCGCAATCGAATTCATACTGGTGTTCTCCTTCCATTCAGTTGTCTTTTGGGTCCGCGCTCCTCACGATCTGGTCTATCGTGCTCCGGCTTTGGGGAACACTGGCTTACCCCCGATGGCCCAATCCCCCGATTTGACTTCTTCAATGACGACCCAAGTCAAGGCTCGCATGTGCTCGCCCTCGACTCCGACCATCGCTTCGGTAATCTTTTCGATGAGCTGTGCCTTCTGTTCCTTCGTGAACACTCCCTCAATGACCTTTACGGTTGTGAATGGCATGGTGATTTCACCTTCCTTTCTAGATTGGATCCGCGCTCCTCGCGATCCACTTCAACTGTACGGTCAGCGGGCTCTTGAATACTTGATCGAGCGGCCAGCATTCTTGACATAAACGCCCAGTTCAGCGAAGGCTATGAGAATGGACGTGCTTTCCGAGGTCTTGAGAGTCGTTAGGCTTGAAGGGGCACTGTTCTTCAATGGGGAGTTTTCCGCTCCCTGGTGTCTCAGCGAACCCCGATCAACCACGATAGTTCCCTATCTTGCCCCTAAAGCGGGGCACCTGATCATTTATCACTTCTTAACCGAGGGGCGCGCCTACGCCAGGCTTCCGGATGGACGACGGGAGGAGTTGACCGCCGGCGACGTCGTAATTTTCCCGCACGGAGATGCCCACGTGTTGGGCAACGGCTCACCCGAAAAGCCCGTGGAGGCCGTGCAGACGTTTGCGAAAAATCTAACCCAGGGGCTCAAACTCGCCCGCTTTGGCGGCGGCGGCGAGATCACCAGATTCGTGTGCGGATTCATGGCCTGCGAGCCACGGCTGAGTGAGGTCTTTCTGGCTGGCTTGCCGAAGATGCTTAAGGTGCATGTCGCTAACGAACCCTCAGGCCAATGGCTCGAACATTCAATCCGGTTCTCGGTGAACGCGGTGGGCGGAGTGAATGCGGGCAGCGGGCTGGTGCTCGCCAAACTGTCCGAGGTGCTGTTCGTGGAAACCTTACGCCGCTACATAAACGCGCTGCCTCCCGACCAGATCGGATGGCTCGCAGGCGCACGTGATCCAATCATCGGCCAGGCTCTTGCCCTTCTGCACAAGGAGCCGGCACATCCATGGACCATCTCGGATCTGGCAAGGGGTGTCGGTTTATCACGTACGCGGCTTGCTGAGCGCTTCCGCCATTTCCTGGGAGACTCCCCGATGGCCTACCTGGCCCAATGGCGGCTGAAAGTGGGTGCGGAGATTCTTCAGTCGACCGAGGACAGCGTCGCGCAAGTCGCTGCGGCGGTGGGCTATGGCTCAGAAGCGGCATTCAACCGCGCGTTCAAGCGGGAGTTTGATTGTCCTCCGGCACAATTCCGCCGCAATCGTAAGGCCCCACCGGCCCAGCACTCTCAAGAGAGCCGCCCGCACGGCTGATCGCATCATTGGAATTCGTGTACCCAAGAATCGTTCGCTACCGGTGGTTCGAAGAAGGTGGTATAACACCTAGCGCAGAATGATCGGCGAAACCCTCTCTCATTATCGCATCATCTCCAAGATCGGCGCCGGCGGGATGGGCGAAGTGTATTTGGCCGAGGACACCCGGCTCGACCGCAAGGTCGCGGTCAAAGTCCTGCCGGCTGGCTTTACCAGAGACACCTCGCGCGTGCGGCGTTTCGAGCAAGAAGCGCGCGCGGCTTCCGCCCTGAACCATCCCAACATCGTCACAATTCACGAAATCGGAGAGGCGGGAGTCGGGTACTTCATCGTCCTCGAATACATTCAAGGCCGTACCCTGAGAACTCTCATCGATGAGCAACAGTCCTTCCAATCTCTCGCCCCGATCGGCCGGCAGATTGCGCAGGCGCTTGCCGTCGCGCACCAGGCAGGAATCACTCACCGAGACATCAAGCCGGAAAACATCATGGTGCGAGACGATGGCTATGTGAAGGTGCTGGACTTCGGCCTGGCTAGGCTCAGCTCTGCGAATGTTTCCAACGAATCAACCGCCGAAACGGCGATTCACACAAAGCCCGGTTCGGTAGTAGGCACCGTGGCCTACATGTCGCCTGAGCAAGCCAGCGGGGATACGGTCGGACCCGGGTCGGATATTTTTTCTCTGGGCGTTGTCTTCTACGAAATGGTAACCAGGCAAAAGCCTTTCAGCGGCGACTCCGAGGTCAGCGTGTTGCACGCGATTGTTTATGACGATCTGCTATCTCCTTCGGTAATAAACCCTGAGGTGCCGCCTCCGCTCGAGTCACTCATCCTCGGAATGCTGGATAAAAATCCACGCGCTCGCCCGAGCGCCGCCGAAGTCGCCTCGGCATTGACCGTCGATGAGCAGGGGGTCTCTTTCACATCAGGTGTCGCCGCGATGTCCTCGGTCGTCCCATTGACTGCCCGTAACACGGTCGGCAGACAGGTGGAGCGCGAAAAGTTGCGCGCCGCGTTCCGCTCGGCAGGCGAAGGGCGCGGGCTGATGCTCTGCATCACTGGCGAAGCCGGACTTGGTAAGACCACGCTCATTGAGGATTTTCTTGCTGAGGTTCTGAAGGCTAATCCGGCTTGTCAGATCGCCCGCGGTCGCAGCTCGGAGCGACTGGCCGGAGCTGAGGCGTACATGCCGTTTCTCGAAGCGCTCGACAGCCTGGTGCGGAGCTCTCCGGGTCAGTATCTCAGGCGCGCGATGAAGGCCGTCGCTCCCTGTTGGTACATCCAGCTTGCGAGTTCGGATTCTTCCGCCGAGCGCGTGCTAGCGGAATCGGCCGCCGTGTCGCAGGAGCGAATGAAACGCGAACTGGCGGCATTTCTGCAGGAGGCTTCAAACAGAAACCCGCTCGTGTTGTTCTTCGATGACTTGCACTGGGCGGACGCCTCGACCATTGACATCATCGCCTACCTTGCCACAAAGCTTGACGCGATGCAGTTGTTGATTGTCGCTGCATATCGCGCATCGGAGATGGTGCTAGAGAAGCACCCGTTCCTGAGTCTGAAACTGGATATGCAAGGACGCGGCCTTTGTCAGGAGATGCCGCTCGAGTTCTTGACGCACGACGACGTCGAACGGTTTCTGGCGTTGGAGTTTCCTCGACATCGTTTTCCGAAGGAGTTCGCCTCGCTCATCTACACTAAGACGGAAGGCAGCCCGCTTTTTATGGCGGATGTTGTGCGTTACCTGCGCGACAGAAAAGTGATTGGCGAGGAAGCAGAGCGCTGGACGCTTGTGCAGACGGTGCCCGAGATCGAGAACGACTTGCCGGAAACCATCCGCAGCATGATACAGCGGAAGATTGCTCAACTGAGCGACGAAGACCGCCGCTTGTTGATTGCCGCCAGCGCGCAAGGATACAACTTTGATTCAGCTGTTGTCGCGCAAGCGCTCACGATCGACGCCGGCGAGGTTGAAGAGCGTCTCCAATCGCTCGACACGGCCTATCGCTTCGTGAGGTATCGCAAGGAGGACGAGTTCCCCGATCACACGCTAACGTTGAGGTACCGTTTCGTGCACGTCCTCTATCAGAACGCGCTCTATGCTACGCTCACGCCGAGCCGCCGAGCTTCGTTGAGCGCCTCGATCGCGCAGGCGTTGCTTCGGTTTTATGGCAGGGAGAGTGCGGCGGTGGCCTCCGAAATCGCTTTTCTTTTTGAGGCGGCGCGCGATTGGTCGCGGGCGTCGGACTATTTCTTGAAGGCGGCTCGCAATGCCGTTCGCATCTTTGCGAATCAGGAAGCAATCGCGCTCTGCCGGCGCGGCCAGCAAATGACGCGTAGATTGCCGGAGTCTGCTGAACAGACGGGCCAAGAGTTCAAACTTGAGTTTACGATGGGTTCCTCATTGATGACCGCGAAGGGGTTTGCGGCCACCGAAACGCTGAACAGCTTCTTGCGGGCGCGGGAGATCTGCGAGCAGTTGGGCGATAACACCCAGCTCTTTCGCGTTCTATTTGGACTTTCGATCATTCTGGTCGTGCGCGGCGAGTACGAGAAAGGCCGCCAGTTTGCAAGCGAGTGCTTGCGCCTGGCAGAGACGACCGGCGATGCGGCTATGATGGTGCAAGCCCATTGGGCGCTGGGCTTATGCTTTCAGTATCTCGGAGAGTTCACCAGCGCCCGCGAACATTTCGAGGCGAGCCTCGCGCTCTATGACCCTCAGCGTCACGCAGTGCACAACGTCTTCCTTTACGGTGCGATTACCAATCGCGCGCATCTCGGCCGGGTACTGTGGTATTTGGGATATGCAGACCAGGCGCAAGCGATGACCCGGGAAGCCCTGAGCATCGCTGAGCAGACGAGTCATCCGGTGGGCATCTGTCAGACGCTTTCGACACTTATCGCGCTCGAAGCGTTTCATCGCAATGCCGAGCGAGTCGTTGAAATGACAGTGAAGATGCTCTTCTACGCGGATGAGCATGGGCTGCCCCACTACAGGGCGATGGGCGCGATCATGCTGGGCTGGGCGCGAGCGACGCAGGGAGAGGCGGAAGAGGGCTTCGCCGCAATGCGACAAGGGCTGGCGGCCTGTCGCAATCTTGAGATCGAACAGCGGCGTGCCAGTTATCTGGTCCTGATGGCTGAAGCGTTGTGCCTGGCGGGCCGGCTGGAAGAAGCGCTGCGCGCTCTGGATGAAGCGGTTGAGACCATCAACATCACCAACGAGCGCTTTCACGAAGCAGAGTTGTATCGCATCAAAGGCGAGGCGCTGTTAAGCATACATACGTCACAAAACGGAAGCGACAACGCAGAACATCCAGGCCTTCAATCACAAGCTGAGGCCTGTTTTCGGGAAGCCATACAAGTTGCTCGACGGCAAAGCGCCAAAGCCTTCGAATTGAGAGCCGCTATGGGACTGGCGAAATTGTGGAATCGGCAGGACAGGCGACAGGATGCCCGTGATCTCTTGGCTGAGATCTACGGCCGATTTACCGAAGGGTTCTCTACCGATGATCTAAAAGACGCAAGGGTGTTACTGAACGAACTCAAGGAGTGATGCTGTCGGCGCGGTTGCCAATCCAGATGCTTGGTGAACGAGAGATTCACAACATTAGGATGGGAAAACGCGGATGAGAGGAAAACGTTATGGCAATCTTGATGGACGATCGGTGCGTGGCGCAGAGAATCCTGGACCATATCGAACACGGCACCACCGATCTTGGCCAGAGCATCTGGCGTGAGCCAGTGGACAACTACCGCTCGAGAGAGCGCATGGCCGCGGAAGTCGAGCTCGCTTTTCGCAGGTCTCCGACGCCGTTCTGCCCTTCCGCCGCGTTGCCGGACGTGGGTTCCTATGTAGCGCGAGACGCTGCGGGCACTCCGCTCCTGGCCGTTCGCGCGCCCGACGGTACGGTGCGGGCGTTCCGCAACGCCTGTCGCCACCGAGGAACGCAACTGGCAACCGATTCGGGCTGCGCCAAGGCCTTCGTGTGTCCTTACCATGGCTGGACCTACACGCTCGATGGCCGGCTGCGTGGCGTTCCGCACGAGTACGGCTTCCCTGGTCTTGACAAGGAACTTCACGGTTTGGCGCCGGTCTGTGTGGCGGAGCGATTCGGCCTGGTGTTCGTCACGCAGGACGAGCCTTTCCTCAGCGACAGGTCGTTGGATCAGTTGCCGGAGCTGATCGCGCCGGAGCAGCGGCTGTTCGCCACGAGGGAGAGCGAGATCGCGGCAAACTGGAAGATCATGCTCGAAGGCTTCCTGGAGGGCTACCACATCCGCTCGACCCACCGGGAGACGTTTTATCCTTACGGTTTCGACAACCTCAACCTGGTAGAGTTCTTCGGTCGGAACAGCCGCGTGACCTATCCGTTCCGGCGGATAGCGAAGCTGGCCGAGACGCCGCCGGAAGACCGTCGCGTGGAGGGATTGCTGACATACGTATACCACTTGTTCCCGAACGTCCTCGTCACAGTGTTGTCCCATCATACGAATGTCATCGTCCTCGAGCCCGTCGCTTTGGATAGGACAAGGCTGATCACCTATACGCTCACGAACCGCGGGAGCAGCACACCAGAGCTCCGGACGACGGTGGAGCGCGATGCGGAGTTCGTCGACCAGACCGGCGCGGCTGAGGATCGCGCTGTCATACGCGCCATCCAGTGTGGCCTTGGCAGCGGCGCGAACAGCGTCTTCACGTTCGGACTCTTTGAGAGCGCGATCGTTCACTTCCATCGCTCACTCGATGCAATGCTCGAACAGGCTCACGGTGGCAGCGCAATGAGTGAGTCCAGCCCGGTGCCGCCAATCTAAGGGACACAGTTTGACACTCCAATTCACCGCGCGACGCGTACTTTGTTCGCGGACTTTCATCATCGTCAGATCGATTCGTGGTACAATGCAGCACAGACTTTGAGGGTCCCGCTTGGATGGAGTTGAACCAATGGGGCGCATCCTGGTGTTACTCACATTCGTTAGTTTGGCCGCAACGTTCGTCGTTATATACAACATTAGCAATAAGCCGCTTCAAACCAGAACAGTTGATAACTCAAACGGATCGGGGCAGCGGGATGGACGACCAACCCGACTCTCTCAGCAGGACAAGAGAAAGCAGACCGCAGCGTCGGCGAGAGGTTCCAGCAAGAGCAAGAAAGCGCGCACTACATCAGAAAAGAAGGACGGAACGGAATCCACTACAACTGTCGTCCCAGACAGGGCTCAGGTTGAGAACAGCGATCCTTCGATGACTGTGAAAAATGATTCAACGCCTGTTTATTCTGTGAACTCTAAACGCAGTAGCGTGGTAAGACGGTTAAGAAAAGGAGAGAAGGTAGAACCGGACATAGAGGTAATTGACTCGGAAGGACGATGGATTGTCGTTAAAGGACGAGAAAAGGAGAGATCCGGCTTCGTGCGCGACGAACAAATTGCGCGGCCTCTCAAGGATCCCGCATCGAGGACGACCAAGCAGATTCGAGAACGCTGAGCATGTGCGATGGAAACGAAAAGACGCCCGATTTTCGAGCAACGGGATTTCAGTCCGGCGGCGATAGTTGGCCGCGTGTTGCGCTTTGGCGATTGCTACGTCCACGCTGGCGTTTGGTTGCGTCATCCATACGCTGGAAATAGAGCAACCTCCCCGCTTCATCCACAATCGCGATTGAGACGTTCCAATTGTTCTTGCGGGCCTCGGCTTCCGACGCCGCGGCGATCTCTTTCGCAACCGCCAGGTTGAGCGCTTTCTTCGTCGTTAGCTTTCCATTCATTACTACGGGGGTCATTCAAGGCTCGGTGAGAAACTTCAGCGTCTCCGACAGAAAAAGTTCCAACTGATCGTGATGAACCCAATGACCCGCGCGCGGCACTTTGATCAGCCGATGGTTCTTGATCACCTGGGCGCGGCCGTCAGACTCAGGGTCAGGCGCCCAGCTCTCCATTCCCCAGAACAACAACACCTGACATGTGATCCGCCCCATGATCTCGACGAAGTCCTCTTTGTTGTGCCCGTAAGGCGAGAACGGCCTCGCATAGTTGTCGAACTTCCAGACCAGCGATCCGTCCGAGTTCCAGTTGGTCCCGTGCAGAGTCAGGTGACGAGCCACTTCATCTGACAGGTGCGGGTTTGCTTCTTTCATTCGCCCGACCGCCGAGTCAATACTGGGGTAGCTGTGCGGATCGCGGCGTTCCGTCTTCCGGATCCCCTCTATCCAGTTGCGTATTCGCTCCGAGGCCGGCCCGAAGATGCGATGGTTGAGCGGCGGGCCGAGGCCTTCGATCGAGACTGCTCTCTTGACTCGATCGGGATACACGCCTGAATAGAACAGCGTGACAATCCCGCCGAGTGAGTGGCCTACGAGATAGATGGGCGACGCGTTGATGATGTCGGCGAGAGCCGAGAGATCGAGCACGTGCTCTGCGACGCTGTAGAGCGCGCCGGGCGCCCACTGGCTGTTGCCGTGCCCGCGCAGATC
>JBASRN010000268.1:0-34729 GCA_049273855.1 Blastocatellia bacterium
CCGCCACTGCGTTCCTCGCGCGGACGCGCTTCGTTAACCGTCAGCGCGCGGCCGCCGATTTCGGTGCCGTTCAGCTGCGCGATCGCCTTCTCGGCGTCGTCGTTCGCCATTTCGACAAACGCAAACCCCTTGGAACGACCGGTGTCGCGGTCCGTGATGATATTGACTGACTCGACCTGGCCGCATTGTTCGAACAGCGCTGAGAGGTCATTCTCTGTCGTCTGGTACGACAGATTTCCTACGTAGATTCTTTTGGTCATTGATTTCTCCTGAAATCGGTTAAGAGGAACTTCCAAGACCTTGCGGGAAAGGGATGAAACAAGCAGGCTCAAACACTCTCCGGGCCAAAGCAAGAGGCTCCCGAAAACAAACAACGCAGCAACGCTCGGGTTACCACAAGACGCTTGCAGTGTAACAGGCAAGGCTCCATAAGTCCAGCTATTTAGGGAACGCCTCCCAGTGGAGAGCACAAGCAGTTAGAACAACACATCGAAGTCCAACCTGAATCTTCGCTTATGACTCCCGAAGAACACCCCATACCTCAGATCGTCGATGTTCGAATGCACTTCCCGCGGGTTGAAGTGATTGGTCAGGTTGAACCCGCTCACTGAGAAACGAACCGAGTACTTGTCGCTCAGCTTAAAGTCCTTCGAAACTCGCGTGTCGAGCGAGTAGAAATCCGGAAACCGGGTGGTGTTCGGCAAGCCCACATACTCCTGTGCGACATCTGTCGTCGCGTAGGGAAATCCGTTGCGCCACTCAACGATCGGGGAGATGCGCATCTTCCAGGGCAAACGCAACGTGCCCCACGCAAGAAACCGGTTGGGCAAGTCGCCTGCCGAGTTCGTGTATTCGTTGGGCCGTACAACCGGGAAAGGGAAGTTGCCGAGATAATTGTTGAATTCGTTGAGGTCGCCACGTGAGTGGCTTCGGACATACGAGAGGAACATCTGCTGCCCGTCCTTCATCGTCAGACGCGCGGTTAGCTCGAGTTGCCGATAGCCCGATTTCCCGGTTCCCGCTAGCACCAGCGCATCACGACCCTGAACTACCTTCGGGGTGAAGATGATGGTGCCAAACGAATTACTCTGAAGGTAGTTAGCACGCACTCGCAGCATCCGGTTGACCGGGTGTTCGACCTCGACGTTCCAGGTCGCGCTATAGGGCGAGAAATTGCCGGCGTTGTTCGGGCTGAAGACGAACGGTCGGCTGCGCGCTTCGGCCTTGTCGGTGATGTTGGCGAAGTGGCGTACGGATACGATCTCGCCATCGGGCCCATAGGTCGTGACAACCTGCTCCGGATAACGGTCAAACGAATACACGCTCAACGGGACCCGGTCATAGAACAACCCGAAGCCGCCGCGTATCGTTGTCTGCTGAGTGGCAAAAGGAGTCACGGCCAGTCCAATGCGAGGTGCGACTCGGAATGTTTCCGTAATGCCCTGATACTCCAAGCGCGTCCCGATGTCTACGGCAAGTTTCGGAGTGACAACCCAGTGATCCTGGCCGAAGAACCCAGTCTCGAGGTCGGCGCGGTCGAAGGGCCGGCCTCCCTCGAACTCGATTCGCTTGACCGGACGACCGTCCGCCGTCTCGATGCTCACCGGGCGCGCGTCAAACGATCCGCGATTGGTGGTGCGCGCGACGGTGGTCCCGAACTTCAAGTTGTGCGCCCCCATCTTGCTGATCGGCTGGACTGAGAAAGTCTCGAGCCACTCAACGCGCGACGCGCGCCGGTCCTGTTCGCTGAAGTAATTCCCGCTGTTGCCCTCCGGCGTCAGCACCATATTCTGAGCACCCTGTCCCCACACGTTTCCTGTGAACCGCTTGAAGGCGACCGTGCTCTCCAACAGGTTGCTGCCGATGGTCAGCCGGTCGATCAGGGTGCCAGTGTAGTCGTGAGCGCTAAAAGTCGGGGTCACGCCCTGCGGGTTGAAGAAGCTCAGATTGACAAAGCTCATATGCCGCGGCGCAATATGAAAAGTCCCGGTCAGCGTGTGCAGCGGCGACAGAATGTAGTCGAGTTGGGTGAATGAGTTGACCGACTCTTGTTTTGTTTCGTTGAAGGGAAAGGGAAGCGTCTTGACCGGCTCTTTTTTGAGATCGTACTCGATGCCCTCCGAGAAGTAGAGCTTATCCTTGATAAGCGGGCCGTTGAACACTACTCGCGGTGAGGCTTCGCGTATGCCGCGAAGATGACCGCTTCGAATGCGGTACTCGGGCAGCGGATCGTTCAACTCGAAGTGCCACTTGTCGCCGCCGCGCCGAGTCTCAACCGAAACAACTCCCGCGGTGAAGCGCCCGAACTGCGCCAGGTACGGCGTCTTGAAGACGTTGATAGTCTCGACGCTATCAACCGGAACGGTCATGCCGAATTGTCCGGTCGCTGGGTCGGTTACGTCGGCTGAGTTGACTACCAGCGCGCTGCGGTGCTCGGCCGAGCCCGAAATCCTGATTTCGCCTTCGGACGAACGCACGACGCCGGGTACGAGCGGCAATGTGTCGGCGACCGTCGCTGGTTTGCTGGGAAGGTTCTTTAAGTCACCGCGCTGAAGCTCGGTCGAAGGTGACGAGGCCTGCTCGATCGAAGTCGTCGAGCCCGCCTGCACGTTCACCGTGTCAGAAAGCTGGATCTTCGGGACCATCGTGAACCTGACCTCCACGCTTGACCCGCCAGTCACCGTAACGTCGCCCTGATTGAGCGGCTCGAAGGTCTCCTTCGATACCAGAACCTCGTAGGTCCCCACCGCAACATTCGCAAATTCAGCCTCGCCCTTCTCGTTCGTCGTTGCCGTGTGTACTATTTCACCGTTGAGCTTGAACGTGACGACCGTTGCGGCGACCGGCCTCTCGGACTCATCCTGAGCGGTTACGCGTATGGTGCCAAGCGCACGTGACTGGGCGATCGCTATCCCTGACAAGAGATACAACAACGAAAATGCGGCCAGGGCCACTGTAGCTTTTTTGATCGATGACATTCGTAACGACCACATACCGGTCAGGTTAGTTCCCACCTTAGGCCAAAATCCGTCGTTATCATAGCCGATTTGGTCCAGGTTTGACTACCCGATCCGGCTTCTTAGTTGTCCGTCGCCAGTTCGAAACCCGAGGTTCCTTTCACTTTCGGTCTGCTCCTTCGCGCATGGTTGGACTACCTGGCAATCCCGGTGCTGGATTCCCAGTGCGAATGTTATTTATTCGCCACGCGACCCAGATAGAAACGAATTCGTTGAATCCCGAAGCGGTGATTTCGTTACGAGGAGCGTGTCGGCTATTTACTCTTTGGCAGCGAAAAAGAAGTTGCCAGCGCGCGGGACAATGGTATACTCTTCGCGCCCTGACGGGCTCTGCCCGAGCCCAGATTCGAAGTAAAACCCCCTTGCAGAAATCCGCGAAGGCTGATCGAAACAGGACGAGTATAGAGCCTTAACTTGAGGCTGCTTCTGGCAATAGATCGGTTGGGGAGGGCTACGAAATGGTTAGATCAACTCACAAGGGACCGGCGTCACAGTTATTGGCTTCCGCGCTGGCAGCGGCAATGCTGCTTGCGGCTGCAATGCCAGTCGAAGCGGACATCGGCGACTCGCCGCTTGCAGCTATCGATGGAGCAGCCGACATAGGGGGTGTCTACTTCTTTCTTGATCCCGCTGACAACACAAAGGTCGTCATGGCGATGACCGTGCGAGGGTTCATAGTACCGGCTCAGAACGAGACCCGTGGGTTCTTTGCCCCGGACGTCCAGTTCAGATTTCAGATTGAGAATACCGGTAACGCAAAGGGCGACCTTTTCATAGATGTTACGTTCAGTAAACAAACTTCGCGCACTGCGCCACAGACGGCGTCGATCATCGTTTCCACGGGTCAGAAGTTTACGGCGCCGACGACCGTTTCATCTTCAACCTCCGAGACGGCGCCCTCTCCGGTTGTGACAACCGATTCCCCGTCGAGTATCTCGTTTTTTGCCGGGTTGGTTGATGATCCCAGCTTCTTCGACGTGCCGGCCGGACTTCGTCACGTCAACTCGATGATTAGCGGCAATGTCGAGACCCAGGCGCTCAACCGCGGAAGGGACAGCTTTGCGGGCTACAACACCACAGCGATTGTTCTCCGCGCGCCGGCGACGATGCTTCGCGGGAGTTCGGGCGACAGAATCGGCCTCACCTGCTTCACCCAGCGCAGGGCCAAGACGCTTCGCTTCGCCGACGCAGACCAAAAGAGCAAAGGCCAGTTGGTAAATGTTAACCGGATGGCGAATCCCGGCATAAGCTCCATCCTCATCCCATTTTCGAGGCGGGACGAATATGGACGAGCGTCGACGGCGGATGATGCCGAGGGAGTCTTCGAGAACGACATTCTCACAACGCTCGTCGCTTTACGGGCCGACCTTTTCAGCATCAATCTCATTTCCACCCTGGCGGTCATCAAGGGTGACATTCTCAGGCTGGACCTGTCGGTTCCAAACACAGGGCCCGGCGGCGGAAACAACTCACAAGCTGCCTACCCGAATGGCCGGAGGCCCGGCGACGATGCGATGGATACCATTCTGACGTTACTCAATAACCGAGTGGATCAGGGAGACAACGTGAACGCCAACGACGTCGCCTTTCGAAACGCGTTTCCTTTTCTTGCGGCGCCCCACCAGCCTCTGGCGAGCGGCGCGGACGATGGCACGCGAAACTAACGGCCGGCGTTCGTGAAGGCCGACGCACCCTGAAGAAGCAGTAGGCCGGCGCTTTCGTTTCCGAGCGGAGACGGATCGCGCCGGTTTGCTTTTTTTCTGAACCCGCGGTTGCCTCCTTCCTCCCAGCAAGACTGATGGCTTTCTACGTTTGAGGAAAGCAAAAGAGTTGGAGCAACTCGCCGTTGCTTTGCTATAACGATAGCGTCGATGACGAAGCCGAAATACGTTATTGCGATAGTCTTGCTCTGGGCCGTCATATATCTCCCAAGCTCTGGATATCCACCATCGCTGCTTGACGACGCCGACACGGTTCACGCCGAAGCCGCCCGCGAGACGGCCGAGAGCGGCAACTGGATCACGCTTCACGCCAACAGGATTCGCTATCTGGAAAAAGCGCCGTTGATGTACTGGCTGATCGCTGCTTCGTACAGGCTGTTCGGCGTCAGCGAGTTTTCATCGCGACTTCCGCTTGCGTTCGCGGTGCTCGGCTTGATGCTGGCGACGTTGATGTTGGGACGATTCGCTTTCGGTGAGAAGGCGGGGTTCTATTCGGCACTCGCGATCGGTTCCTGTATTGGACTTTATCTCTTCACGCGAGTGCTGTGGCCCGACGTGCTGCTGACTTTGTTTGTCACCATGTCGTTTTATTGCTTCTTGCGAGCCAGCGAGGATGAGCGTCAGCCGCGACTCATATATGGCACTTACGCGTTCGGCGCGCTGGGGGTACTGACAAAGGGACTGATCGGCGCGGCGTTCCCTGCGATCATCATCGGCTCGTACCTGCTGATCACCGGAGAGCTGCGAAGGCTCTCCCGCCTGAAACTCTTTAGCGGCGCGCTGCTGTTCCTGGCGATCGCCGCGCCGTGGCACATCGCAGCAGGGTTGGCGAATCCGGGATCATTGATGATCGCGACACCGAGTCCGGGGCAGGGAAGAGGCTTCTTTTGGTTTTACTTTATGAACGAACACTTCCTGCGCTACGTCGGCAAGCGCTACCCTGCGGATTACGACACGGTGCCGTTGCTCCTGTTTATTGCGTTGCATCTTGTCTGGCTGTTTCCGTGGAGTTTCTTTCTGCCAATCGCGATCAAAGACCTGCCGCGCCGCGTGCGAAACCTGGATCGCAACCAGAAGCTCGCGCTGTTTTTTGGCGTGTGGGCGGTGTTGATCATCGTGTTCTTTTCATTCTCGACAACTCAGGAGTACTACACGATGCCGGCTTATCCGGCGTTCTCGCTGTTGATTGGACGAGCGATCGCCTATCGGGAAAGGCGAACTGGGGAAACGGGCAAGGATCCGTTGTTGATCACACAAGCGGCGCTGGCGGTCTTCGGGTTGCTGGTCTTAGGGGCGGGTGCGTATGCGGTTGCCGTGACGAGGCATATGTCCGTAGAAGGCGACATCTCGACAGCGCTCACTCGCAACCCTGACGCTTACGCGTTGTCGCTTGGCCACGTGCTCGATCTCACGCCGCAGTCGCTTGCGGCGCTTCGAGTGCCGGTAGTCGGAACGGCGTTGACCTTTGGCGTCTTCACCGTGTTGGCTTTTCTGTTGAGATGGAAGCGCAAACACCTCGCGTCGAACATCTGCATGGCGCTGATGATGGCCGCCTTCTTCTTTTTTGCGCACAAGAGCCTTGCTGTATTTGAGCCATATCTTTCTTCGCGCGCGCTTGCCGAAGCCATCAACCGCGAGTACAAAGAGGGCGAGATGATCGTCATCAACGGCGAGTACGAAGGCGGATCGTCCCTGAACTTCTATACGCGAAGGATGGTCTACATACTTAACGGTCGCTCGGCTAATCTCGAGTACGGCTCTTACTTCGTGGACGCCCCACAGATTTTTCTCGACAAGCAAGGTCTCGCGAGGTTGTGGTCCGAGCCGGAGCGCGTCTACCTTTTCACCGACGCGTCCAAGCTTGAAGAGCTTACCGCCGACCTTGCCGCGCCGGCGTATAGATTTGCCGAAAGCGGAGGTAAACTTATCCTCACGAATCGGCAATCGAATTGATCATGAAGAGACTAGCGTTCATCGCCGTCATTATTTCCTTTGTAACCTTGCAGGTCGTCGCGCAAGAGGCGATAGCGAAAGCCGACAAGTTCTTTGCGGCCCGCGATAGCATTGACAGTCTGAAGCTAGCGGCGGGGTTGATGGACGATCTCGCGAAGCGCGAGCCTGCGAACTTCGAGGCGGTCTGGCGGCTCGCGCGCCTCAAGTACTATATCGCCGACCGCGAGAAAGATAACGCGAAGAAAGGCAAGGCGCTGCAAGCCGCAATGGACGCCGCAAAGAAAGCCGTCGAGCTAGACCCGGGGCGCGTGGAAGGTCACTTCTGGCTGGGTGCCTCCACCGGCGAATACGCGGACTTGAAAGGTGCGCTCCAAAGTTTGACCCTCGTGAAGACGGTTCGTCGCGAGTTCGAAGCGGCGCTCGCGATCAACCCGGCTTACGAGAATGGCGATATCTACTCGGCGCTTGGCCAGATCGACCTGAACCTGCCGAGACTATTGGGCGGAAACGAGCGCCGAGGGCTTGAGCGGTTGGAGCAGGGGTTGAAAGTCGGAGTCAACAACCTGGATCTTAAACTGACGCTGGCCGAAGTCTGCGTTAAGAAGGGGAGAAACGATGAAGCGCGCGGGTTACTCGAAAGCCTCCTCGGCGCCAGCGACCCGACGCGATCGCCTTTCGAGCAGGAGGACATCAAGGCAAAAGCTCGGAGCCTGCTCGAGAAGGTGAAGTAGAGTGGTCGAAGGTTCGATTGTCACTGAGCCCTGGCCGCCGAGTCCATCAATTCGGCATTTGCCAACTGGACTTCTCTGGGAAAGCCGGTCAGAGCGGTCACGATGCGGGACCTGATCTGTTTGACGACCTCCTGATGATCGCCAGCAAGATCGTAGCTCTCTCCCGGGTCTACGGTCATGTCATAGAGCTCCGGCCGGGCCAGAACGAGATTTTGTTGCGTCCCGGTCGAAGCAGTGTAGCGCGGGTAGTTCCATCGGGCGACGTGCAGCTTCCACTTGCGCGCGCGAACAGTCTGAAGATAAACACCGTCGAAGAACAGAATCATATCGTCCGGACTGGTTTTCTCACGTCCCGTCAAAAGAGGCAGGATGCTGCGGCCATCGACCGGCAGCTTTGATTCGGATCCGACGGAGGACGCTCCGGCCAGCTCGATTGCAGTTGGAAAGAAGTCAATCGTCGAGACGGGTTCATCCGATATGCTGCCCGCCTTTATCTTTCCCGGCCACCTTACGATGCCAGGAACGCGCACTCCCCCATCGTAAGTAGAACCCTTTCGCCCTCGCAGTGGGCCCGGGCTTCCTTGATACCACGGACCATTGTCGCTTGCGAAAAAGACTATCGTGTCTCGATCAAGACCCAGCCTCTTGAGCGAGGCCAGCAACTCGCCAACGCGGAAATCGAGCTCCTCTATCACGTCGCCATATAACCCGCCTGCGGACTTGCCACGGAATCGCGCAGACGCAAACAACGGAATGTGCGGCATGTTGTGAGCCAGGTAGAGGAAGAAGGGCCGGTCCTTCGATCGCTCGATGAAGCTTACCGCTTCCTGGGTATAGCGCAGAGTCAGTGAATCCTGCCTTGCCGGTTCTTCGATCGTCTCGTCGTTGCGGACGATCGGCGTGGGCCTCATGTCGTTGCTGTAGGGGATTCCAAAGTAGTAATCGAAACCGTGATCAATCGCTCGATGGGGCGCGAGATGCCCAAGGTGCCACTTGCCGATGCAGGCGGTGGCGTAGCCTCGCTGTTTGAGCGCCCGGGCTACCGTTGTTTCCGTCTGAGGCAACCCGGTCTTGTCTGTTGGGAACAGAACGTTGGCAAGCCTCATTTGAGCCGCCCCCATCCTGGCTGCATAGCGTCCGGTCAAAAGAGCGGCGCGCGACGGCGTGCAGATCGGCGAGGTCGCGTAGAACGAGGTGAGCTTCAGACCCTCGGCTGCCATCCGATCGATGTTCGGTGTTCGGATCGCCTTCGCGCCAAAGCAGCCCACGTCCCCGTAGCCCATGTCATCAGCATAGATGAAGATGATGTTCGGCTGCTGCCGAGCGGCCGCAAGACCTGGAACTGAACACGGGCTCTGCGGAAAGCAAACGATCAGCGCTGATAGCAGCACCGCTCGCCGCCGGTAAAACACAGTGTTCAGCCTTAATCTACCTGGTAATCGCATAGATCAACTCGTCGCCGGTGCGACCTTCTTTGGTGACCGCTTTTTTCATGCGGCCTTCGAACTCGTAGCCGGCTTTCTCGAGCACGCGGGCTGACGCCAGGTTCCACTCGAAGACGCCGGCGTAGATTCGACAAAGATCGAACGTCGCAAAAGACCATTCGGTAAAGGCCTCGACCGCTTCGCTGACGATGCCGCGGCCCCAGTAGTCCTCGCCCAACCAGTATCCGATCTCGGCCGACCGGCGAAAGATGTCCGCCTGCAAAACCAACCCGATTCCTCCGACCGCTAAGCCGTCGACTTCGATTGCAAAGCTGGTCATCGGAAGATCGCTGCTGGCTTTACGAATCCAGTCGTCGGCGTCAGCCTTGGTATATGGGTGCGAGAAGGCGTCGCGCACGTTTTGCCAGATCTTTCGATTATTCGCGTGAGTGACGAGCGAAGGTTCGTCCCCCTTGCGCCAGTCGCGAATCGTAGATCGAGTGAGCTTCAGCTCCATTGCGGTTGAAGAGTGTATCGCTAAACCCGGCGGGCGCAAACCGCATAGCAGGCCTAGCTTCGGTGAGTCTTCGGTCAATTGGCTGAGCCCATAACCTCGAAACATTTTCAGGTTGGGAGGGCTTGCCCCCGCTCAGTTGCGCGTCTATCAGCTCTGAAAAACCGGCGGGGGCAAGCCCTCCTTCCCAACCTGAGAATGTTCCGAGCACGTGAGCTTAGCCGATGTTGGGGAGTATCCCTGGCGCCTTGCGTCTAAGCGTGGCCTCATATCTTCCATGGGGGGATCAGACGGTTCTCGCCCGCATAGTACAAACAGATCAGATTGCCATCCGGGTCGCGCAGATAAGCTTCGCGCCACAGCCACGGTTGGTCGACAGGATCGCTTTCGAAGCTGATGCCCGCGTGCTTTAACTGAGCGATTCGCTCGTCGAGGTCATCGCACTCGAAGTAGACAACGATGCCCGAAGAATCGGCGACACGATCAGCATGATGAATCGAGAAAGTCGTATCGCCGTCCGGGCAGACAAATCGCGCGTACTTCGGCAGGCTTTCGACGATCTGGATCAGACCGAGACGCTTGTAGAACTCGACCGCTCTTGCAACGTCGGTCGAAGGCACTGTGACTTGATTCAAGTTCAAGCTCTTGCTCCTCGAGTGGCCGAATCGCGAGACTAGCGCGCGCCGATGTTTCGCGCAATCCGTCAATGCCGGCGCGACTATGTTTTGCGTCTCGGCGCCTTTCCGGTTAGCAGGCGAAATCTCTCCGCGCTTGACTACCCTCGAAGCCACAAGGTAAAAGCCTTCTTACGAGTACCGAGAGAACAATATGAAAACACTCTTGCTTAATCCGCCCTCTTTCCCGAATTTTGACGGCGGCACAAGCTCGCGGTGGCCCGCAGCGCGCGAGATCGCTTCGTACTGGTATCCGGTGTGGCTTGCATATCCGGCGGGCCTGATCAAAGACAGCCGTCTCCTCGACGCTTCGCCTCACGGAGTGACGCCCGAAGAGACCATCGAGATCTCAAAGGACTACGACTTCGTAGCGCTTTACACCAGCACTCCGGGATTTAAGAACGACCTCAAGCTCGCCGAAATGATGAAGGCCGCCAAACCAGATCAGAAACTCGCGTTCGTCGGCCCGCCGGTCACCTCTCAACCCGACCATGCTTTGAACGCGTCGTCGGCGATTGATTTCATCGTCCGCAAGGAGATCGACTACCCGTTGGCGGAGTTCGCCGAAGGCCGCCCGCTCGAAAGCATTCAGAACGTCAGCTTCCGCAAGGACGGTAAGATCGTTCATAACCCTGAGCGTCCCCCTCTGCACGAACTGGATTCGCTGCCTTGGGCCTCGGAGGTCTACAAACGCGATCTTGACATTACGAAATACAACGTCCCGTTCCTGCTGAATCCATACATCTCGTTTTACAGCTCGCGAGGCTGTCCGGCGCTTTGCACCTTCTGCCTCTGGCCTCAGACGATCAGCGGCCACGCGTGGCGCACGCGGTCGAATGAGGATGTCGCCGCCGAGGTAAAGCGCGCGTGGGAGCTGTTCCCGAACCTCGAAGAGATCTTCTTCGACGATGACACGTTCGCGTGGGCTAAGAACAGAACGATCGAGTTGTGTGAGAAACTAAAGCCGCTCAAGACGACCTGGTCGTGCACGTCGCGCGTTCACACCGACTACGAGACGTTAAGGGCGATGAAGGAGGCCGGCTGCCGCCTGCTGATAGTTGGCTTTGAGTCGGGCGATCCGCAGATCCTTAAGAACATCAAAAAAGGCGCAACCGTCGAACAGGCCCGAGAGTTCATGAGGAATTGCAAGAAGCTGGGGATAGTCGTGCACGGAGACTTCATCATCGGGCTGCCCGGCGAGACACCGGAGACGATCAAGACGACGGTGAAATTCGCCGAAGAGCTGGACCCGGAGACGATTCAGGTCTCGATCGCGCACTCGTATCCGGGTACCGAGTTTGATGACTACCTCAAGAAGAACAACTTCTTCACTCAGCTCGAGCACATGACCGATGAGATGGGACATCAGCTCCCGACGATTCAATACCCCGGTTTGACGCGCGAAGAAATCGTCCAGGCAGTCGAGCACTTTTACGACCGCTACTACTTCCGGCCGAGGATCATCTTCAGGATTGTTCGCCGCGCGGCGTTCAACGGGCACGAGCGAAAGCGGCTGTACAAGGAAGCGAAGGAGTTCTTGCAGCTTCGTGCGAAGCGGAAGGATTTTGTGAGCGCGCAACCGAGTCGATGAGCGGCTGATGGCCAGGGCTATTGGTGATTCAGCGACGCGTGATAATCAACGCCGATGACTTCGGCATGTCCGAAGCTGTCAACGAGGCTGTGATTCGCGCCTACAACGAAGGCGTGCTCACGACTACGAGCTTGATGGTCGCGGGCGATGCCTTCGATGAGGCAGTCAAGCTTGCGCGAGAGAACCCTGGACTTGGAGTCGGTATTCATCTTGTCACCGTCGTAGGCCGAAGCGTTCTGCCGAAAGCCGAGATTCCCTCGCTCGTCGACGAGAATCGCAACTTCTCAAACAACCCGGCTACCGCAGGGCTGACGTACTTCTTCTCTCCGCATGCGCGCCGCGAGCTGCGAAAGGAACTCGCCGCGCAGTTCGCGAAGTTTCACTCGACGGGCCTCCCGCTCTCGCACATCGACGGCCATCTTCACCTGCACGTTCATCCAGTGATTTTCAATGCCGCGCTGGAACTTGGCGAGATGTACGGTTGCCGCCGAATGCGGGTGCCCGAAGAAGAACTTCGGCTGGCGATAGCGTACGACCGCGCGAACTCAACGCAGAAGCGAGTCCACGCGCTGCTCTTCAGGGGGTTAGCTCGCTGGATGAAGCACAAACTCAAAGCTCGCGGATTCACTTTTGCACAGCGTGTCTACGGAAACCTTCAGAGCGGACGAATGAGCGAGCGATATTTTCTCTATGCGCTCGATCACCTGACCGCCGAGACGAATGAGATATACTTTCACCCGGCGGTCTATCGCGAAGGCGCCCGAAGCGACGAAGAACGTCAGTGCGCGCTGGAGTTCGAAGCGTTGACCAGCTCGACGGTCAAACGCCGAATCGGCGAGCTTGGGATCAAGGCGGCCAACTACGTGGAGATTGAAGCGAACCGATGAAAACAGCCGTCGTGTTGATCATAGGCATCGTTACGCAAGTCGCGGGCGACGTGTGTCTGACCAAAGGAATGAAGTCGCTCGCCTCGATGGACGCTGCCTCCGGCGGTTTATCCGAATCGCTCGCGCAGGTAACACATCTAGCGCTGCAAGCCGCGCAGAGGCCGAGCATATTGGTCGGCACGCTGTTGCTGATAGTCGCCTTCGCGCTCTTGTCGGCTGCGCTCTCGTGGGCCGACTTGAGCTTCGTGCTTCCGGCAACCTCGTTCGGCTACGTTTTGAACGTCGCGGCAGCCTACTACTTTCTGAACGAGTCGGTTTCGAGGACAAGATGGGCCGGCGCCGTGATAATAACGCTCGGAGTCCTGTTTGTTTCGCGTTCCGGTCATCGCACGGTTCAAACGAGGGGCGATGAACTGCTGGCAGCACGAGGGGCCGAATGATCACCGCGTTGTTGATAGCGCTTGTAGTGCTTGGCGGCTCGGCGGGCGACGTGTTTATAACGAAGGCCATGAAGCAGCTCGGCGAGATACACACGCTTCATGCGGGCCGGCTGTTTGGCATTGCCGGGCGAGCGATCACAAATCGGCACTTTCTCATCGGTTTGCTGTTCATGGCGGTCAGCTACTTCTCGTTTCTCGGAGCGCTGAGGCTTGCGGACCTGAGCCTGGTTCTTCCCGCGACATCTATAAGTTTCGTAGTCACGACAATCGGAGCGCGCCTCTTCCTGAACGAAAAGATCACACCAGGTCGTCTTGCGGGCATCGTGCTTGTCTGCGTCGGAGTGGCGCTGATCTCTATACCATCGCAGCCTTGATACACATTGCCTTCTTAGCGCTCAAAGCGGTGCTGATCGGCTGTACGCTTGCGGCCGATGCGTTTTACATTTTGTCGATGATCGCCGGCTTGAGGTTCTTCTCAAAGAGAGAGACTGGCGGCTCCTCACCCGCCGGTCACCGACCACCCGCCGAGTACTTTCCACCGGTGTCGATAATGGTTCCGCTGTACGGCGCGGACTTCAATGCCTGGCACAACTACGCGCGGCTTTGTCAGCAGGACTATCCCGAGTACCAGCTCATCTTTGGCGTTCGCGAAGCAAGCGACTCTTCGATACCGATCATCGAGAAGCTGAAAGCGGAGTTTCCCGAGCGGGACATCGAGTTGGTCGTTAGCGCGGAGACGATCGGTCAGAACTCGAAGATCAGCAACCTCCAAAACATGTACTCGCGGGTTAAGCACGAGCACATCGTGATCCTCGACAGCGATATTCGAGTGACCGAGGACTATCTTCGCAAGGTTATTCCTCCGCTTTCTGATCCTCGCGTTGGGCTCGTAACCTGTCTCTATCGCGCGGCTGAGGCGCCCGGCTTTGCTGCGAGGCTTGAAGCAGTCGCCATCACCGCCGAGTTTGCGCCGGGCGTGTTGATGGCGTGGATGCTCGAAGGAGTGAAATTCGCGCTTGGGTCGACGATGGCGACTACGCGCGCGCGGCTTGAAGCGATCGGCGGCTTTCCAGCGCTGGCCGACTATCTCGCCGATGATTTCATGCTTGGCAATTTGGTTGCTGCCGACGGTTACGAAGTCCGGCTGTCGAAGCACGTCGTCGAAACGGCGATGCCGCCGGCTGGGTTTGCGGGGATGATGCGTCACCAGATGCGATGGGCTCGCTCGACGCGAATTTCGCGGCCGCTGGGTTATCTCGGCTTGATTCTGACTTACGGAACCGCGTTGGCTGCGTTGACCGTAATAGTTGACGGGGCGTCGAGGTTTAGCCTGGCATTGTTTGCGTTTACTTTGATGGCTCGGTTAACGATGGGTTGGTTGATCGGGGTCCGATGGCTTCACGATCGAATCTTAAAGAGGAACTTCTGGCTATTGCCGCTGCGCGATCTGCTAAGCTTCGTGATCTGGTGTTTGAGCTGGATGGGAAAGCGGGTCGAGTGGCGCGGCAGGTTGTTCGAAGTAGCCCGAGATGGAAGGATGATTCAAGTTGGCGGACGGCGCGTGCCTGCTGAGCAGGCACAAGGTGAATCCCGGCGGTCGCGGGTTGTTTGAGAGCCGCTTCCCGCGTTGGTATACTCGCTTGTTCAGAGCCTGTTGCATCGCGAGTCAGCGAGCGTCGGAAGGACCAATTGAATGAGTATCAAGAAAGTAGTGCTTGCCAAGCCGCGCGGGTTTTGCGCCGGCGTGGTGCGGGCAATTGACATAGTCGAGCGCGCGCTGGATTTCTGCGCCCCGCCGATTTACGTCTTCCACGAGATCGTTCACAACCGATACGTGGTGGACAACCTGAGCAAACGCGACGTGGTCTTTGTGGATTCGATTGAAGACGTGCCCGACGGTGCCGTTTGCGTCTTTAGCGCCCACGGGGTCTCGCCCGAGATCGTGGAGCTTGCTGAACGCAAGCGCCTTCGAGTCATCGACGCGACCTGCCCGCTTGTGACCAAGGTGCACTTGGAAGCGGTTCGCTTCGATCGCGACGGCTACTCGCTGATCTTGATCGGACATCCAGGCCACGAAGAAGTCGAAGGCACGATGGGTGAAGCCCCGATGCAACTGGTCAGCTCGGTTGAAGACGTGGAACACCTCGAAGTGCCGAACCCCGACCGCGTGATGTATTTGACCCAGACAACGCTGTCTCTTGACGACGTGTCGGAGATCATCAAGGCGCTGCAAAACAAGTTTCCCAAACTCCAGTCGCCCACCAGGGACGATATCTGTTATGCCACCCAGAATCGGCAGAACGCCGTGAAGGATATCGCCGGCCAGGTGGATGTGCTGCTTGTGGTCGGGTCACAGAACAGCTCAAACTCGCTTCGGTTGTGCGAGGTTTCGCGAACCGCTGGCACACCCGCCCATCTGGTTAACGACGAAGGCGAGATCAACCCCGAGTGGCTTGCGGGAGCTGAGGTCGTCGGCGTGACGGCTGGCGCTTCCGCGCCCGAGGAGTTGGTGATTCGAGTTCTCGATCATCTGCGTTCGATGGGCGCAACTGAGTTCGAAGAGCAGCCCGGTGAAGACGAGAACGTTCACTTTGCATTGCCCCAGGAGTTGATGCATCCTGAAAAGATGATGGTCTAGCATTTTGTAGCGAGGCCCAGACGATTATCTCCCCGGTAATTTGGTTTGAAAGGTATTGCGGCCCCTATGTGGAATCAGCATCAAGCCGGCCAGGCAATGGCTGGAGTAGAGCTGCCTGCGGGCGTTCGACGCGCGGTGAAGTCGGCTCAGGAATACCTGCTCAACATTCAACATCCCGACGGTCACTGGTGTGGCGAGCTTGAAGGCGACACCATCCTCGAGTCCGAGTACATCCTGACGATGCACTTTATAGGGCGCTCCGGCGACGAGCGGGTGCGCAAAGCGGCCGCCTACATCCGGCAGAAACAACTGGCCGGCGGCGGATGGGCGATCTACGAGGGCGGCCCACCTGAAGTCAGCGCCTCGGCAAAGGCGTACTTCGTCTTGAAGCTGATGGGCGATGACCCGAACGCTCCGCACATGGAAAAGGCTCGCGCCGTTATTCGTGAGCGGGGCGGTCTGGACGCGGCCAACAGCTTTACCCGAATCTATCTTGCGATCTTCGGGCAGTATCCGTGGGAGCGTTGCCCGGCAGTCCCGCCGGAGATAATCCTGCTGCCTGCCTGGGCTCCGATAAACCTGTACGAGATGTCCGCGTGGACGCGCGGAATTGTAGTGCCGCTTTCGGTTATGTGGGCGTACAAGCCCTATTGCGCGGTTCCCGATCGCGCGAACATCGACGAGTTGATGCTTGACCGCTCGCCAGACATGCCTGCAAGACGGAGCTTCTGGAGGCTGATATTCAACACGACCGATTACACCTTGAAGCTGCTGGAACGGGGGCGATGGTCACCGACGCGAGAGAAGGCGTTGAAGGCTTGCGAGCAGTGGATGATCGAGCACTTCGAGAAGAGCGACGGGATCGGCGCGATCTTTCCGCCTATTATAAACTCGATCATCGCGCTTCGATCTTTGGGGTACGATAACGACCATGCGCTAACCGCGTCGCAGATTCGCGAGCTTGAAAAGCTCGAAATCGACGAAGGCGACACGCTCAAAATAGCGCCTTGCTTCTCGCCGGTATGGGACACCGCGCTTGCGATGAACGCGCTTTCTGAGTCGGGTCTGCCTGCCGAGCACCCGGCGCTTCAGAAGGCGGCCGAGTGGCTTCTCGAAAAAGAGGTGAGGAAAGTTGGCGATTGGAAAGTCAAGAACCCCGAAGGCCGGCCAGGCGGCTGGTACTTTGAGTACGCCAATGAACTCTATCCCGACGTGGATGACACGTTTCAAGTTTTGACTGCGCTAAGCAAGGTCCAGTTTTCCGATCCTCGGCAGCAGAATCGGAAGCTTGAAGCGATGGATCGCGGAATGCGCTGGGTCTTGAGCATGCAGAACCGGGACGGAGGCTGGGCATCCTTTGACAAAGATTGCGACGAGCAGTTCCTGACTCAGATTCCCTTCGCGGATCACAACGCGATGATCGATCCTTCCACCAGCGATATCACGGGTCGCGGCGTCGAGACGCTTTCGCGACTGGGTTTCCGGAAAGAGCATCCGGTTTTGCAGAAGGCCCTTACCTTTTTGGACGGAGAGCAGGAGCGGGACGGCTCGTGGTTCGGCCGGTGGGGATGCAACTACATCTACGGGACCTGGCTTGTGCTGCACGGGTTGAAAACGATCGGGGAAGACATGCTCGAGCCGCGCTATCAGGCGGCTGGGTGCTGGATTCGCTCGATCCAGAACGCCGATGGCGGATGGGGCGAGCTACCGGACAGCTACCGGGACCCGGGCACCAAGGGTCACGGGCCGAGCACGCCTTCACAAACGGCGTGGGCGCTGGCGGGCTTGATGGCGACCGAGGACCGGAGCGAGGGGCTCAAGCTGGGGGTCGAGTATTTGATCAGGAACCAGCGCGAGGATGGCTCGTGGAAGGACGACTTCTGGACGGGCACCGGGTTTCCGGGTGTTTTCTATTTGCGATACCATCTGTACGCGACTTATTTTCCGCTGCTGGCTCTCGCGGCGTTTGCGACGAGGTTGGAAAAGACTAGCGTAAGCAGATTAGTAAGTTAGCTTCACCGCAGAGCCGCCGAGCCGCGGAGGTTGCGCGGAGAACGGCATAAGTGAGTGGTCAAGAATGCGATTTCCTTTGCACATAACGACCGATGCGATAACGCATCAGTTCAAACAGGGTGTTAAGGGTCAGAAGCGTTACCCGATGGTGCTGATGCTCGAGCCTCTGTACACCTGCAACCTCGCCTGTCTCGGATGCGCGCTCGAGCGCCATACAGGCAAGCTTGAAGATCGAATGCCGCTGGAAGATTGCTTGCAGGCAGTCGAAGAGACTGAGGCGCCAATCGTCTCGATCTGCGGCGGCGAGCCGACAATTTATCCCGAGCTAAGATCGCTGCTCGAAGGCATCATCGCTCGCAGGCGCCATATCTACCTCTGCACCAACGCGCTGCTTTTGGATTCGAAGCTCTTCGGCGTGGTGCCGCCCCACAAGCGGCTGACGATCAACGTTCATCTGGACGGCATGCAGAAGACTCACGACCTGGTGTGCGACCGCGCGGGGGTCTTCGACAAGGCGATCGAGATGATCAAGCAGTCAAAGCAGCTGGGCTATCACGTCACCACCAACACGACGGTATTCAAAGAGACCGAGATGAGCGAGATCGAAGATGTGTGCAGGCTGGTCTCGGAGCTTGGGGTGGACGGGATGATGATCTCGCCGGGCTATCATTACGAGTCGGTGGATCGCGACATCTTTCTTTCGCAGCAGGAGATTCAAACAAAGTTCAAACGGGTGCTCGAGCTTTCGAAGAAGTATCGACTGATGTCAACCCCGATGTATCTGGAGTTCACGGCGGGAATGCGCGACTACAACTGTTCGCCGTGGAGCACGGTGACCCGCACGCCGCGCGGGTGGAAGGGCCCGTGTTATCTGATTGGGCAGAAGTACTACGCGGAATGGGAGGAGTTTTGGAACGGCGTGGACTGGCCGTACTGGGAGTCGCGGGAAGACCGGCTTTGCAAGAACTGCATGATGCACAGCGGGTTTGAAGCCTCGGCGATGTTCGAGTTGAGGAAGAGCCCGCGGGATATGGCGCGAATGGCGATCTGGAATTTTTCGGGGTGATTGAGTTTAGACCTGCGGTTTTGTTTGTCGGTATAGGCATGGACTAAGGAACAGTTATAACTGGGGTCGAGTAACAAGTTTTGGAAGCTGATTTCGAAACGCCGGAGCCAAGGGACGACGAGCCGCGCGGAGTTGGAGCGAACATTGGTAGAACTGACGCAGTCGCTAAGCCGCGACAACAAACTCATTGGACGTTTGATTGCGCGGGTTGTCGACGAATGGCCACCGTCAGCGTGGACGACATCCTATTCCGGCAGCGACCACCTTACGCCTGCCATCGCGACATCAGTAATCGTGGACGTCACAATTCGTAGGGGTGCGATTCGCCTGCGCGTTAACGATCGAGATCGTCACTTTACTGCTGTGATTCGTGTTGACAATAGTCTGCTTAGTCGCGTCGTCCAGGCATTGGCGGCAGCAAAAGGTAAGACTCTCGCGGAAGCAGGTGGAATGACCGTAGTTTGCGCAGACTCAACTTGGGAAGCGCCCAGAAAAAAGTGAGAGGTCATCATGTTACTTCGACGAGCGCTAAGCTCTATATGCCTTGCAATACTGATCTCTTCGACGGGAATTGGGCAAACTCAACCGGGGAGATATGGCGATCTCTGGCTGAGGCTCAGTGACAATGAAAAGTACTTCTATGTGACGGGCTATGAAGAGGGCATTAGCTCATTTCTTGGCGAGAGCATAGTGGCGTTAGCCGGATGTGACTGTCGAGAGCCTAAAGAGGCTGCGTTGAACCGCATCCAGGGTACGTTTCAATCCGTGAGGGTCGATCTTGATTCTGGGACTGTGGCGAAAGTGATGACAGATATTTATAAGGATCCAGCAAATGTCTTTATCATGTTTCCACAAATGGTGCGCTTGGCTATCGACAAACTCAAGGGCAAGAATATTGAGGAAGATATCGTAAGAACTCGAAACTCGCCATTGACGTGAATCAATACGAGGGTCAGAACTAGGAACACCGTGATCAAGTCTCGCTGATCACAATCGACGCTTGCTGAGGTCTACTCATATGAACACCGCTGGAGGTACCTGGAACTGACTCGCAAGTGCGCGAATCTGCCTTGCATTCAGTTCACGCTTGCCTCGCAAGATTTCAGAGACCGCGCGCTGAGAACCCACCTCCGGCAATTCCGACGCCTTAAGCTCATGCTCTTCCATAAAGAAGCGCAGCATATCGACCCCGCTCGCTTCCGGCTCCATGAGGTGCTTCTCTTCATATGCGTGGATTAGAGTTCCGAGCGTGTCTAGCAAACCATACAGAGGATGCCGCTCGTTTGTCCCGACTTCATCAAGCAAAGCGTTCAGCCTCTTAACTGCTCGGTCATACTCCCGCTCGTTCCGAATAGTCAGAATAGAGCGCATACTCGCCCAGTTCTCTCGAAGCTGTTTCGTCGATACACTCATTGCCTCCATCTCCCTCTGTCGTACTCTTTGTGCGTAAGGATGTAACGTATGTAAACCTTCCCTCGGTTGAAGTGAATTGATGTGACCAGCCGGTACTTGTTTCCCCCGATGTTAAACACGATCCAGTCATCAACATTGTCCGCCGAGGGAAAGGCTGCGCGCAACTCCGCAGGGTTCTTGAATTCAGATTTGCGCAGAGCCTTCAGCCATCGGCGGAGTGCTGTTTCGCTGTCTGGATGCTTCTCCCAGAATAGCCGCGCGGCTTTCCCAGAGAGATGACGTGCACGAGGTCAACCGTAGCGCAGCCGGAAGGCGTGCGGCAACTGCAAAAACTCCCACAGCTACTGGACCGCGCATGGTTTGTTGTGCTTGTTCTACGGTTAGCGAGTAGGTAGCATCTAGCTGATGACGGACAAGCAAGAGGTAATCGAGGCCCTCAGCACAATGTCGGAGAATGCTTCGCTCGAGGAAATCATCGAGGAGCTGCTCATCATTGCGGCAGTCCGCAAAGGTCGTGCAGACATCGCCGCCGGTCGCTTTAAGACGCAGGAAGAAGTGAAGCAATTGGTCGCCTCTTGGTTCCCTCATAACGCCTCACTACTGTGAAAACACTCGTTACAGGAGGAACCGGATTCGTTGGGTCGCATCTGGTTCGCCAGCTACTTCACCGCGGCGAACAAGTTCGTTGTCTCGTTCGCTCCACAAGCCGTCTCGACAACTTGAAGGATCTGGCAATCGAGTTCGTCACCGGAGACCTTCGAAATCCCAACTCGCTCAAGCTCGCGACAAAGGGTTGCGACGTCGTTTATCACTGCGCCGCCGATTACCGCCTGTGGTGCAAAGACCCAAGCGAAATGTACGCAAGCAACGTCGAAGGCACGCGCAACGTCATGCAGGCGGCTTTTGACGAAGGAGTCCGGCGCGTGGTCTACACCAGCACGGTTGGCTGTCTCGGCTTGAATCACGATGGCACTCCCGCAAACGAGGACACCCCCGTCACGATCGACGACATGACCGGGCACTACAAGCGAAGCAAGTTTCTGGCGGAAGAAGAAGTGAGAGACTGGGCGAAGCGCGGCTTGCCGGTGGTCATCGTGAACCCCAGCACGCCGGTTGGCGAACTCGACATAAAGCCGACTCCAACTGGAAAGATTGTCGTCGATTTTCTTCGCGGCAAGATGTTCGGTTATGTTGACACCGGCATGAACCTTATCGACGTCAAGGATTGCGCCGGGGGGCACCTGCTGGCTGCCGAGAAGGGCCGAATCGGCGAGCGGTACATTCTGGGCGCCTGCAATCTCACCCTGAAGGAGTTGTTCGATGCGCTGGCAACCGTGACCGGGATAGCTTCGCCGAAGACGCGAGTTCCTCACTGGGTAGCGGAGAGCTACGCGCGGCTTGAAAACTTCTGGTCAATCGGCGTCGCCGGGCGCGAGCCCGACGTGCCGCTTGAAAGCGTGAAGCTTGCGCGCTACAAAATGTGGTTTGATTCAACGAAAGCGGTTCGCGAGCTGGGCCTTCCGCAGAACCCGATCGAGCAGGCGCTCGAGCGTGCGGTGGTGTGGTTTAGAGAGCATGGGTACGCCTGACAATCAGACAGCCAATCTCGAACTCGGTCGGCGAGTGCTTGTCGTTGCGGCGATTGGGCGCGAGCTGGCGGCGCTCAGGCGAACTGCTGATCCGCGGCTGGCGCTCCTCGAGACCGGAGAAGGCGCCGAAAACGCCCGGCGAGCTGTGGGGTCGTGGCTGGACTTTGAAACGCCGCGAGCAGTGGTGGGAATAGGCTTCGCAGGGGCGCTCTCGGATTCGCTAAGGGTGGGCGACCTGCTGGTAGCTCGCGAGTCGCGAACCCCCGAGGGCGAGTCCGTGGCTCCTGTTCAAACGATGCTCGAAGCTGCGAGGCGAGCCCGCGGCGATGGGGGCGTCGTAAGGTTCGGAGTGACCATGACGGTCAACGAGGTTGTTTGCCAGGCTGAAGGCAAGCGAAAACTAGCGATGACGGTGGCGGACGAAGTCGCCTGCGTCGACATGGAGTCATCGGCAGTCGCAAGCGTATGCGCAGAGCGCGGCATTCCCTTCGTGGTCGCGCGATGCATCACTGATTTGTTGACTGAAGACCTGCGGGTGGACTTCAACCGCTGCCGGCGAGCGGACGGAAGGATTAGCAACTGGAAGGTCGTCGCCTCGGCGCTCCGCCGACCGGCGTCGTTCACATTGCTCTGGGCACTGCGCCAACGATCGATAGTTTGTTCGCGAAAGCTGGCCACATTTGTCGGGTGTCTGGTGACAGAGCTTGAACGGGCCGTGTAAGACCGTTGAATCCAATCCCGAAGACTGGCTTTCTGCTAGACATGCCGCGGATCGGCTGAGTATAATCCGGGTTCGCTTTTGTGGCCATTTTTAGCCCTTAATACAATAGACCAGACGCTCATCGGGAAGGAGACAAAGGATGGAAGCTCTTAAAGCCCGCGACGGCGCGGCTGCTACGCTTGACTGTTACACAAACGAGGGAGCAGTCAGGGCTTTCTCGAAGACAACCCTAGTCAAGACGCACGAGCGCACGGACCTTGTGAATCTAACAGACGAGATACGCGCGTTTGTCGAATCAACAGGCGTTAGGGACGGCTACGTGCAAGTGTCGTCGCTGCATACGACTGCCGGGCTGATCATCAATGAATGGCAGGACGCTCTGCTTGACGACGTGAAGACGATGATCGACCGCATCGTGCCGAAGGACCTTTACTACAAGCACAACGACCCACAGTTCTCCGACTGCGACCGTCACAACGCGGATTCGCACTTGAGGATAGTAGTGCTGGGGCACAGCTTGTCCATACCGATAGCCGAAGGGAGCCTGGTGCTTGGCCAATGGCAGAGCGCAATTCTCGTAGAGTTTGACGGCCCAAATGAGCGGAAAATCTTTACCCAGGTTTTCGGGATTTAGCAGAGTGTTTATCGCTCAGTCGGATTCAGGTCCTTACCAGCATTCTCGCAATCGAAACCAGTGGAGCGCGTGCAAGTGTGTTTGGCTTGCACGCCGAGCGGGCTGGCGATAGTGAGCAACGCGCCGGCCCCATCTTCCCGCCGAGGCTAATCGTCATTAGCTCTTTCATTCTTGCCGACGGTGTCAGGAGTCCCCGGAACAGAAAGCGAATGAATTCGCGACAACGAGGGGATGCCCGTCAAACAACATCAGAGAATCATTAGCGCGGAGGAATTCAGCTTTGGAACAAGCTCCAGAAGCTACGACATCGGCAACCGGGGATCGAGGGCGGTTGCTGCGAGTGCTTGGAGTAGGGTTCGGACTGGCGGTGATAATCGGCAACACTATCGGCGCCGGAATCCTGAGCACCCCCGGCAAGATTGCCGGCCAATTGCCAAACCCGTGGCTCTTCATTGGGGTCTGGTTGGTTGGCGGCGTGTACGCCTTGCTTGGAGCGGTGTCGATCGCGGAACTTGGGACAATGCTTCCGCGGTCTGGCGGCCAGTACGTGTTCGCCCGCCACGCGCTCGGCGATTACGCCGGGTTTATCGTAGGCTGGAGCGATTGGATTTCGACGTGCGGAAGCACGGCGTTTATCTCGCTGGTCATCGCCCAGTACTCGGTCGTGTTGTTTCCTCGGCTCGGCGGACGAGTTCCAGCCATTGCTCTGGTCATCGTGCTCGCTTTTGGAATCATTCAATGGCGCGGAATCCGCTGGGGAAGCGGAGTTCAAAACGTCACTAGCCTTGTGAAAACGCTCGCGTATGTCTTGCTCGTGCTAGCTTGCTTTCTGTTGGCCGGCCGCAGTCATGTTGAAAGCTCGGGCGGAGTTCAAGCGCCGACGGGTGTGAAGCTCTTCGTAGCCGTGATTCTCGCGTTGCAAAGCGTGATCTACACGTACGACGGTTGGACCGGAGTCATCTACTTTTCTGAAGAAGTGAAAGATCCCGCTCGCGACATACCTCGCGCGATGATAGGCGGGGTGTTGTCGGTCATTGCAATCTACTTGCTGGTGAACCTGGCAGTCCTTTACGTCTTGCCGATCTCGGAAATCGCGGGCAGCGACCTTGCGTTAGGCAAGGCAGCGGAGGCCATCTTCGGACCAAACGGAGATCGGATCTTCAGGGCGCTGATGGTTCTTGCGATGCTCAGCGCGGTTAACGCCTGTCAATTGATGGCGACTCGCGTGTTGTTCGCTATGAGCCGCGACGGGCTGTTTTCAAATCGGGGCGCGCAAGCCAACGAAGGCGGAACGCCAACAGTGGCGCTGTTGTTCAGCACAATTGTAGCGGCGCTGTTTATTCTCGTCGGGACCGACAATCAAGTGCTTGCGGCCGTCGCTTTCTTTTTTGTTGTAAACTATGCGGTGTCGTTTGCAGTTGTCTTTCTTCTTCGGCGCCGCGAGCCCGATCGCGCCCGTCCTTATCGAGCATGGGGTTATCCGTGGACGACCGGCCTGACATTGGTTGGCTCGATTGGCTTTCTCGCCGGCGCGGTCGCGAGCGACACAAAAAACAGCGTCTACGCGCTGGCGCTTCTCGCCGCGAGCTATCCCGCGTTCCGCCTTTCCAAGTGGCTCACGCAGCGGCAATGAGCTTGAGCGCAAGCATGTATTCGGCTTTGGGCAAACAGCCCGTTTCGCCACCAGGACACCAGGGCACCAGTGGTTTACTTGGTGCGGCTTTCTGGCTTCGAGTCTTCGCTGCAAAAAGGTTTGAGAATAGTGCTAAGCCAAACTCTTTTGGAAATATGAGGTAGCCGATGGAAACTCTGCGGCAAGATCTTTCTTATGGCATTCGGATGCTGCTTAAGAACCCTGGCTTTACAGCAGTGGCCGTTCTATCACTAGCCATCGGTATCGGCGCCAATAGCGCAATCTTCAGCGTAACCAACGCGCTCCTGCTGCGCCCCCTGTCTTATCGCGATGCCGACCGCCTGGCCATTCTCTGGAATCGCTCTCCCGGCTTGAACGTGGAACAAGATTGGTTCTCCCCCGGTCAATACCTGGATGTTAAGACTCAAAACACCGTCTTTGAAGAGGTGGCCATTTCGATAGGGGGAAGCTTCAACCTGACGGGGCCCGGAGGCCCCGAACACATTGATGGCGCGCGAGTCTCCTCTTCTTTCTTTCCGATGCTGGGCGCGACCTCAGCGCTTGGACGTGTCTTGTTGCCGAACGAGGATGAGCCGGGCAAGGCTGCGACGACGATCCTCACGCATGGTTTTTGGCAGCGCCGCTTTGGCTCCGATCCTGAGATAATTGGCAAGACGCTAACCCTTAACGGTAACAACCTCACCATAGTCGGCGTGATGTCAGCCGACTTCTCCTGGAATAAGGAGGTCATGCCCGCTGTTAACGGGATCGAGAGGGCCGACCTGTTGTTGCCCTTGCCGATGAGCGAAAGCGCACGCGCGAATCGCGGCAACGAAGACTTCAATATCTTCGCCACGTTAAAGCCGGGTATTACTGTCGCCCAGGCGCAGGCCGAGATGGATGTTATCGCCGGCCGAATGAAGGAGCAGTATCCTGCGAATTACCCGCCTGAGGGCGGCCTCACAATCAGCGTGGTGCCGTTGCTCGAGCAAGTCGTCGGCGACATCGGCGATGCGCTCCCCGTGCTGTTTGGCGCGGTTGGCTTTGTGTTGCTGATTGCCTGCGCCAATGTGGCCAATCTGCTGCTTGCTCGCGCCGCCTCCCGGCGAAAAGAGATAGCGATACGCACCGCGGTAGGCGCCGACCGGGTTCGCATTTTGCGCCAACTGCTGACCGAAAGCGTGCTGCTGGCGTTGATGGCGGGCGCGCTCGGACTCCCCCTCGCTCTGTTGGCAGTGAAGGCGTTGCGGGTGTTTGGCCCGGACAACATTCCCCGCCTGAATGAAGTAGGCGTGGATGGTCGAGTGATTGCCTTTACCTTTTTCATTTCACTGCTGACCGGCATTGTCTTCGGACTGGCGCCGGCGCTGCGAGCCTCGCGAGTTGACCTGAATGAAATGCTAAAGGAGGGTGGTCGCAGCTCGGGCGGCGCCGCTGCCGGGCGGGGTCACCTTCAGCCCCGCAAGCTGCTGGTCATATCCGAAGTCGCGCTGTCATTGGTGCTGCTGATTGGCGCAGGCTTGCTGATTCGCAGCTATCAGCACATCCTGAACTCCGATCAGGGATTCAATCCACACAACGTTCTGTCGATGCGCTTGTTGCTGCCGGCTGCCAGGTACCCGACGCCGGAGTCCATTACCTCATTTCACAAACGGGCTCGTGAAAGACTAAAGAAGTTGCCGGGAATCGAGTCGGTAGCCGTCACCTATTCTCTGCCGATGAGCACCGTTGCTTTCGCCTGGGAGCCCATCGTCATAGACGGCTACACGCCAAGGGCGGCGCACGAGTCGATTATTTCCAATGTGCGTATTGTCGGACCCGAGTATTTTCACACGATGGGCGTTCCGCTTGTGGAGGGGCGCCTCTTCGATGATCGCGATCGAAAGGGGGAGCAGGAAACGGTCATTGTCGATGAGGCGCTGGCCCAGCGCTTTTGGCCAAATGAAACTCCGATTGGCAAGCGAATGAAACGAGGCGGATCAGACACCTGGCGAACAGTAGTCGGCGTCATCAGCGATGCGAAAGAGTACAGCTCGGAGAAGGAACCGCCGATTGCGGTGTACTACCCTTTTGAGCAGATCGCGGCACGGAACATCTATCTGGTCGTTCGTACAACTCCGGATCCGATCCGGATGGCGGGCGCGATCACCAAAGAAATCCAAACCGTGGATCCCGAGTTGGCGGTCTTTGATGTCAATTCCATGGAGGAGCGGTTATACGATTCTCTGGCCCGGCGGCGGTTTTCCATGTTTTTGCTGGGAGCGTTTGCAGTATTAGCTTTGATCCTCGCCGGCATCGGGATTTACGGGGTGATGTCTTATTCGGTCAATGAGCGAGCTCACGAAATTGGTATTCGCATGGCGTTGGGAGCGCAGCGGATCAGCATCCTGCGGCTTGTGATTCGACAAGCGCTAATCCTGGTTTTATTTGGGATAGCCATCGGGCTGACGGGGGCGTTTGCTTTGACGCGAGTGATGTCCAGTTTGCTTTATGGGGTAGGCGCGACCGATCGAGTTACGTTTATCGCAGTCTCCGTGATCCTCGGAAGCATAGCCCTGGTGGCCAGCTATCTTCCGGCTCGCCGAGCTACGAAAGTAGACCCGATGATAGCGCTGAGGTGCGAGTAGATACTGGCGTAAGTGCCTTCGCTAAAACGCCACTGGCGCAGTGGCAGGTGGATGAGCCTGGGATGGTCTCAGACTCGAAAGACCCCGGGGGTTAGGCATCCTAGTGATCAGTGGAGAAAATTAGAAAAGACTTTGATCGCATAGCAATCCTGTCGGAGCATCAGAATGATCCTGGGGGGGTCTATGACCGTTTCATCCTCGGCTTCTTACCTGAACACTGTGATGTGCCCTGGAGATCGGCTGCGGCACTGGATCATTCACTCGACTATACTGGTCTAACAACTAGCGGTTGCACCGGAACCGGCGCGCCGGAGATAGTTCGGTGATGCAGGGCGTCGTGCCGGCCCGGTGAACCTGGCGTTACACGCCGAAATCCGAGAGAGCAGCCACAAAGATAAGAATCGTCAGACGGCAAAAGGAGCATCCGTGAAAAACATGATATCGCTCTTCGCAGCAATTGGTTTTTGCCTCGGTTCGATTTCTAGTGTTGACGCGCAAAAACTCAAGAAACCTTTCCAGCTAAGGCAAACGGCAGGCCGACCAGCGCAAGTCAAAAGGGCAGAACTTGATCGGATTCACCTTCTGAGGGGACAAAGGGCGGACCCCGTCCGTCTGATTTATGATCAAGCCCATGGCGAACAGCCGCCGCCCGGCCCAATGGATGCCATCGCCAAGAAACTCGGCTTGGAGATTCAAGCTTCCGCCCGACCCATCAACGCTGAAGTCCTCAAGGGCGTCCGCATTCTTTATCTCCGCGCTCCATCGAAGGAGTTCGCGGCTGCGGAGACGGAGGCAATAGTCGCCTTCGTGAAGGGCGGTGGTTCTTTGTTACTGGTGCTGGACGAGGAGCGGCGGCAGTCTTTGGAAAAAACGGGCGTCAATAACCTCATTACGCCCTTTGGTATCAGGCTGACTCCCGACACCGAGTACCTGCACAACTGCGGCGGCATCGCCAAGGCCGGAGAGATCAATAAAGCGGACCGCGAGTTGCCCTTCAGCGGCGGGCGTGCTGTCGAAGGCGGCACGGCATTCGCCTTTCAACTCGATAGAGATGGCAAGCCCGCACAGCCCTTCGCTGTCTACAAGCGACTCGACAATGCAGCACGCATCGTGGTGCTCGGCGAAGGCATGGCTTCCTTGTTCCTAGGCGTTCCTGGTGGCGTGAGGCTCACGGGCGTTCCTAATGACCCGACCAGGACCACCTATTGGGGCAAGGATAGCGCCATCTTCATGGAGGAGTTGCTGATGTGGCTTTCCCGGTAAGCGGTTGGCCATAATCCCGAGGATTCCTGAGTTAGGGGACCATAAATCGGTCGCGCTGATAGGAGTTTATATATGAGAAACTTCGCAACCATCAGCTTACTGATGATCACCTTAGCCTGGACAGCTATATCGAATACCATTAAAGGTCGTTCTTCTAGAGCGTACTAATGACTGTAATGCGCTGGTACTGTCTGCTGGCGACTCACTCTAATTTAGTTCGGAGGTGTTTATGAGGATGCAAATGAATGGAAGAATCACGAAGAGTCGAAGCAAAATCTCGTGGTTTGCCACGATCGTTCTGCTGGTCACGCTGGGGGCTCCCCCGGTAACTGCCACCACGTATATCTCAGTGGAGCCGATTCCCAGTCAAGATGTTGTGGGGCAAACTGCCCTCACCATGATCCTGAGTATAGGCTATCCAAACCTGGAGCTTTGGAGCAATCGACTTCTCAATGACTGCAACATCGTCCAAAACGTGATCGATGTGCTTGCTTCAAATGGCGCAATAAGCACAGTCAATCCTGGCAATACAAGATTCCTTGTTGCTGCCGGAGGATTTGAGGCGGTAACCGATCCTTCCTATGTGTTTACTGTCCAGGACTCAGGGCCTAATGCCGCGAGCGCGGCAGATATTAACGTACTCGATAATGCCCTCGGTTATGTTCTAAACCAGGGTGGAACCGCTCACTTCAATCCCGATGACGCGAAAGCCTATGATTTTCCTCTTGATTATGCGGTCGTGACATTTGCAGCCACTCTGGCCGGTGTGGAAGCAAAAGAGTTTTTCGATTATCTGGGCACCATAGATCCTGCTCTTTGGAGCGGCAGATTTGCTGGTTTTACCCAGATCGACTTTCATGATTCACCTACGAACAACTCCATGTTGTTTCTCAAACCTGCTGCGACTAAACAGCAGTTTATTTCTGGCCTCTCCACTGCTGCCGGTACTACTTCGGGGGCGACATATGTAACACTCAACAACCATCAGCAACCAACGACCGCCAAAGCGGGCATTGCTTTTCCTGGTAATGACTGGATTGCCTTTCCCGGTGGTGACCAGTATCTAGCGAAGTTGGGTAACCCTTCTCCTCAGTTACTGAACGAGCTTGCAGCTTTGCGGCAGCGGCATCTTCAAGCCGTGGCCAATCTCCTAAATGCTATCGACAGGGGCAAGGTAAGCCTCTACCTCAACAATCAATTCAGGTGCCCGACGCAGTGATAAGCAACGGAGTGCCCGTGCCCTCGCGGCTGGACGCGAGTGCGAATCGACGAGTCAAAGGACGGGACATTTTGGACGACGATAAGGGAGTGATGCTGGTCTCGCAAGCGCGGCCGGCCTAGCGATTGCACCGGACGCGGCGCACACATATGCTCGCTGATCATCCAGCGTTGCGCCGCGCCGGTAAGCCTTGGCGTTAGGCGTTAGCGATTGCTGGTGCTTTAAATGTTTCATCGTGGTCTGGAGAGAGTTGAAGATGTCAGATCAGCACACAGCCTTTATCGGATCAATCCCTGAAAACTATGATCGCTACTCAGGCTTTTCGTGAGGCATATCGGGTGTTGAAGACTGGCTGCACCTTCCTTTTTAGCGTATGGGGCGCAATCGAACAGAACGACCTCGCCCACATTGCTCACACAACCATATCGACATTCTTTGACCATGATCCGCCAAATTTCTATGAAGTCCCATTCTGTCTCCACGACCCTGAAGCAATCCAGCCGCTTCTGAGGGTAGCTACTCACCGAGGATTCGGCATTCTCGAGGAGGAATTATGAAGAAGCTCTATCCAATCATCGCCCTTTGTCTGGTGGCAATAAACGGTTGTCAATTATCTACCGGGCGACAGCAAGACAAGACGCAGTTCTTCCAAAGATTCTCCTTATACGACACTATCAACAGGATGAATGTCCCACAAATCACATGCTCAGCATCATTCTCAACAGGTGTGTCGGGAGGCGTGGGAGAAGTAACATCTTTTAGGAAAGACTCCTCGCTTGATTGTGAAGTCATCAGCCCGGCATTTGATGAATCAGCATTTACGAGTGGGTTGAGAACAGAGATCGAGCAGGAGATTGTAAACGGCGGCGCGAGAGTGACAGGTAGCGGTGAGACAGGGCCGAACTTTCATTGTGAATACCAGGATGGCGGCATCCACGGAGCGATAGAGGTCGTAGCAGGTCGAGTAGAGGCGAATAAGTACAAGCTCACCTATATTATCCGTGAGTATCTTTGGAAATAAAATCTAAGCACCCAGGAAGAAAAATGGAAATCTCGCCAGTTACTCTCGAAGGTCAGCACGTACGTCTGGAGCCCCTGTCACCGGCGCACGAAGAATCGCTCATCGCTGCTGCCGGCGATGGCGAGCTTTGGAACTCCACGGTCACCATCGTGCCCTCTCGCGCCACGATGGCCAGCTACATTGCGTCAACGCTTAGTGCTCAGGCCCAGGGGCGTGAGCTTCCGTTCGTCATCATCCGAAAGTCATCGGACCAGGTCGTTGGCAGCACCCGCTTTTTCCACATCGAGCGGGACCACCGCCGCGTCGAAATCGGGTACACATGGTTGGCGGCTAGTGCCCAACGCACCGAGGTGAATACCGAAGCCAAGCTCTTGCTTCTCACCCACGCCTTTGAGCGGTGGCGATGCATTCGCGTTGAGTTCGTCACGGATGTTCTAAATCAGCAGTCGCGAACTGCCATCTTGCGGCTTGGAGCAAGGCAGGAAGGCGTCCTCCGCAATCACATGGTCATGCCAGGCGGTCGTTATCGCGATTCAGTTTGCTTTAGCGTCATCGAAGCAGAGTGGCCGGAGGTAAAAGCTCGCCTTGAAGCAAAGCTCGGAGTTTGTGGCTGATCATCTTAGTGAAAGGGACGGCGCAAAAGTCAGCCTGGAGTCTCGGCCTCGACTACCTCCTGTTGCGGATGCTCGACAGCTTGGAGCGCGGTGACATCGCTGCGAAAAAATTATCCTGGACTTGTCGATTTTCCACGGCTCCGTTCGATTGACAGTTAGAGCGAGGATCTAGCCGGGCGATTCAGCCCGGAGGTCAGCGAGCTCTTAAACGTTAAACGAGACGGAGACGACTATGACGACCGAACCCAGCAAGGCAAACGACGAAGCTCAGCTTCGGCAACTCATCGCCGACCAGATCATCGCCATCAGCGCGAAGGACCTGGATCGAATCATGAAGCCCTATGCGGCGAATGTCGTCGTCTTCGACGTTAAACCTCCGCTCCAGATCAAAGGGTCGGATGCCTTTCGGTGGATGTGGGAGGTGTGCTTGCGTTACCTCCCGGCCTCGTTCCAGACAGAGATGCGAGAACTCAGCCTGACTATCAGCGGCGACCTGGCTCTCGCCCACTGGCTTTGTCGTTTTACCGGAGTGGAGAAGGACCATCCAGCATCGCAAACCTGGATGCGAACCACGGCTGGCTACCGCAGGATTGAGGGGAGATGGCAGATCGTTCACGAACACGTCTCAGTCCCATTCCATCCCCAGACGAGGCAAGCTGCGATCCACTCTAGAAAATCAGGCAAACGAATGACCGCAACCGCAACGCCCAACGACCTCACCGGACCGGATCACGGACAGCCGCTTCTTTAGCAAGAAAGAGCCAGCCTTCAATCCCGACAGCAATGCGCCTGATGCTATTTTCGGGGGCGCATCTGGCGCACAATCTTATAAATAGTCTGGCCTTTCACATATTGCCGGAAGATGATCAGCTGAGCTGGGAACTTCCAAAGCGGGACCGTGTCTAAAGCGATTGACCTCGCGAAAAGCTGGAAGAATAGATGCTCGCAATAAAAGACTTGAAGAAGACTTACCCGAGCGGGATTCAGGCGCTCAAAGGAATCACGCTGGAAGTCCCTTCCGGGATGTTCGGACTGCTCGGGCCAAATGGCGCCGGCAAAACCACATTGATGAAGATAGCGGCTACTCTGCTCGAACCGGACTCGGGCACAGTTCAGATGAACGGCGTTGACTTGATAACTCGCAAGGACAAGGCGCGCCGAATGCTCGGCTACTTGCCGCAGGAGTTTGGTCTTTATCCGACGCTCACGGCTGAGCAGATGCTCGACTATTTCGCCAAGCTCAAGGGCGTCGCAGACAAGAAACAGCGCCTGGCTTTGGTCGATGCTTTGTTTGAGAGGGTCAATCTTTCGTCCGCGCGAAAGCAGCGACTTGGCGGATTCTCAAGTGGGATGCGCCAGCGATTAGGGATCGCGCAGGCCCTCATAGGAGAACCGGAGCTTATCATTGTTGATGAACCGACCGCAGGATTGGATCCGGAGGAACGAGTCCGTTTTCATAACTTGCTTTCTGAAACCGCAAGCGATACCGCCGTTGTCATTCTCTCAACCCATATTGTCTCCGACGTCTCAAACCTTTGCAGCCGCATGGCCATCATTCGCCAGGGCGCGATCCTCGCCTCTTGCACTCCGAGGCAAGCGATCGATCAACTTCAAGGATCGGTTTGGGAGGCTAGTGTGCCGCGCGAAAAGGTCTCGGCTTTGCAGTCTCGCTTCCAGGTAGTCTCTTCGCAGATGTTCGACGGAAAGACGCGCCTGCGAGTGATTTCTAAGCGCTCGCGACCGAGCGAAGAATTTACGCCGGCAACTCCGGCTCTCGAAGACTATTATTTCGATCTGGTCAGTCAACCGGAGCGGGCAAAATAGATGAGAAGCCCTGCCCGCACGCCGTTCGCAGCAATCTTTCAGAACGAGGTGCTGCTCAACTCGAAGCGCATCGCGCCTTATGGGATGGCAATCCTGTTTGGGGGTAACGCCCTGCTGTGGTGGGGCTGGGGACCAGCCGCTGGGCGTGGCTGGGCTACGAACAGCGATTCTTTTATTGCAGGCGTGCTTCCGGTCTACTCTTTCATGACGTTGCCTCTGTTCACCGCCCTTATCATGGCGGATCCTGTGATCAGGGATTTTCGCAGCGGCGTCGCCCCACTCATCTTTTCAAAGCCGGTGAGCCGTGCCGAATATCTTTTAGGAAAGTTTTTTGGCAACTTCTTCGTGCTGGCCTGCTGTCAGGCAGCTTTCGCGCTAACGCTATTTGTGCTCCAGGCGTTCCGCAAGCCAGGCGTGATAGTTCAGGACGTGAAGGTGTTTCCTTACTTCAAGCACTTCCTTGTCTTCGTGGTCATCTCCCACTTGGTTCTTGCCGCTTTCTACTTTACCGTCGGAACCCTTACGCGCAATGCCAAAATCGTATACGGCTTGGGAGTCTCTTTCTACCCGTTTTACATCGCGTACCAGGTCGTCGTTCTAAAGCGCTTGCCGTCCCGCTGGCGAATTGCTCTTGACCCCTTACTAATGAACTGGGGGGACAAGTCTTCAACGGGCCGTAGCGTCGAGTGGGTCAATCAGGTCATAGTCTCTTACGACGCGGACCTGATAGCTAACCGCGCGGCGATGATTCTGATTGCAGCCGCTTGCCTGGCAATTCTTTACGCACGCTTCGCGATAGCCGAGCGATCGAGCGATCTGGAAAAGTCTTCAGTGCTCGGCCTTTCAACCGCAGCCGATAGAGTTTATTACGACTCGGAGAGTTTCCAGGAGACGCGCTACCGCCAGCTCGAAGGACTGCAGGATCCGAACGAGGCGGTGCTCACCAGCGTCTCCCTCCCAAAAGTGAACAGGGCCAGTGAAGGGTTTAGGGAAACCCTCAAGACCCTTATCGCAGCTCTGGGAGTTGAGTTTCGCCTGCTTCGCGCCGAACGAGGTTTGATCGTGCTGATTCCGCTGGCTGCCTTTGTTTCTACTTTGGAACTCGCTTTCTATAAAGTTGTTCCCGAGATTTCCTACTCCGCGACATATGCGACTATCACGGCGACGACGCTGTTGTTGTTTTTGGTCGGCATGACGGTTTTCTACACGGGCGAAGCTATGCACCGTGACCGGGAAGTGAGGATTGAGCCAGTCTTATGGGCCGCGCCCGTTCCGAACAGCGTGTTGCTGCTCTCAAAATACATTGCCACGCTTTTGCTGGCGTTCTGCCTGATTGTGCTGATTGGTCTTAGCTCAATAGTGATTCAACTCTTCAAGGGTGACACTCCCGTTGAAGTTTCGGCTTACCTTTCGGTGTACACGGTGATTCTGATTCCGAACGTTGCGTTTGTGACGGCGGCATCCATCGCGCTGAACGTCTTACTGAAGGATAAGTACTTCGC
>JBASRN010000281.1:0-12547 GCA_049273855.1 Blastocatellia bacterium
CGATCGGATCGAGGCGCGCGGCTTTCACGGCAGGCCATAAGCCGAACACTAACCCAACAAAGCAGGACACAAAGAAACCAAGCAGCACCGCCCACAGCGGAATCACCGTCGGCAACGTAGGCGCAAGCTGGTGCAGCCCGAGGCTTACCAGCCAGCCAACCAGAATCCCGATCATGCCGCCTACCGCGGTGAGCGTGATTGCTTCGGTCAGGAATTGCCAGATAATATCGGCCTTCCTGGCGCCGATCGCGCGGCGCACGCCGATCTCCTTCGTTCGTTCGGTGACCGACACGAGCATGATATTCATCACGCCGATCCCGCCAACGAGCAGCCCCGCCGCTGACAACGGAAAGACGATGAAGCTCGCGACCGCAGCGAACTGCGCGATGACTTCGAAGATGCTGCCGGGAGTGCTGATGCCAAAGTCGTTTGGCTTGTCGTTTGCCACTCCACGTCGGCGGCGCATGAGCTCCGTTATTTCATCGATCAGCCTGCCAAACTGATCCGGCCTGGCCTTCACGTTCACAGTGATGTCGTCGATTTCCGGGTGATCGCGCTTGAGTGTTTCGAATGGAACTATCAATTGGCGGTCCTCGACCGGGTCGCCCCCAAACAGCCCACCAGGCGCCTTCTCCATAACCCCGATCACGCGGTAAGCCTTGCCGTCCACTTCAATCTCTCGTTCAAGCGGATCGAGCGCGCCAAAAAGGGTCTCACCGATTGCCGACCCGATGATCGCAACTTGAGACTTGTGCTCTTGCTCGGATTGGGTGAAGAATCGGCCGGTCCTGATATACACATTGCGTACGACGTCGTAGTTGGACCAGACGCCGAAGATCAGCGGCCGATTCGCTTCGATGCCCTTTGACTTTACAACCGGTTGGTTTCCGCCGGGCCCAAAGGAGCCAACAATCAGAGTGGGGCTAACGCTCTCAGCGGCGGGAAGCTCCGCTATGGCGCGAGCGTCGTCGATGGTCAGGTCCTTGCGCGAGCGCTCGGATTGCGAAGGCCGGCTGAATCGAATGCCGATGTTGTCCCACTTGGTGACAAAAATTATGTCTGGGCCAAAGCGCTTGGTTTGTTCCAGCACGAACTCCTGGAGTCCGGTCAAAAACGACGAGATCGCTATGACCGTCATCGTTCCGCCGATCACACCAAGCATCGTGAGCGCCGACCGCACCTTATGCGTGCGCAGCGTGTCGAGCGCCATGAAAACATTCTCGCCTATCTCTTGAATGTGCATATTTGAGCTATGAGGACTGCGGACTCAGTCGTTTTCCTGGCTCAGTCCTCAGTCCTTAACACTCAGTCCTAATCAGCTCGAAGCGCGGTGATCGGATCAAGCCGCGCCGCGCGGTTTGCCGGATAGAGCCCGAAGAACACCCCGACTAGTGTCGAAACCGAGATAGCGATGACCGGCGCCCACACCGGGATCGCTACAGGCACCGGCACGAACCGCTTCAATATCGCCATGCTGGTGATGGCAAGCAACAGTCCTATGAGGCCTCCGATCCCTGACATCATCGCTGACTCGACCAGAAACTGCATTAGTATGTCGCGGCGAGTCGCTCCGAGAGACTTGCGGATCCCGATCTCGCGAGTGCGTTCAGTCACGCTGGCCAGCATTATGTTCATTATCACGATGCCTCCGATCACCAGCGATATGCCGACGACCGGAAACGCTACGGCGGCCACTACGTTAACGATCGAGCCCAGCAACTGCTCGGTCGCTTCATCGGTCGCGATCGAAAAATCATCCGGCTGGTTGTAGTCAAGCTTGTGCCGGGTGCGCATTGCGACCCTCACCTGATCCTGAACTTTTTCAGCGGGAACATCCGGGCGCGACCGGATGATGATCCGGAAAGTCGGCGAGCTTCGCTTACCGAACGCTTTTAAGTAGGTCATAAGCGGAAGCTGAACAAAGTTGTCCTGGGATTGCCCGAGCACCGACCCGAGTTTCTTTGCGACCCCGATGACGATGTACACATCGCCCCCGATTCTTATCTCTTTGCCGATGGGGTCGAGTTGTGGAAACAATCCGTCTGCCACTTCCGAGCCCAGGAACGCGACGTCTTTGCGGCTTCCGTCATCGAAGTCGCTGATGTACCGGCCCTGCGCTACTTCAACGTTTGAAATCAGGATGGTGTTGGGGGTGACGCCCTGGACGCCGACGCTGTCGAGCGTGATGTTGCCATACTTGACCGACTTTCCGCCTCCGTCCTGCGCGCCGATTTGCTCTGCGTATACGACCGATTGGCGGAGCGCCGCCAGGTCGTCGATGGTCAGATCCGGGTTGCGTCGAAACGCGTCGAGGAATTTCTGGAAGTCGCCGAAGCCGGTAACACTGGCCTTCTGCAAGCTGAAGACGCCCGAACCGAGAGTTGCGATCTTGTCTTTGATATAGAAGTTGGCGCCTTCGATGACCGTAGCCACTGCCGTCACCACCGCGACGCCTATGATGACGCCTAGCAGAGTAAGGAAGGATCTCAGCTTATGGGACAGTATCGACGACAGTGCTATGGTTGCGGCCTCAATGAACTTGTTCATAAGCAACCCGCGTAAATCACATTCCAATTATAACAAGGCGTTGACCGGTGTCCTAACTTAAGACGGGCGGTAGGGAGTCAGGCAGGTTGGTGCAATGAGGATTGGGACTTCAACATGACGCTGGGCCGTCGAGGGCCGGCCCTTCGTGATGGCGATCGAATGCTATCAGAGATCAAGACGAAAACAGCGAGCCGGGGTTAATTCCCCGCTCGCTGCTCAGGACCCCGATGTTGAAGTTCGCTATCTTCGTTCGTCGCGGTTGATCCGGCCATCGAGAATGTGCAGCACGCGATGGGCGTGTTCGGCGATGTCGTGCTCGTGAGTCACCAGAATGATCGTGTTGCCCTGCCGGTGAAGCTCATCGAAGAAGAGCATGATCTCGTGCGAAGTGGCCGAGTCGAGGTTGCCGGTCGGCTCGTCAGCAAGGATGATGGACGGGTTGTTGACCAGCGCTCTGGCAATCGCCACTCGCTGGCGTTGGCCGCCGGACAGCTCATTCGGTTTGTGATTCATGCGGTCAGCCAGGTCCACATGTTTCAGAGCGATCTTGGCCATCTCGATTCGTTTCGCTCGCGGCGTGCCGTTGTAGATCAACGGCAGCTCTACGTTGTGCAGAGCCGTCGCCCTTGGCAGAAGATTGAAAGTCTGGAACACAAACCCGATTTCCTTGTTTCGGATATACGCAAGCTCGTCGTCGTCCATCTCCGAAACGAGCTTCCCGTTCAGGTAGTAATGTCCGGAGGTCGGCGTGTCCAGACAACCGATCAGGTTCATCAATGTAGACTTACCCGACCCGGAGGGTCCCATGATCGCCAGGTACTCACCGCGTTCCACTTCGAATGATACGCCTCGGAGAGCGTGCACCTCTTCGGCGCCCATCACGTAAGTCTTCCACAGATCATCAGTACGGATCACTGTGTCGGCTGCCGGAGTAACGTCCAGATACTCCAACTCCCTGTCGAGCACAGCTTCTTCGATCAACATATCTCCCTCGTTTTTCCGGAAAGAATCTGTCATCCACCTGCCGCTTAGGTCTTTGCTTCAGCGGTGGCCGGCTTCGCTTCCCGCTTCACCTGATCCCCGTCCTTCAATGTTCGCAGCGTCTTGTAAGGGCCTATAGTGATCTCTTGGCCTTCGCTCAGCCCGTCCTTGACCTCGATTTCCTGATCGCCCTTGATGCCGGTCGTGATCGGAGTGAACTTGGCGCGTCCATCGCTGCCGTACACAAAGACACCCTCGACTTCTTTCTTCTTGGCCGCGTTGCCGTTTGCCGCTTTCTCTGCCTCAGCCTCGTCCTTGTCCTTCGGCAACTCGCGCGGGACGATCGCTTGAAGCGGGACGGTCAGCACGTTGTCGACGGTCGCAGTGGTGATGACGGCAGTCGAGGACATACCGGGCCGCAGCTTGTCGCGAACTTCCTGACTGGGGTTGAGCTTGATCTTCACCAAAAAGTCTTTCGCCTCCTGCGAGTTCGAGGTTGAGGACGAGATGGTCTGCCCGGATCGCGTGATTGCCGAAGCGCCCTTCTCGATCACTTCGCCTTCGATCTCGGTCTCGCCGAGGGCGTCAACTTTGATCTTTGCCTTCTGGCCGACCTGCACGTCGGCGATGTCAGTCTCATCCACTTTGATCTCGGCGTTTATCTGCGACATATCCGCGACGGTCAGCAGCGGTGTTGAAGAGAAGCTTGCGAGAGCGTACTCGCCGACCTTGACTGGCAGACTCGACACGACGCCGTCGATCGGCGAGTACCGGGTCGTCTTCTTTAGCTGATCGGCCTGCTGCGCGAGCTGCGCCTGACCCTGTTTTACCCGAGCCTGAGACTCGTTAAGCATCGCTTCCGCGCGAGAGACGCCAAGCTCGGCATCTTTGATCTGAACCTTAAGCTGGGTGATGCGCGACTGTTGGGAATTGAAGACAGCCCTGGCCTGATCGTATCGTGACTTTGTTTGATCGTACTGAGACTTTGTCGCCACGCCTTTCTCGACTAGGTCCTGGTAACGGTTGAACTCACTTTCGCTGTACAGCAAATCCGCTCTGGTGCGTTCCAACTCCGCTTCGGCTGACGCAAGATTGGCCCTGACGCTGTTGATCTGGTTCTTGGCCTGGTCGATCGCGACCTGCATATTGCTTACGTCTGCCTGAGCTACGTGCACGCCGGCTTGGCTCGCCGAAACCGAAAACGAAGACTGAGTCGGGTCTACCCTGACCAGCGGCTGACCCTTCTTAACCACGTCGCCTTCGCTGATAAAAATCTGCTCGACGCGGCCGGGCACTTCAGCAGTCAGGTTGTAGAACTTAACCGGTCTGATCTCACCGGAAGCAGTTACCTTTGATTCGAGTCGCGCCTTGCGTTCGACTTTGCCGACCTGAACTGGCTCGCCCTCTTTTTGCTGCACGGCCTTCGAGAGAATGACGATCGTAATGAGGCCGACGACTGCTGCCGATATTATAATAATCTTCTTCTTGCGACTCATCTTTAGCGCCATGAAATTATCCGTCCTCCGACTTTATTTGCTGATTCGCAACCGACTCGTATTACGCCCCTGTCACTGCACAGGTTTCAATAATCTAGCTTATCCCACACCCTTCAAACCCGCATGAAGATTGGGCATTTGTCGAGCTGCGCCTCACACTGACTACAACGCTGGGGGTTGATTATTCATTAACACCGCGCCACAAAAGGAATGATAGCGACCGCACCGAAGCGGTGTCAAAGAATAAGCGTTCCAGCGGGCGTTTGAGAGTGCGAGAATTGGAGCATGAGCGTTGATTGTTCTGAACGCTCGTTAGCTTAGACCCACTTTCCGACTCAGAAGTTCCTGCCAAATTGTAGATTCAAACTAAGAGAGGCTTGTGCTATCCTAAGATTTCCCCTTCCTTATGGATGAAAAGCTGCGACAACTAGATAGCCCGTGCCCAAGTTGTGGGGCCGCGGATAACGACGCGGACGCGACCTTTTGTGAGGCGTGCGGCTGGAAGCTCGGCTCTGCGCTGGTTCAACCGTTTCCGCCGCCTGAACCCTGTGAGCCCGGCAAGCCGATCGCGTCGCGGTTCACGGTCAGGTCGTTGCTCTGGACTGCTCCGACTTACAACGCCTACGAAGCCGTGACGCTCGGTTCCCCCGAGACCTTTCACACGATCATCGAGCAGCGCCTTACGCCCGGCGATCCGCTTGCCGGGCTTTCGCCGGTCGGTGTTTCACTCGACGGTTCGGACTCGCGGCCGAGAGTTTCGGGCAGCCTTGAAGACGCTGCCGCAGCCTTCGAGCGATTCGGACTCTTCAAACCGGTCGAGCACGCGATCGACGGCGAAAATCGCTACATCATATTCGAGCACATAAAGGGACAGGTGATGGCGCACCTGGACCAGACCGATGAGAAAGAAGCGCGGGCGGTGGGCCTGCAGCTTTGCTCGCTCGCCGAACAGTTTCATCGGCACGGTTGGGTTTACAACGGATTCGAGCCCTACGGCATAGTCCTGGATCAGGAAGGAAGGTTGCGGCTGATAGGGTTCGATCGCGCGCGCCAGGCGGGCTCACTGGTCAACGAAAACCCGATCTACCCGAGCCGCGAGTACACCGCGCCCGATTTGTTCAGCGACGACGCAGTATACGATGTGCGCGCGGACGTCTACTCAATTGGATCGCTGCTTCAGTTCCTGCTCAGCGGTGAAAGCATCAGCGAGGGCGCCGGGCTTTATCCTCTCGCTACGGTCTTCCCGAATTTCGAGCGGCTTATAGCCCGCGCGGCCGCCGACGATCCGCGCGAACGCTTCCAAAACGTGGCGGAGCTTCGCGAGGCGCTGGAACAGCTCAGCCTGCCGGTGGTGCTTCAAGCCGGTCACTTCACCGATGTGGGGCTTGTGCGCGAGCTGAACGAGGACAGTATTCTTGCGCTCAACCTGACTCAGTATTTCGAGTCGGTGCAAACTCAAATCGGAGTCTACATCGTATCGGACGGGATGGGCGGCGAGGCCGCGGGGGAAGTAGCGTCGCGAGTAACAGTGCGCGCAGTCGCCGAGTGGGTAACAGACAAGCTTATCTCGGCTTCGCTGAAGTCGACTCGCGAGGAAAAGATTGCCGCGCCGACTCAAACCGGTGGGTTGCGATTGGCAATCGCGGACGGCAACGAAATGGCTACGACAGAGATGCTGAAGCAAGCCGTGGTCAGCGCGAACCGCGAGGTAATGTCTTATGCCAAGGCAAACCCGGACGAGCGCGGTCTTGGCGCGACCGCGACGGTCGCAATGGTCGTCGGCGACGTGCTAACCATCGCTCACGTTGGTGACAGCCGATGCTACAAGCTTTCGGGTGATCGCTTCGAGCAGCTTACCGAAGATCACTCGCTGGTTCAGAGGATGGTAAACACCGGGAACCTCTCGCGCACTGAAGCGAAGAATCACCCGTATCGCAATGTAATCTACCGCTCGATCGGCGCCGACGAGAATATCGAAATAGACGTAATCCGGCGCAAGCTCACCAGCGGTGATGTCTTGCTGTTGTGCTCGGACGGATTAAACGGGATGCTCAGCGACGATCAGATATGCGACATCCTGATGGTCAATCCAGATCCCAATACCGCAGCCAAAGAGCTGGTGGTCGCAGCCAACGCAGCCGGCGGCGAAGACAATACTTCAGTCATCGTAGTTCGAATCAGCTGAGCGGCACCCCGGATTCAAAGACACATCTGACAAAGAGAGAAACTTCAACCGGGGTTCTTTCTTGGCGGCTTTGCGCCTCTGTGCGGCGCCTATCTGGACCAAAGAAACATCAGCCTCGAGTACCGATCAAACTGATCGCGGTTGTCGCTGATTACGCTCGCGTGAAATGTCGGGCGTAGCGCGATTCCGGAGCGCTTGATACCACGAGCTTCGTTTCGAGAGCGCTCGGGCCAGGCGCGCGCAAACAGACCCCGCAGCCGCGCAAAGTCGTCGTCCAGCCTTGCGTTAGCCGTCGCTGACGATAACGCCCCCAACGCAGCTTTGAAGTTCACCTCCGCGCGAAACGACATCGGCGACACCAACCCGGAATAGTCGAATGCGTCAGACTTGATGCGAAAGCTTCGATCCAACTCGCCCGCATAAACGTCAACCAGCGCTTCATCCGCAACGAACTCGGAGGTGTCCACAACATTCGAAGACTCGCCTCGGGCCACTCGTTCGGAGTAATCGACACGGGTGTTTTTGAGCGTCCCGAGCACCAGTAGTTTGATTTCGTCCAGTTGCAGGATCAGGTCCCCGCCCGCGTGATGCACGAGAATCTCGTTGGATGCGACCGTGACGCGGCGTGCTCGAAGAAGCTCGGTTGCCAGCCTGAGATCTTCGTCGGGAATCACTGTCGCTCTCAGTCCGCAGGTTCGAACGAGGGCCGCGATCATATCGGCTTCCTGGCGAGTCTGACTGCGTGCGATAGGAAGCGGCTTGCCCGAGTCGATGAATGACTGCGCTTCCGAAGGTTCTGCCTTGAGCGCCGCGGCGAGAGCGACAGTGACGGTCTCACTTGGACGAGCTAACGCAGGCTCAAGCACCGTATTGAAGGCTCGCTCGAAGCTATCGATGTTGCGCTGACGCGGCGCGGCCTGGATCAGGGTGAATGGCAACGTCTCGCCGCAGTAGATGCACTGGCCGCGGGCAGCAGACGTTCGCCGCTCGCAACGAGGACAATTAGTGACGTCCTGGCTCAGACTATTCTCGCTTTCCTGGGGTTGGGTTGTTCTGGAGGCCGCGGCGATTATAGCACGAAATCGGTGGTGGTTAGTGTCAACTAACCACTGACCACTGACCACTAACCATGCTACATTCAATTCCGATGGCTCTTCCTGACTCGCTGACCCGGCGAAACACAATCCTGGCTTTGCTCGCGCTCGTCTTGGTTGCTGCAGTCGCTTCGTATTTCGCGCTGCGCCGGCCGCCCCGCGTTGCGATGGAGCGATACGTTCCCGCAAGCGCGCTCGGGTTCGTCGAGATCGACAGCTTATCCGATTTGATCGACGGCTTGACCGACACAAAAGCGTGGCGCGAGCTCGCGCCGGTGCTCGGGCTGTCGAGCCAGCTCCGTCAGATTGGTCTCGGCGCGGATTTGATCGGCAGAACCGGGCTCGGTCCCGCCGAAGCTGTGCTGGCGGCGCGAGCGCAATACGCCATAGCACTGACCGGCATCGACGCTTCAAGCGGCGCCACCGACCAAGGCCCGTACATCAATTTCAAACCGCGATTCGTTTTGATAGCTGAAACCCACGCGAATCCTGAGTCCGTCGCAAACCTCTTGAAGGAACGTGCAGCGCTTCTTGCTCGACGAGTGTATGGAGAATCCGCGGCGGAGGACTCGAGCGATTATCACGGCTCGCCGTTGATGATTTTTCGCGGCCCGACTCAAGATCGCGAGCTGCTCGCCGCCTCATCCGGCAGCGTTGCCTTGATAAGCAACAACAGGGAGGCGATTGAGTCTTGTCTTGATGCACTGGCCGGGCGATCTCCAACGCTCGCCGAGGAGGAGACTCTCAAACAAAGGCGGTCCGCGGTCGATCACAACGCGTCGGTGTTTGCCTTCATCACCGAGAGCGGCGTCGGCAAGCTGGCCGAGCTTGGTCCCGCGATCATCGCAAGCCGCAAGCAGGCCACCGCCGAACGAATCAACTCGTTTGCCGATTTGCTTCAGAACCTGGCGAAGGAAACTGTCGCCGGACTGCTCTATTCCGCCGAGTTCACGTCGGAAGGCGTCACCGAGCGCTATCTGACGGTACTGCGGCCGCGGGTTGCCGAGTCGTTGATGCCCGCTTTCACGCCTGGTACGACGAACATGAATTCGCTGTTGCTGGTCCCCCGCGATGCCCGGGAAGTCACACTCATGAATGTCAATCGGATCGGCGAGCTGCCCGAGCGAGCGCTAAAGCAGATCGCGCCGAATCTTGACGTGGTGGCCGGAGTCGCGCTGAGGGAATTTGTCATAAGTTTTCGCAAACAGTACGGGCTTGAATCGTCCGAGTCGGCGGGCGACGCGGTCGGCGATGAGGCTGCCCTTATAGAGATCGAGGACGGACAGCCACTGGCGATGGTGATTAGCATCCGGGACCGCGCGAAGCTCGCGCCGTTGGTCGAACGATACCTCACTAGCGAAGGCGGGACCGTGACGCCCGAGACTTACCGTGAAACTGAGCTTGAGGTCTCTTCAAGCGATGACAGACGAGCCGTCGCGTTCATCGCAGATTATTTAGTGCTTGCAACTCGAGGCCAAATCAAACGTATGATCGATACCGGGGCGACCAGCGAAGCTCTTGCAATCGAGGAGCGAATCAGAAAGGCTCTTGCAAACCATCCGAGCGGTGGCCCGATGCTGACCTATCGTCCCGAAGGTGACTCCGCGGCCCGGCTGATGCTCGGTATCTCGAAGCTCACGCGGGTAACCGGCGGCTCGCCGCAGTTGCTTGAGGACGCCGAAGTGCGCGCGGCGGTGGATCGACTGCCGGCGGCGGTAAGTTCAACGTCGTTTCGCGATTACGGGATCTACTCGGAGACTAGATCGGCGGTCGGCAACTTCAGCGCGCTGGCATCACTGTTTGGTGGCGGCGATGAAGATGACCAAGAAGACCAGTAACGGTCATCGAGTCAGGCAGGTACGGGCGTCCTCCTGGGCGCCCCTTCATGGGTTTTGAAATCCTTTCGGGATCGAGGAGGGGCGCCCACGGAGGGACGCCCGTACAAGTCGCTTTTATTGACGGCGAGTCTCAGCTCTGAGGCCATCAGGAGCGAGCGCTCCGGTGGCTAATGCTTTCCGTCTGCGTCTGCGGAGAATTCTAACGCGGCGCCGTTCCCGTACTTGAATGCGGTCGCGAACCTTTCCGTAAAACTTGGTGAAGTAGTCGTACATCGACCAGAGAGCGAAGAACACAACGATCCACAGCATTGCCCGGCCCGCGCCGTAGCACAACACCCGAAACCCATCGAGCGTGATCTCGCCCTGGTTGACGACGGTGACCAGCGCGCGGCCCATTTCCTGGAACGAGGCGAACGCCACTTCGGGCTGAACATTGGGCGGCGGCTGCAAACCGGAAGGTCCTCCCGGCACGCTGCCCACGATCAGCAGCGTGATCGCGACGACCTGGGTCAGCATCTTGAACTTGCCCTTCTTTGAAGCCGAGATGGTGAAGCCTTCGGCCGACGCAATCGATCTAAGCCCGGTCACCGCGAACTCGCGGCCGATGATGATGACGATTGCCCACGCCGGCGCGAGCCGGTTCTCGACCAGCGACACAAGCGCGGCCGAGATCAGGAGCTTGTCCGCGATCGGGTCGAGAAGGATTCCAAGCGTCGAGACTTGTCCGCGCTTGCGCGCGATGTAGCCGTCAAGCCAGTCGGTGATGGAAGCCCCGACGAACAACGCTAGCCCGATCAGTTGCTGGGGCAAACCGAGCCACTCGGCCGGGAACTTGGTCAGCAACACGACGACCAGCAGCGGAACGACAAAGATTCTGGACAGAGTTAGCGCGTTCGGAAGATTCAACTTCTGATTTCCTGATCCGATTTCCTGGGCACGGTACTCTACGTTAGAGGCCGCAACTGCGGAACCAACACATCCATCGTTGTTTATGGCTTCTTGACTATATTGTTGGCCCACTGCATTGTCAAGCAGCGTGACTTTGAAGCCTCTTTTGAATCACGCCTGAAGCCGAAGACGATGAGAGTTCAGAGTTCAGCCTTCAGGCTGCAGACCAGGACCGGCAAGCTAAAGCTTGAACTCTGAGCTCAGCTACAACGGTGAAAAAATCAGCGCAGCAAAGCTTGCACCGCCGAATCGTTTTTGCTCCGGCCGCATCTAACGCTCCGGCAGACCGCGCTCTGGAGTTTCGCATTGCGAATTTCCGTTGAGGTTTCTGTAGCTCGCCAATTCTGATGTCGGTTCTTATAAAAAAGATAATAGTTACACGCAGAAAGACGACCATCGTCTCGCTGGTGTTGGCCGCCGTCCTGGCAGTGGTCGTTGTTCTTTGGGTGATAAAACTAAATAACCGCATTCGCGGCGAGCGGGATCGGGAGACGGCCTCGAGTCGCGTTGAGGTCGAACTCGAAAAGCTGATGGCGCCGGCGACGGATGGGTTCACGGTTTATCTGAGCTCGGCTGATGTGCGAGCGGTCGCAAGCTTCGCCGATGCGCAATACCTCGCAACTTCAGGCGGCCTTCTCTCGCTCGATGAAAGCGGCAACATCAAGCGGCGATACACCACGCTCGATGGCCTGCCCGACAACGACCTCACCGGACTCGCTGTGTTTCGCGATCGCTTATTCATCGGAACAGCAAGTGCGGGATTGATCGGGTTCGACGGAAACGCGTTCATCGGTTTCAGGTTTAACACACCAAAGGCAACTCGCGTTAGCGTGTTGGTCGCGACTGACAGCGAGCTGTTAGTCGGGACGCTCGATGGCGGTCTGCTCGAATACGACGGCGAGCGCTTTACGCGAAGGGTGGGCTCGGCAGCCGGCTCCGATTTGAATCGGGTGACTGCGCTGCTGCCGTTTGAGTCCCGGCTGTACATCGGCACGCAGGATCGGGGCTTGTACATCTGGCGCGAGGCTCACATCGAACACGTGAGTACGAACGACGGTTTACCGTCGCCGCACGTCACAGCGCTTGCTGCAATGCCGCCGAGCCTCTCTCAAACGGGGGCGATCGGGGTCGCAACCGACTTCGCAGTCGTCGCGCTCAACGATGCGAACGAGATCAAGCCGGTGACGAATCGCGCGAACATCACTTCGCTTGCGGTGAGCGGCGGGCGGCTGTGGGCGGGGGTGTTTAGCGGTGGAGTGATCGATCTCGGCGCAGACCGCGCGGCCCGTCACGGAGGTTCACCCGAGGCGCGGTCGGTTCTTTCTGAAACACCGGGGCTGCCACGTCAGGTCCCGACGATTGTTTGCGCAAGCGAGGGACGGCTTTGGGCGCTGACTCAGGAGGGCGCGTTTGTGAGGGACGAGCGCGCGGCGGGCCCGGCATTCGAGGCGGTGGCGG
>JBASRN010000298.1:0-4433 GCA_049273855.1 Blastocatellia bacterium
ATAAGCGGCTTCTTGAAAAGCCGATCCGACCCCAGAATTCCGAAGCACCGGCGTGTGGAAGCTCGTCGCGCTACAGTTTCGTGCACCAATCGCGCAGGTAACGTTTCAATCGTGCTTACAGTGAAGAACAATCAGTATGAGTACGGCTTGAAAAAACTGGTCAACCTGGTTCACGAGGTTTTTGTTCAACTGAATGATGCGCACCGCGATTATTTGTGTGAGAACTTTGACGCCCCGCAAGAATAGGGCCTTTGGGCGTGCGGCGATCTACGGCCGCTCCTGAGTTGGAGACCGATAATGCGTCGAGTGTCCGGAATGACAGTTGTCTTCTTGATTATGGGTTGTGCACTGTTGATCGGCGTGAAGGGCTTTAGCCAGGAAGCCCATCCTACTACCCCCCATCGTCACCCCGCAGCGCAGAAGCTCAAGAACCCGATTCCAAGTGATGAGTCATCGATCGCGGAAGGCCGAAAGGTTTATCTGCGTTACTGCGCATCCTGTCACGGTCCGTCCGGAAAGGGGGATGGTTCCATGGCTCTCGCTGGAGGCACTCCTTCGAACCTGGCCGACGAGACGTGGGACCACGGATCGAGCGACGGCGAGATTTTCGTGGTGATTCGCGACGGAACAAGCAGCGACATGGAGTCTTACAAAGATAGGCTGACCGAAAAGCAAACCTGGCAGTTGGTGAACTACATCCGCAGCCTCAGCCTGAAAAAGTGATTCACCGAAGAATGTCCGCCAAGCACAAGAAGGAGAAAACGTCACGTGCCGTTGCTCTTTTGGATTCTCCACGCGCCCAATTGGTGTGAACGCATTCGTAGCTGAGTTACTCGCGAACGTCAACTGAGTCAAGTTGCGTGGCTCAGCGGCGACAAATACGCGCTGGCCTCTAAGCTTGGCGATGGAAGCCTGACTATGGTAGAAATTTGGTGAGCCTTTCGTTTTCGTGTAGCAGTGGCGGGGCAGCCTTGGTACCCAGGGTGGTCGCATTCATACTTCATACTTTGTACCGCGCCGGTCGAGTCAATAGTTATATCAAAGTGTCAGGCGCTCGGCGTTAACCGGAGAACTGGTTCTTCGATCGCAAAAACTCTGATAGGGGGTTGCGCATGAAACGAATCTTGGTTTGTGGCCTTACGTGCAGCTCATTTCTAGTGGCCTTGTTCCTCGCCACCGGGTCAGGCGCGGCAAGCGACGCGTCCAGGGTGACCTTCTCAAAGGACGTCGCACCGATCCTTAACAAGAACTGCGCAAGCTGTCACCGGCCAGGCGAGATCGCTCCGATGTCGCTCCTCAGCTACAAGGAGGTTCGTCCCTGGGCGAAGTCAATCCGCGAAAGGGTCGCCCAGCGTCAGATGCCACCCTGGTTCGCGGATCCGCAGCACGGAACCTTCTCCAATGACCCTCGCCTCACCCAGAAAGAGATTGAAACTATCGTCGCCTGGGTAGATGGCGGGGCCGCCGAAGGAAATCCCAAAGATCTTCCAGCTCCCCCAACGTTCATCGAAGGTTGGACCATCGGCAAACCCGATATTGTCTTCTCGATGCCTGAAGCGTTTAACGTACCGGCCGAGGGAGTGATCCCATACAAGTACTTCGCCGTTCCGACGAACTTCAAAGAAGATCGTTATGTGCAGTTCGCGGAGATCAGGCAAGGCAACCGGACTGTCGTGCATCATGTGATCGTGGATGTCCGGTATCCCGGATCCGTCTCGTTGCCGCCGGCGGGTGAGTTGAGCCCCGAGAGCCTGCGCAACTCGCGGCCGAGCTCCGGTGAAAGATCCGCCGACTCCGATGGCAGACTCGTAGGCTGGGCTCCGGGCGAGGCACCACTGATTCTTCAGCCGGGCCAGGCAAAGCTGATAAAAGCCGGCTCGGTTTTGATATTCCAGGTTCATTACACGCCAAACGGCGAGGCGGGGACTGATCGCTCAAGCATCGGCTTGATCTTCTCGAGGTCGCCGGTTGAGAAGCGAGTCATTACTGCCGGCGCCTCCGCGCGTGGTTTGGCGATCCCGCCTGGCGACCCCAACTACGAGGCGAGATCTTCATTTGAGTTTAAGGAAGACAGCCACATCGACAGCCTTCACCCTCACATGCATTTTCGCGGCAAGGATTTCGAGTATCGGCTGGTGTATCCGGATGGGACGAAGAAGGTGATACTGTCGGTGCCTAGATGGGCCTTCAACTGGCAGATGACTTACTTCTTCAAAGAACCAGTAGCGGCGCCCAAAGGTAGCCGCCTCGAGTGCATCGCACACTATGACAACTCGATCAGGAACAAGTTCAATCCCGACCCTACGAAGTTGGTTGAGTGGGGGCCGCAGACCTGGGAAGAGATGATGATCGGTTACTTGGACTATACCGTCGATAAGCAGGATCTACGCGGAAAGCTGCCGGAGGCCGCTTCGAAGTAGGAAGGCCGTGTAGTCGGCGGGGATGGAGTGGCCGCGGCGTGCTATCGGGCAAATCAAGGACAGCCCAAGTCGCGCGCTGAGAGAAGGAGGAATCAATGAAGCGTTCTAGCGTTGCTCTCATAGCGATTCTTGCCGTTGTTGTAGTGGCGACTTTCACCCCCATTTGTGCATCTCCAAAGCCGGTCCCAACCTTTGCGAAGGACGTCGCGCCGATCGTCTTCAATAAGTGCGCAACCTGTCATCGTCCCGGCGAAGGCGTGCCAATGTTGCTTACCTCTTATCAAGAAGTGAGGCCATGGGCCAAGGCGATTCGCGAGCAAGTGGTCGAGCGGAGCATGCCTCCCTGGCATGCCGACGCCGGGTCGTCTCTCAAGTTCCGCAACGAACGGCGCTTATCCCAACAGGAGATTGAGACCATCGTCGCGTGGGTTGACGGTGGCTCGCCGAAAGGCGACGACGCGGACCTGCCGGCTTTGCCGAAGTTCGCAAAGGGCTGGAGCTGGGGCGAGCCCGACTTGATCGTTCCGATGCCGGTCGAGTTCGAAGTCCCCGCCGAAGGCGAACTGCCTATGCAGAACTTCTATGTGGCCGTACCGTTCAAGGAGGATCGCTGGGTTCAAGCCGTGGAGTTGCGTCCCGGAAACCCGGCAGTCGTACACCACTCGATTGCAAACGTCACACGTCTCCCCGAGGGTAGCAAGATCGTCCACGGACGGGCAGTTAAAGCTGAGTTGAACACGTCCGACACAACCCGCACCGGCGGACTGCGTGAGGGTAACGAGGTTTTCCAGACTCAGGACTCATTCGCCCGCGCCGGCGCGTTCAAGCTGATCGGACAGGCGCCCGGCAAAGGCTTTGAACGGCACCACGAGGGAACTGCAAAACGCATCAGCCCGGGAATGTACTTTCAGTTCAACATGCATTATCAACCGAGCGGCCGCCCCGAGAAGGACCGTTCCTTGTTGGGATTGTGGTTCGCAAAAGGGCCGGTGACTTATGAAGTGTTGACCAAGGGTGTCACTGACACTGTGCTCGTCGGTGGCAAAGACATTGGCGTGACGAAGACCGTCAACGGTCGAGAGGTCAAAACGAGAGGCAAGATACCGAACATCCCACCCTATGCCGACAACTGGGAGATCGCAGGCGAAATGCTGGTGAAACAGGACATCACGCTCTACGCCTTTGCGCCGCACATGCACCTGCGAGGCAAGGACATCAAATACATCTTGCAATGGCCGGACGGCCGCCAGCAGACATTGCTCAACGTGCCGAAATTTGATTTCAACTGGCAACTCCATTACGAGCTCGAACAGCCACTCAAGATCCCTGCTGGGAGCAAGATGATCGCGATCGCCCACTACGACAACTCGCTGAAGAACCGCTACAATCCGGCGCCGCAGAAGGAGGTCTTTTGGAGCGAGCAGAGTTGGGATGAGATGTTCATACCGTGGTTCGAATACACGGTGGACAGCATGAACCTGACCAAGATTGCTGCCGGCCAAAGCGCGAGCAAGAAGCCGTGAAGCTTGCGGGCTTGTGGTGACTTCGCAAACGCTGGCTCCTCAACACACCGATTTGGCGCGAGAACCTACGCAGACAACGGACGTAGCGGCTAGTTTATCTTCGCGCTTGCTACGGACTTGAGATACGGATGATCTGGACCCTTCTATTGACGGTGCTGTTGTGGCAGCAACCCAACCGCCCAACTGAACCGACCGATCCGATGCCGCCGCCGAATCTGGACTATTTTGTCGGCACTTGGTCGTTCGATTGGAACGTGCCCGAATCGCCGTTCGGCCCATCCGGAAAACTGAAAGGAACTGAGACCTACAAGAAGGTTCCAATCGGTCAGACCTATGAGAGCGAGATTCAAGGCGAAGGACCCGAAGGATCATTTCACGGGCGCGCGATCACGAGCTACGACGAGAAAGAAAAACTAGTCTCGCGCTATGAGATCTTCAGCTATGGGGTTTCCGCGTTCAAGAGCGGCACAATAGGCGGAGACCTTGGCGG
>JBASRN010000299.1:0-15617 GCA_049273855.1 Blastocatellia bacterium
GAGGGGCGGGCACGGAGGCCCGCCCGTAAATGATCGCATTTGGATACTCGTAGCCACAGTTGCTGCCCTTCTCTCCGTTGGCTCCTTCCTCTATTTCTTCGGTCAAGGCATGACCAATCACTATGGCGACGGCGTCGCGCACGTGAACATCGCTCGCAAGGTAGTGGATTCCCCGGACGACTCGCTTTGGCAGCGCTACATTCAGATCGGCTCGCCGTGGCTGCCGCTCCAAACGGTCTTGATGCTGCCGCTTGTAAGCAACGATTGGATGTGGAGAAGCGGTGTCGGAGGGAGCGTGATCTCGATGATCTCATTCGTGATCGCGGCCGTGTCAATGTACTCGCTGGCGATGAACTTCTACGGGAAGGGGGAGACTCGCTCGCCGGTCTTGGCAGCACTTTCAGTCGCGACCTTTGTTCTCAACCCAAGCGCGCTATTCATGCAAGCTACCCCGATGTCAGAGATGGTTTTCATTGCGGCCCTGCTTGCGGCGACTTGCCTGCTTCAGCGATGGGTCGAGAATCAAACGAGCGGGCGATTGGTTGTGGCCGCCGCTGCGATGTCGATCGCGACACTTTCGCGCTATGAGGCATGGCCGATCGCGGCTCTTGCTATTCCGGTTGTCGCGCTGGCCTCGCTCGGCGATTTCGATTCGAGAGCTCGTCGCACGGCACTCTTCGCTGTGGTGGTCGCAACCGGGCCGCTTTACTGGCTTTGGCACAACTGGGCGATCTATGGCAACGCCCTCGAGTTCTTGACCGGGCCGAACTCAGCGCGCGGGCTTTATCTTCAGAACCGCGCAAACCTCGGATGGTCGGAGATATTTGTAGGTCGCGCGTCATTAGACGTAGTCACAATCCTCACCGCGGCGGCAGTCTGCGCCGGCCCCCTGGTCCTGCTGCTGGGGATCGCGGGCCTGACAAGAACTGTCGTGATGCGCAGGCACTCCCCTATCCAGTTATTGCCGGCGATTTTGCTGCTGGTTCCCTTCTTCTTTCACGTCGTGAGTCTTTATCGCGGAGAGATTCAGATCTTTCCATTGAGTGTGTTTGGTCTGCTCAATGCTCGCTATGGACTGCTCCATCTGCCTGCGATCGCGTTGTTTGTGCCGGCTGCGACGCTGGTTCTGCCTGGTGGCGCTCGGCGTTGGGTGAAGGCGGTGGTGTGCATGATAGTGCTTGCGCAGTACGGTCACCTGGTCTCGGAAGGGCCCTCGCAACTCGCCGTGTATCAGGAAGGCTATCGAAATGGAGTCAACACAAGGACCGCGCGCAGGTTGGCCCAGGCTTCGGCGTTTTTGAGGGCTAATCCGACACGCGGAGTGACGTTGATGAACACCGGCGCGCTCGGTCCACTCGTGTCGGAAGGCGGACTGCGATTCTCGGAGTTGATTCACGAAGGAACGATCCGCTGGCATCAGATAGCCGACAATATTCCTACCGACGTTCTCACGGTTATCTACGAGGAAGGCGATCCGCTCGATCAGCGCTTTCGAGAGAACGCAGCTCTGATTCGGGATCTCGAACTCAGTTTCCGCGAGGAGTTTTCGGTCGGTAAGATGCGATTGCTGAGGAGAGTCGCCGGCGACTAACACCGTCACGCTGCGGTCAAGGGGCACCGGTCATGTTGCGCACACTTCAACCCGCGCGATAGACCGATGCATAAGCGTCCGAACGCGGTTGCGCCCCGCCGCCTTCGCGAGGTACATCGCGCGATCAGACATTTCGACCAGCTCCTCCTTTGCCTTGGCGTCTATCGGATAGGTTGCAACCCCGAAGCTCGCAGTGACCTGGCCAACGCGCGGCACAGGAACCGAGGCTATCGCCTCGCGTATCCGCTCGGCCACTTCCAGCGCATCATCGCGGTTGCACTTCGGAAGGATTATGCAGAACTCCTCGCCTCCGTAGCGCGCGCACACATCGACCTCGCGCACCACCGACCGCATCGAACCAGCGACATGACAAAGCGCGGCGTCGCCGGCGACGTGACCGTGCGTGTCGTTGATCCGTTTTAACTGATCCAAGTCCAGCAGAATCAGAGAAACCTGATGGTGATATCGGTCGGCGAGTTTTAGCTCGTGTTCGAGACGCGTCTGGAAGCATCCGTGGTTGTTGAGTCCCGTGAGACTATCGGTCATCGCCTGCGTCTGCATCTGGCGGAAAAGCCGCGCGTTACTGATCGCAACGGCAAGCTGATCGGAGACCGCATTGACCATCCGCACTTCTTCATCTTCCCAGCTGCGGCCCGGGAGATCGTCTTCGACCGCCAGCACGCCGACTGCCGTGTCGCGGTAGGTGACCGGTACTTCGAGGAGTCCAGCAGAGGCCGGCAATTCGTACGCAGAGTCTTCGGGCGCTGTGGCGTCTTCTTCGCCCGGGCCGACCATCTCGGTAGAAGCCGATTCCTCCTCGTGGCGTTCGTATACGGTCATGCCTTCGGGCAAGCTTGTTCCCTCCTGCCATAGCACGAGCGCGGCCCGCCTGGCCTTAAGCGCGCTGCCGACTTCCTCGACCGCCGACTGCAGAATCGATTCAAGCTCCAGCGAGCTGGATATCGCCGAGCTGATGCGGTTGGTTGCCATCTCCAACACGTTTTGGCGCTGCATCAGCGCCGTCAGCTTCGTCATAAACGCCAACGCCAGGCGCAGCGAGGAACTGGAAGGCGTGGAAGAATGAAGCAGCGACTCGAACCCTTCGCGCTGCTCCGGCTGCTGTACGCCAAACCGGGCCATCAGGTACTCGACCGCAGTGAACACGACATTCGGATCAAACGTCCAGACGACCTCGTAGGCCGTCGAGCCTCGATCTTTGTCGCCGATCAACTGCGAAGCTAGCAGCCCGCAAAAACGCGGCTCGGTCACCAAAATAAAAGGGCCGGTTTCAAGCTCGTGATAGCCGGGTTCCTCAATCTTCAATAGCCCTGCGCCTGTTTTCGGTTCCCATGTCCTGGCGGCGCACCTTAGATCACAACAGAACAGATACAATCGGCGAGCGGTCGCGGCAACCCTTGCCAGGCGCTCCGGTTCTCGCAAAAAGTGGCCGTTCGGACATCGCCCTTCGATTACAAGCGCAGAAAGCTTATTCTCGGTGACAAGGTCTTCGAAGTATCGAGCCAGCCTGAGCAATGTTTGCTCGTTGCATTTGAGCGGCGCGAACTCCTCGCGATGCTGTTGGCTAAGAACCTGAAAAAGTGAATTCATGAGTGCGTGGAGGTTCCGGGGGTGGGCTAACGCGTGTGGGGACTAGGTGTTACGAGGCTTGATTCTACAGCACTCAGGTGAACAGTCAACTGTTTTCCCCTGGCATAAGGCTGCGTTTGAGGCTGCATTGAGCCAAAATGTGACGTGGACCTACCGAGTCACTGCCAATACTCCACGGCGTTTCGCGCGACTGGAACTACGACTATTCTTCGACCGTTGTTTGCCATCTCCTTTCGTGGCAACAAGTATTTGCGTGCTTAAGAACAAATCAACTCGATGACTTTCCCCTCTTGACCCATACCGAAAAGGAAACTCAATCCTCGCGGTTTGAATGCTATAATGCTGAGGCAACCGGATTTACGGCCATCGCATCACAAGCGTTGACGCAATGGCTTCAATCACGAATGCGCTGATAATGAGCGTGACCGCCGAACGAAGCCCTGCCAGCTCGGACCTGGAACTCGCCAGGGCTGCTGCGGCTGGGGATACGGCGGCGTTTGAGAGGCTTTACGTACAGCATCACCGCCGAGTCTATTCGCTCTGCTTGAGAATGCTCGGCAGCGATGGCCAGGCAGAAGACCTGACGCAGGAGGTTTTCCTTCAGGTCTACCGAAAGCTTGGCAGCTTTCGAGGCGATTCGGCCTTCACCACGTGGTTGCACCGATTGACGGTCAACCAGGTGCTGATGCATTTTCGCAAACGCGGCGTGAGACTGGAGCACACCAGCGAAGAGGGCGATTTCACGAATGTCGTCGAGACACCGCTTCAAAGCACGCGGCGAATCTCGATGGTGGATCGACTGGCTCTTGAAAAAGCAGTGGGGGAGTTGCCGCCGGGTTATCGAACGGTCTTCGTGCTTCACGACGTTGAAGGCTACGAGCACGAAGAGATCTCGGATATTCTGCAGGTGAGCGTGGGGACTTCGAAGTCGCAGCTACACAAGGCGCGGATGAGGTTGCGCCAGCTTTTGAGTAAGCAATAAAGTGAGCGGGTTGAGTCATGGTTTGCAAGCAGTGTGAGGAACTGATTTCGGATTACATCGACGGCGCGCTCGAGTTGGGCGATCAGATGCAAATCGAACGGCATCTCGCCGATTGCGAGCCGTGCCGCGCGGTTCGTGACGACTTGCTCCAGATAGTCCACTTCAGCCACCAGCTTCCGCAGCATTCGCCATCCGGCGCCGTGTGGACTCGAATTCAAGCTGATGTCGCGGAACAGCGGGGCCCATGGTTTCGAGCGCTTCCGTGGTGGACCTGGCTAAAGACTCGTCATATCAACCTCTCACTACCGCAGATGACCGCAACCGCCGCCGCGCTCGCCATCGCGGTTTCAACAGCAGTTTTGCTGTCACGCCAGGATGCGCCTACGCAACAAACCATAACGGCGGGCGCCGCAGGGACCGGCCGACTCTCGGCGAATCCTCTCTCGAACTCGGATCTTCAGCAGATCGAAAACCAAATCAACCGGTTGAGCGAATCGGTCGAGCTGCGCAAGGTCGAGTGGGATCCGGAGCTGCGCTCGGCTTTTGAACGCAATCTCCTGTATATCGAACAAAGCCTGGCCGAGTGCCGCCATCAGTTGAACGACAACCCGGCGGATGACGTGTCTCATGAGTTAATGCTCAATGCATACCGCGAGAAGGTTCGCTTGCTGGAAGGGTTCGAACACTTTTAGTATCTTCCGCATTTTTCTCCGAGGCCCGTGGTTCGAGTTATGTCGAAGTCCAACAGTAGACAGGCAAGACCAGCGGCGTTAGCTTCTTCTCTTACCCTCATCATCTCGGCTTGCCTGCTGGTTGCCACCACTGACTTCGCAGGTCCGCCGGGCAGGTTCGAGCGAACCTACACCCCGAGTGGTGAGGCTCACCTGACGATCTCGAACGTAAACGGCCGCATTCGCGTCAACGCGTGGGAAAAGAAGACAGTCTCGGTTCGCGCCCACGCTGCCGCCTCGGTTTCAATCGAAGACCGCACGGTCGGCGACGATATCACGGTCTCAGTCAAGCGAAACTTCCGACTGGGCCGGGCCGATTTTGAAATCTCCCTGCCGGCCGAAAGCTCGCTTTCGCTGCGCAACGTGATCGGCAACATTGAAGTCCAGGGGGTCACGGGGCACATCAGCATCAACTCGATCGACAGCGACGTACGCCTGTTAAGGGTCAGCAGCTCTGCAATCGACGTAAGAGTGACCAGCGGAGACATCTACTTCGACGGCGAGTTGCGCGAGGGCGGGTCTTACAGCTTTCAGTCGATGAGGGGCGACCTGGACGTGACCTTGCCGGGCTCAACACCCTTCAACCTGAACGCGAGGGCGCTCAGCGAGAACATTAGCCTCGGCGGCTTTCTTTCGAGCCTGACAGGCGCATCGCGAGGGACCAAAGGCGTTTCGGGAAGTTATCTCAAAGGCAGTTCGCGGCTCACGCTGACAACCTACGACGGCCGCATCTTGCTTCATAAGAAGTGAGACAAAGGTCGTCAAGAGACAAGGTAATCCGAGTGTGAGTTTTCATTTGCTCTTTACTGCCGCTTTGCTCCGGTCGTCGCTTTTTTTCCTGTTGGAGCGCGGGTGAAGCAGAAGCAGAAGCGTCGAAGCTCGAACCCTATCGGAGATCGCATCCCTCATGGCACGGCGCGCGCACTGCTCATCGTAGCCACACTTGATAAGCGCACGTCTAAGGCGGCGTTGCTGCTCCGCCGTGCCTCGAGTCAACGTTTCGATGAGTCCGATCTCGAACACGGCTCTTTCTTCCGGTGAAAGGCTCGCCGCGAGATGCTCGGTCATCTCGCCGCCAGCGCCGAGGCGCGCAACCTCCCAAAGCAGCCGGTTCAACTCGCATCGCATGGCGGCACCACGGGCAAGGCTTGTTCCGTGCGAGCGACGCCGACTTCGATAGCCGAAACGGAGTATGGAACCTTGGAAAGGGCGAGATCTGAAGCTTCGCGCGGGACCGGGCCGCGGTCGCGTGTAACTGAACTTCTCAGCAAAGGCAAACGCGCTCTCAGAGGCTGCGAGTCGCTCGTCAAAGAAAAGCGGTCCTCTGGGCTCGTGTCTTAAGGCCTTTGTTGGAGCCCGTTAGAAACTACAATGGCCGCCAGTGGAGATGAACTCTCCATCGGTGGCCATTGACGCTGCCCTGCCCCCTAATCATGAGCATTAGGGCCGGGCTTTGTACTTCTCGTACAACTCCGTGTGTCTGCTGGTGAGCGGAATGTCGCGTCCATTTATGAAAACGTGCTTGATCTGGGTTCTGATTTCGAGCGGGTCACCATCGGTGACAATCAGATTTGCTACCTTGCCCTTTTCGATCGATCCTATGCGGTCGGCGATGCCGAAGATCTCCGCCGGATAAATCGTAACGGCCTTGAGCGCTTCCTCTTTCGGCAAGCCGAAAGCCGCCGCCATCCCCGCGTGATAAGGCAGGTTCCTCGAATAAGCGGAATCGTTTGTCTGAAAGGCGATCTTCACACCGGCCTTCGACAGCAATCCGGCGTTCGCGAAAGCTGCGTCATAGGGATCGTCCTCCTTAACAGGCATTCGCAGCACCGGCCCGACGATCACAGGGATGTTTCTGGCTTTGAGTTGATCTGCAACTTTGTACGCCTCAACGCCGCCCGAGATAATGATCTTGATCTTCATCGTGTCGGCAAATGCAATCGCGCTCTTAAGGTCACGCTCGAGATTGGCGTTTATCACAACAAGCATCTGGCCTCGAACGACAGGAATCAATGCTTCCATTTTCAGGTCAACGTTCTGCTTTGGCAGGCTCGGGTCTTTCGCACGGGCGTCTTTCGCATTGGCATAAGTAGCGGCATCGCGCAGGGTTTTCTTAAGACTGTCAATCTGCTTCTCCTGCTCCCGGCGTAACTCGGTGATCGAGCGCTGCTGTCCGAAGTTCCCGAAGCCAAAGCCGCTTCCGCCGCCTGCCCCCGGCCAGTTGATGTGCATCGCCACCGGCGACTTCAAAACCATCTCGCGCGCGGTCCAGCCGTCCAGGTTCAGGAGCGCACTCTGTCCCGCAATCACACCCCCGCGAGGAGCGGTCAGCACGGTCGTGATCCCATTCACCCTGGCGACCGCTATGTGCGAGCCGTCCGGGTTGATGGCAACGTCAACTCGAATATTCGCATTGTTGTCTCCGATTTCGTTTGTGTCGACCGAGCCTGCCACGGACCCGATCTCTACTAAGCCGATCTCGGTATCTGAATCGATCATTCCGGGATAAACTGATAGCCCTTTAGCGTCAATGATCCTGGCGCCTGACGGAATGGACGCATTCGCGCCAACAGCAGCAATCTTTCCGTCAGCCACCACCACCGTTCCGTTCTCAATCACCGGCCCGGTCACGGTTACTATCCGCGCGTTCTGAATCGCGCAGGTGCCGTTCTGCCTCTGGGCCGAGCCGCTCGCCCCGGAGCTAACCGAATCGAAGGGGCTCAATCCCAGGGTGCAGATGAACGCAGTGATTGGAAAAAGCACTCTGTTCGTCTTCATTATTCGTCTCCAATAAACTCGAGTTTGTCTTCAGACGCCATGGTGCACCGGATTTGCCACCGACGACAAAGTGACGTTTGTCGGACATCGTTGTTCAGTGCTCCGTTTGATTCGGCCGAGGTTGAGGGACATCAGGCTTATCGCCGCGAGGTGGCCGCGGCCCGCCCTGGCGTTGCTCGCGCTCGCGCTTGATCAGGTCATCCTTCTCGCGCTTGATAACTTCGCGTTGCTTGAGGTCTTCGTTGCGGTCAAAGTAGATTTCACCTTCGATCATCGTCATTTCCGGCATGGTGTAAACCGAAAACGGATGCTGGCTAAAGATGACAAGGTCGGCGTCCTTGCCGACGTCGATGGAACCGACTCGCTTGTCTATGCCGAGTTGAATCGCCGGATTGAGAGTGACCATGCGCAGAGCATCTTCTTCGCCGACTCCGCCGTACTTCATTGCCTTCGCCGCCTCCAAATAGAGCCTGCGAGCAAGCTCGTCGGAATCGGAGTTCAGCGAGACGATTACGCCGCGCGAGGCCATCAGAGCTGCGTTATACGGAATAGCGTCAAAAGCTTCGAGCTTGTAGGCCCACCAATCAGAGAAGGTCGAACCGCCAGTCTTGTGCGCCGCAATCTCCTTTGCGACTTTGTATCCTTCCAGGACGTGTTGAAGCGTCTGGACGTGGAAGCCCAGCTCGTCGCTGAGGTTGAGCAGCATCAGGATCTCGTCGTGCCGATAGCAGTGCGAATGAACCATGCGCTTGCCTTGAAGAATCTCGACAAGCGCATCCAGCGTCAGATCGCGTCGCGGAGCAATGGCAGTCTTGTCGGTCGCTTTCCTGGCGTCGTACTCCTGCCACTCGCGCATATAGTCCTTCGCTTTTATGAAGGCTTCGCGGATAGTCTGTTCAACGCCCATGCGAGTCGCTGGATAGCGGCGGGGCGTTGTCGATGGTAGACCCTGACTGTTCGAGCGCTTCGGATTCTCACCAAGGGCGAACTTTATTCCCGGCGGTGCATCCGGTATGGGCCACTCTTCAACCGGCTTGCCCAGTTTGAATTTGAGTACCGCGTTCTGACCACCGATCGAGTTCGCGGACCCGTGCAGAACGTTGGCAGTCGTGGTCCCGCCCGCAAGCTCGCGATAGAAGCTGGGACTGTACGGATCGATCACGTCGCGAATTCGAACCATTGAGGTTACCGAGAGCGAGCCCTCGTTCACGCTTCCATCGACGCCGGTGTGCGAGTGACAATCGATGATCCCAGGTGTGACATACTTGCCGGTGGCATCGATGATTCGTGCGTTTGGATCGCGCGCCTTTACGTTCGGCCCCACTTCGGCGATCTTGCCCTCGCGAATTAGAATCGAGCCGTTGGCTATCGTGCCGTGTGAAGCGGTCAGGATAGTGGCGTTTCTGATCAGCGTTTCTCCAGGCGCGGCTGCGGTCACCGCGGAACTGGCCCGGGCGGCCAGTTTCCCGTTAGTCCCCGTCTGCGCAAACACTGAAGCGACCATTGCCAGCGTCAGCAGTGATGACGGAATCGCGTGTATCTTTTTCATCATCCCCCCATCCAATTGCGGATTGCGGATTCGAATCCGCACTCCCAAATCCGCAATCTGGTTACCTCGGTCTCGAGCCGGTGAAATCGAACGAGCCCATTGCGCCCATCACCATCGCGCCCCGAATTGAATCCCCTTCAATTGTCCCGCTGATTATCGTCTCGATAGACTGACCGCCGATGTCGACGGTTGCGGTCAGTCGCATCTGGTTCCCATCCATTCGCCCGCCTTTGATGGCGGCGCTTCCCATCGGCGTGCCAAGCGTGCCTGTGATCTGCTCTCCGTCCTTTGCGAGCGTCAACTGAGCCTCAATTTCACCCTGAGGCGACTGAATCAAAAGCGACCAGCTTCCGGAAGGATCAACTGCGGTGGTCGCCGCGTCTGGCCGGCCGCCACCCGTCCCTCCGCTGCGCGCTGAAGCCGGTTCGGCCTTCTTCAATTCGATCTCATCGCCATCGATGAAGACGTGCCGAACCCTGGTATCCTTCGCAAGAAGATCACCGCTGGCGACGACGACGTTAGCGATCTTACCCACTTCGATCGTGCCCAGTTGATCCGCGGCACCCAGGATCTCAGCCGCGTTGATGGTCAGCGCGCGCAGCGCTTCATCCTTCGAGAGCCCGTTTTCGACAGCCTTTTGCACGTTGGATATGAAGTCCTGGGGTCGAAGCGATCCCGCGGTGAATGCGAACTTCACTCCGGCCCGCGCTAGTTTCGCCGCGCCCTTTGGCGTCTCGGCTCGCTGTCGAAGTGCGCGCAACGTTTCTTCTTCGTCATCCGGTAGGTCGGCCGGGCGTTTTGGGAAATCTACTGAAAGGATCACCGGCACGCCTTTGGCCTTGAGCAGGTCAGCGACTCGATAGCCGTAAAGGGCGCCCGCGATGATCGGCTTCAGTTTGAACTCGTCGGCGATCAGCAGCGCGCGGCGAATGTCGCCCTCGCTGTTGGCTACAAACAGCACGGGCAGCTCCCCGTTTATCGCGGGCTGAAGCGCCGCAAGCTTCTTGTCATGCTGCGGCCGGCTAACGCCGCGTTTTACTCGCTTGTAGCGATCTATCTCGTCGCGGTAGTGAATTGCATCGTAGAACGACTGGCGGATGTACGCGACAGTTCCCATAAGCGAGCCCGGAAACCCACCGCCGAACCCTCCGCCGGCCGAGAACTGCACCGTCAACGCCACCGGCCCGCGCACTACGATCCGCGAAGCCTCCTCGCCCGCCAGATTTATCAAGGCGCTTTGGCCGGAGAATATCCCCTGCCGGGGACTGCTCAACGCAGCAGTGACACCGACTGAACGCGCATCCTCAAAACCAGTGCCGGGCCTGACCTGATCCGCCGCGGACGACGCCGGATCGCCGAGACGCACTTCAGGCGGAGGTGGACCCGCCGCCGCCGCTTGTCTGCCGCCCGGTCCTCCTGCCGGAGCTTGGGGAGCAGCCGCTGCAAGTCCCAGGCTTGTATAGCCGTCAATCAGTCCGGGATATACCGTCAAACCTGTCCCGTCGATGACACGCGCGTCTGCCGGGATCTTAATGTTCTCGCCGACTTCGGTGATCAAGCCGTCTCGAAAAACGACTGTACCTTTTGCAATGGTCTTGCCCGTCCCGGTTACGATCTGGGCGTCTTTGATCGCATAAACGGCTGGCGCTTCGACGCGGGCGGCCGGCGCGTGAATCAACATCACGAGCGCGGCGATCGCGATAAGCCCCGGCAACACCAGTCTGCGAGATCGAATTCGGCGGAGGTTGAACCGAGTTCTCCGGCGCGACCGATTGACTTTTGCCATTCTGGCCTCCTGCATTTGTTGATGCAATGATTGAGTTGTGATGGCGTTACATACGCGACGAGACACCGCTTCGCTTGATGGTCCACTGTAGCGCCGCATAATCTATAGCAAAGCGCTTACGGTAGGCAAGGCGCACGGTACGTCATGAATGCAGCCGAACAAGGAAGCGAATACAGGAGCGGGCATGTCACTCGCTTGCGTAATGCCTTCGGGCTTGAAAGGAACGTCGTGGTTATGTCGCTTGCGGTCTTTCTGCTGGCCGCGGGCGAAGAGTTGTGGAAGAGCTTCCTGCCGAAATACCTGGAAGCGCTTGGCGCGACCGCGACCGTTATCGGGTTGTTCGGCACCACTCGCGACTTTCTTGACGCAACCTATCAGTATCCGGGTGGATCGATTTCAGATCGCATAGGCAGCCGCCGCGCGCTTGTGGTGTTCGCCGGTCTTTCTGCCGCCGGCTCTTTGATCTATGCGTTCAGCCCGAGCTGGCCCTTCATCTTCGTAGGCCTGGCATTTGGCATGGCGTGGACGAGTATGGCGTCGCCGGCGATGTTTGCGATGATAGCTGAGCGCTTGCCGCGCGAACGTCGGGCCATGGGCTTCACAGTTCAAGCGATCCTCAAGCGAGTGCCGGTGATGCTGTCGCCCGCGATCGGCGGGCTCTTGATCGCGAGGCTCGGGTTGATACCAGGCATGAGAGCTTCGTTTCTAATCACCGCCGTGTTGGCGTTGATGGCTATACTCGCGCAGCGGCGGTTGTACAACGTTCGCCTTGAGGTTGGCGTGGCGACTTCGCTCAACTTCCTAGCGCAATTCCGCGCTATGCACAAAGCGCTCAAACGGTTGCTGATTTCGGACATCTTCATTCGAACCTGCGAAGGGATGGTCAACGTGTTCGTAGTGCTCTACGCGACGAACGTAACCGGCGTGAGCTCTCTGCAGTTCGGTGTGCTTGTTGGAATTCAAATGGCCACGTCGATCGCGGCTTATATTCCTGCGGCCCGCCTCGCGGATCGGTACGGCCGCAAGCCGTTCGTGGTCGCGACTTTTCTTTGCTTCTCGATCTTTCCGCTCTCGGTGGCCCTTTCGGATAGCTTCGCGGCCCTGGCCGTAGCCTTTGTGATCGGCGGGCTGAGAGAGCTTGGCGAGCCCGCCCGCAAGGCAATGATCGTGGACCTCGCCGACCCCACTCGCCGCGGACGCACGGTCGGGCTGTATTATCTGACTCGCAGTCTCTCGATCACGCCGGCTGCTGTGATTGGCGGATTTCTGTGGAGGCTTAACCCGGCGATTCCGTTCTTCGTTGCGTGTGCAATAGGGCTCGCAGGAACACTGATCTTCGTCCTTACCGTGGAGCGCCGCTACGCCTCTTGAGTATCTGCGATAGCCAGAAAATCAGGAGGACGTGCATAATACCTGCGACGGCCTCGAGTCCCGGGAGTTCCAAATGGCATCAATCACTCATCCTCCAAGTCCTAAATCGAGAGGTTTTCTCGGGCACCTCACGATGTTCCGGCGCGACCCGCCTAAGTTTTTGCTCGACTCAGCTCGCGAGTATGGAGATGTCGTCCATTTCAGGTTCGGTCCGCAAGCCGTCTACCTTCTCAATCACCCCGACTACATCAGAGACGTGCTTGTCACCAACAATCGAAACTTTGTCAAGAGTCGAGGCCTCGAGATGGCGAAGAAGTTCCTGGGCGAGGGCTTGCTGACCAGTGAAGGCGAGTTTCATCGCCGCCAGCGGAGACTCGCGCAGCCGGCGTTCCACAGACATCGAATCAACGCTTATGCGACGGTGATGACCGACTACGGCGCTCAGGCCAGGAGCAGGTGGCAGGCGGGCGAAACGGTCGACATCTCGCAGGAGATGATGAGGCTGACTCTTGCGATCGTTGGCAAGACCCTGTTCGACGCGGACGTTGAGGTTGAGGCAAGCGAGATCGGCAAGGCGCTGACCGATGTGATGCAGTTGTTCGATCGGATAACGTCGCCTTTCGCTGGGCTGCTTGAAAAGCTTCCTTTGCCAAGCAACATTCGCTGGCTAAGAGCCAAGCTGCGGCTCGACGAAACAATGTACCGGATCATCGACGAGCGACGGCGCAGCGGTGAAGACCGCGGGGATCTTCTGTCGATGCTTCTACTCGCCCAGGACGAAGAAGGGGACGGGACCGGGATGACGAATCAGCAGCTTCGCGATGAGGCGATGACGCTGTTTGTTGCCGGACATGAGACTACGGCAAACGCGCTTACGTGGACGTGGTATCTACTCTCGCAACATCCGGAGGTTGAAGCGAAGCTGCACGACGAGATAGACACGGTGTTGGGGGGCAAGCTTCCAACCGCCGAGGACGTCGCGCGATTGACCTACACAGAGATGGTTTTCGCCGAGTCGATGAGACTCTATCCGCCGGCCTGGATCCTGGGCCGCCGAGTGTTGAGCGATTATCAAGTCGGCGATTACGTTATCCCGAGAGGCTCTATCATTCTGATGAGCCAGTGGGTCATGCACCACGACGCGCGATTCTATCCGGAACCGTTCGAGTTCGATCCTGAGCGATGGAGTTCGGAAGCACGCGAATCGCGACCGAAGTTTGCGTACTTCCCTTTTGGGGGCGGCCCTCGCGTTTGCATAGGCGAGCAGTTCGCCTGGATGGAAGGAATGCTGTTAATCGCGACGATAGCCCAGGAATGGAAGATGCGGCTGGCACCCGGTCAGCAGGTCGAAACCAAACCGATGATTACCCTTCGTCCAAAGTTTGGTATGCGAATGATGCTACAAACAAGGGAGCGATCCAATGGTCAGGCTTCCACAGCAGGTACAACAAGAATTGCCAGAGGCGGGGCTTGGGCTCGATGACGGGTGGGCCGACCCAGCAGCGGAACTCAAATGTTGATGAGAATACTTAGCACACTGGTATCGACCATGGAAACATAACAGAGCAGAACGAGTATGAATTGGCTGCCCAACACGTTAGCAAGCGGTCGAATGGTTTTGAGTTTGATAAAGCCGGAGACTGGACAAAGACGATCACATCAAAACGAATCACTAAGAAAGGAACGTCCTACTTTGAGCCAGTTGAAGTAACCTACCGGACTATCACCTACTACTAGTTCACTTTCAAGCGGGCCGGGAATTAATCAAACAACCCGTTGACGTACGCCTCGGGCGAAAACTCGATCAGATCAGTCATCTTCTCACCGACTCCTACGTAGCGGATTGGTATTCCAAGCTCCTTCGCTATCGCTATCACGATCCCGCCCTTCGCTGTACCGTCCAGCTTCGTCAACACAAGCCCGGTCACTGGAACCGCGCGAGTGAACTGGCGAGCCTGCTCCAGCCCGTTCTGCCCCGTTACTGCGTCAATAATCAGCAGCACTTCGTGAGGCGCGCCTTCGATCTCACGGCTTGCGACGCGGCGCATCTTCTCAAGCTCCTGCATCAGGTTGGTCTTGGTGTGCAGACGGCCGGCGGTGTCAATGATCAGTACATCGGCATCGCGCGCGCGTGCCGCGCCAATCGAATCGAACAGCACAGCTGACGGATCAGTGCCGGGCTTCTGCTGAACGAGCGGCACGCCGGAGCGCTCCGCCCAGATCGCAAGCTGATCGTTAGCCGCTGCGCGGAACGTGTCCGCCGCGCAAATCAACACTTCGTTACCTTCGCTTTTGATGCGATGCGCGAGCTTGCCGATCGTCGTGGTCTTGCCGACGCCGTTCACGCCGACGACCATGATCATATAAGGCTTGATATCGAGGGGCACTTCGGTTTCCGAAGCGACTGTGCCGCGTTTGCGGTTTTGCTCTGCCGCATTGAGTATGGCACGCAGCTCGGACTTGATGAGCCGCTTCAGCTCGTCAACGTCGTTGAGCTGGTTTCGCTTGATCTCCTGGCGGGCTTTCTCGATGATATCCAGACTGGTTTGCGCGCCAATATCCGCACCTATCAAGGCCTCCTCGAGTTGATCGAGCACCTGAGCATCGATCTCTCGTTTTCCAGCTACTACCGATTCAATTGTTTCCGAGAGGCTCTCGCGCGTCGAGGCCACCGCTTCTTTGAACTTGTCGAGGAACTCAGGCTCCGGACCTTCGTCTCTGCGGAGGGCTATCTCTTTCTCTTCTGCTGTCGCTTCGCGATTCAGTCCTAGCGATACGAACTCGGGTTCCTTCTTGCGTTTCCAAAACAATGCCATTCGTGGTTTGTGCTCCGTTGATCAGTGGGTCGGATTTCTAAAAGCGCGGCTCTCAGCGTCCCGTAGGTGTTGTCATTCGCTGTAGAGACTAGCACCCGCTCAAAAGAATCGTCAACAAAAGCGATCTCGAAGAAGAATAGCGGAAACTCGGTCGAGCTCGGAAGGGATCAGGGAGGGTGCATGAGGGCAACCGCTTCGCCGTGTGGCCCGCCAACTTTGAACCTGTTCTGAAAACAGGTGGGTGACCTCGGCGCTGGGCTTTGCATCCCCAATCCGTTCGGGGCATTGCGCTCTCCAGTGCTATTTCCGGCCCCCGTTGCGTAAGCGTTGGTAAAAAATTGGCAAGTCAATCACCAACGTCGCAGAAACCCTCAGCGGATCGGATACTACACGACGATCCTGAAC
>JBASRN010000303.1:0-9864 GCA_049273855.1 Blastocatellia bacterium
GTGATGCGTGATTCGTGATGCGTGATCCGTGACCGGCCAAGCGCTGACGCTGACTATCATCACGAATCACGAATCACGAATCACGGATCACGGATCACTCTTCCTCTCATCCTTCAGCGTACACTCCGCCGAGGGCGCTTTCAGGCGCGGGCGGCGGCTGACTCTCCGCCCATGCCAGATCTTCATCGAGCAGCGCATTCACCCGACTGGTCACCTGTTCGATGTCGGCCGAGCTTGCCACCTTCTTGTCCCTGAGCTCCTTTTCGAAATGGATGATCGGATCACGCTTGCGCCATTGCTCGAGCGTGTCCTTCGCGACGTAAGACTGATTGTCGTGCGCCGCGTGGCCTCGCATTCGAAACGTCTTGCACTCGATAAAGCTCGGGCCGCCGCCGTTCCTCGCGCGATCAACGGCTCGTTTCGCCGAGCCGTACACCGCAAGCACGTCGTTGCCGTCTACGATCTCGCTCGGCATGCCGTAAGCTTTTGCGCGGTCGGCGAGATTCAGAATGCGCATCTGCTTGATAGTCGGAGTCGTGTAAGCGTAGCCGTTGTTCTCGCCGATGATCACCAGCGGCAAATTCTGCACCGCGGCGAAGTTTGCCGCTTCGTGAAACGCGCCGGTGCTTGTCGCGCCGTCTCCGATGTAGACCATGCCCACCGTTTTCTTCTTCTGCAATCGTGAGGCAACCAGCACGCCGTTCATCACCGCGACAAGCGTTCCCAGCGGGCTGATCGTGCCGATGAAGCCGCGTTTCAAATCGGTGATGTGAATGTTCTGATCGCGCCCGTGCGACAGCGAGCTTGCGCGCCACAAATAGCTGGCAAACACCTCGCGGGGCAAAGCTGCCATAACAAGCATCGCTCCCAGGTCGCGCGTCAAAGGAGAAAGTATGTCGCCCTGGTTCTTGTCCAGTGCATAAGCCGAGCCAACCGCGGTGCCTTCTTGACCGAGGCTTCGAAACAGACCTCCAACGATCTTGCCTTGCTTGTACAGATTGTCGAGCCGGTCCTCAAGCGACCGAGTCAGTCGCATGAAGTAGAGCAGATCAAGTTGCTGGGTCTTGTTCAGTTCCATTGCTTGTACGGGCGGCCCTCAGTGGCCGCCCCTCATTGGCCGTACACGCCGCTAGCGGGTAAATGCGCGGCGAGGGGCGTGCTCGGAAGCCCGCCCGTAAAGGCTACGCACCATGTATTACCATTCCGTGGGCGTCTTCAAATGCTTCGTGCAAGCCCTCGGACACGGTCGGGTGCGCGTGGATCATGTTGATCATCTCGGCGACGGTGCCTTCCAGTTGAAGCGCCGCGCCGCCTTCGACTATCAACTCGGTTGCGCTTGGGCCGATGATGTGAACCCCGAGCACCTCGTCATACTTCTTGTCGCTGACGATCTTGACCAGCCCTTCGGTCGCGCCTACGATCTGCGTCTTCGCGAGAACCGGGAGCGAGAACTTCCCGATTTGTACGTCGTAGCCGCGCTCGCGAGCTTTTGCCTCGGTCAGCCCGATGCTGGCCACCTCGGGCTGGCAGTAGGTGCAGCCGGGCACCCGATCGTAGTTGATCGGACGAGGGTTCTTACCGGCAATCGTTTCCACCGCTAGAATCCCTTCCGCGCTCGCTACGTGCGCGAGCCAGGGCGTTGGAATCAAATCCCCGATTGCGTACATGTTAGGCTCGGCGGTGCGCATATGATCGTCAACCTTGATGTAGCCGCGCTCGAGTTCCACGCGCGTGTTTTCAAGCCCGAGACCGGTTGTGTAAGCGCCGCGGCCCACGGCAACGAGAAACTTCTCCGCAGCAAACTCGCGCGTTTCTTCACCGATGCGCGCGGCCACTTTGACCTGGTCGCCTTCAATCGATGCAGACTGAAACTGAGCGCTTGTGAACGCCCTGATGCCTTGCTTCTTGAATGATTTCGCCAGCTCGGCGCTGATGTCTTCGTCCTCGATCGGAAGCAAGCGCGGCAGCAGCTCGATAATCGTTGTGTCCGAGCCGAAGCGAGCAAACATCGAGGCGAACTCAACCCCGACCGCGCCCGCGCCGAGCACGATCAGCGATTTTGGGATCTCAGTCAGCTCCAGAATCTCGTCGCTTGTGATTATCTGCTTGCCGTCGATTGGCAGGTTCGGAAGCGACCGCGGCACCGAGCCGGTCGCGATTATGATGTTCTTCGTCTGAACGCTCTGAGTTCCGCCGTCGGCCCCCGCGACGCTCAAGCGGCCAGGTCCGTCAATATGTGCGGTTCCCTTGAAGACCAGGATCTTGTTCTTCTTCATCAGGAACTCGACGCCCTTTGAGCCCTTAAGGACGATTTTGTTCTTGTTCTTCTGAGCCTGATCAAAATCCAACGTGACGCCGCTTGTTACGACGCCAATGCTCTTGGCGTGTTTGAACTCGTTGAAGACGTCAGCAGTGTGAAGCAGCGCTTTGGTGGGAATACACCCACGAAGCAGGCAAGTCCCGCCGAGGCTCTTATCCCTTTCAATGATTGCCGTCCGCAACCCCAACTGCGCGGCCCGAATCGCGGCAACATAGCCGCCCGGTCCCGAACCGATCACCGTTACATCGAACGTCTCGTTTGAACTCAATTGAGTTGACTCCCTCCTTCGAGCAGCGCAATGCACACGCCTTCCGGCTAGTCCAAAGCGACTTTGACCTCGTCACCTTCGATCATAACTTCGAACTTTTCGACCTTGGCCATCGAGTTGATGGGCGAAATCCCGTTTGTCAGGCTGTAGACCCATCCGTGCCACGGACACTGAACGGTAAGATTCGATTGATCGACAAAGCCTTCCCCAAGCGGTCCCCCGCGGTGCATGCACGTGTTGTCCAGAGCGTAGTAAACGCCGTTTACGTTGAATAATGCGATCGGGCGGTCGTTTATCTCGACAACCATGCCCTGGCCGGAGGGCAGATCCGACCGGTTGGCCACCTTTACGAAGTCCGGCATTTGACCCCTCTCTCGAATTGCGAGCAGTCGCACAGTCGCATAACTGTTGTAGCGAGCGACTGAGCATCTTAGCAACCCGCTGAGGGAGCTTTCAAGTTCGATTACCTTCCGCCTCGGATGAAACAGTAGTTTCGATTTACACGTTGTTTGAAGTACAAGGCAGAGCAACTACGTCATTAGTAGATAGGAGTCTTTTTCCGCAGCCTCTTTTGACGTAGCTTCAGACCCTGCGCGGCTGGAGTTAGTTGTTGTTTGCGAGCAAGGAACAGCAGGGAGCTTGAAATGCTAGCCAGGATCTTGGAGAACAGTGTCGCGCCGGATTACTTAAGGTTGATAGTGCTGGGGTTCGGGCTTAACCACGCGTATCGAGTCCTGGGATTCGACGAGATTGCTCACGGCCTGCCGCATCTTGGCCGGACGCAACTCAAAGGGACGCTGGAGAATCTCGCGCACGAAGGGCTGGTGACCCGGTTTGCGGGGCGGTTCTGTTTCAACAAAACGATTCCACCCGAACTGCGAAAGCGAGTCGAGTCGGCGATCACACCTAGTGGGACCGTGAGGGCCACGGAACTAACGGGTAGTTAGGTTCCTCGGAGCCGGCGACCCGAACCGAATCGCCTTTTCCCTGGCGATTCGTGAAAGGTTTCAATCCCTCATCTTGACCTTCTTTAACACCCAGTTATCTTCGTCAATTACCACGTTAATCGGACGCTTCGAGACCGCAAACGAGAACGTCTGCTTGCGCGAGTCGTTCCTGAACGACTGAGTGTGAGTGGTGCCGTCTTCAAAATGAGTCGTCACGTCCAGGGGCATGATGTAGACCGATTTGGCCCGCCCGGGAATCGCTTGTGACTGTTCCGCCCAGGACGTTGGAGGTAACCGGAATGCCGTGATAGTCGATCGCAACCTCGAATGACCTCGAGGCTTGAAGCGGTTCGGAGAAGCTGACAAAAATCCGGCCCTTTCTTCTTTTAAAGCTTTGCGGCGCGCCGTCCAACCGAAGAGCGTCGATCGTCAGGTTGTCCTCTGCGTCGATGCTGACTTCGCCGACCTGCGCTCTTGTCTCAGCGGAGATCGTGACGGTGCCTGCGACCGCAGGGACGTCGGGCGAAAGCCTGATCTGCAGCCGATAGTGCTTGACGTCGATCGGCTGCAGGTTTGTTTCAAGGACTGTCGCGAGCGACGCTGCCCTGAGCCCGTCTCGATGCAGGTTCTTTTCGACAAACTGGTGCTCGCGCTTGATTCGCTCGAAGATCGATTCGTCCTTGTTAGCCGATGAACTCGGGAAGGGAATCAACAGGCTTAACGCGAGTAAAAGTACGGAGGCTGCTCGTGCCGATTTCATGCGAACTCCGATTTGCTGGTCGCGGCGTGGCGGCATTATAGCATGCCGATAGGCGGCGGCCTCTCCTGTCAACAGCGCAAACAACGGGTTGAACCTGCGAGCGATCATGTCCTAGTCTTTGGTCGTCGTCACGACGCAGCGAAAGGAGAACCGCATTGCCTCAATCATCGGCTCATCTCGACGCAGGAATTGCAGCGGCTATGTTAATCTCGCTGACGGTTTTGTTCGGGCTTGTTCTTCCAACGACTACCAACGCGAGACCGGCCTCCCAGAAGCTCCTTCTGATCGCTCATCGAGGCGCTTCTGGCTATGCGCCCGAACACACGCTTGCATCGTACAAACTCGCCATCGAGCAGGGAGCGGATTACGTCGAGCAGGACTTGCAGCTCACCAGGGACGGAGCGCTTATCTGTCTTCACGACCCCGATCTCGCGCGCACGACCAACGTCAAAGAAGTCTTCCCCGACCGGGCGACCGAGCGCGACATCGAAACCCAGGGAATAAAGAAGCGCGGGTGGTATGCGATTGATTTCACGCTTTCCGAGATCAAACAACTCGACGCCGGTTCGTGGTTCAACCGCGCGAACCCGTTTGCCGCCAATCAAGCCTACGTCGGGGAGCGCATTCCGACGCTCGGGGAAACCATCGATTTCGTAGCCCGTCGTGCGGGGCTCTATATCGAGCTCAAGCATTACCCGTTCTACAAAGCGATGGGCCACGACCTGGCGAGTCTGACCGCGGCGGTGCTCAAGACTCACGGCCTGGATAAGCGAGGGGAGCGCGTTTTTATTCAGTCCTTCTCAAAGGAGTCCCTGCTGCGTATGAAGGAGGTTGCTCCGGGGTACGCGCGAGTTCAGCTTATTCCGATGGAAGACCCGGGTCGCGAGGACTCGCGAAAGATCACCGCAGCGCTGGCGAAGGAGATCGCGAGTTACGCGCAGGGCGTGGGACCCGACCTTCGGATTGTCAACGGTGACGCCGATGTTAAGACTCTTCACAAGGCGGGGTTGCTGGTTCATCCCTGGACATTCAGGGGCTTGACCACCGCAAGCGCGCGGCGCCCGCTCGAGGAGGTGCAGGAGAACGGGCTGACCGTACGCTATCACATAATCGACGACATCCAGCGTTTCGCGGGCTTCCAGATCGACGGCGGGTTCACCGATTATCCGGATCTCTGGCGAGCGGCGATGGGCACCAAGATTAAGCGATAAGCAGGTCCGGGCGGCCCTCGTTTGGGGTTTCTGGTTGAGGGTTTCTGGTTTCGGGTTCGTGGGTTTCAGGTTGTCGTCTGCACTCAAAGCTACGAGCCCCAACCAGAAACCCCAAACCAGAAACCCCAACGGGGGCCGCCCGTACTGGCATTAGTTTACTTTGGAACCGGAACTTCGATTGCCGCGCTGAGCTGGATCTTTCCCCACCCGATTCGCAGCGTAACTTCCTTCAGATTCTCTTTCTGCCGAACCAGGTCGATGGTCAGCTTCTCTTTCATCTCGCCGGCCCCTTCAGTTGTCACGGGAATTCTGAATGCGACAGGCGCTCGTTCTATCTCGCTTGCGTCAACATGAAGCGCGCGAGCTTTTGCCGGATCGATAAACGCAAGGCTCCACGTGGCTCCGTCGTCCGACCGATGCAAACCCAGATACCAGGATCCGATCGGCACGGTGTTGCCCGCGATCTTCAACGGCATGTCGGTGTCAAGCGTCGTCCAGAAGTTGCTGCCTAGACGGTAGACCTTACCTTTGGTCATCGCGTCGAACTTGGCCGTGTCTTCGTATTCTTTGCGCCAGACGGGGCGGCCGTAGTCGATCGCGAACTGGCCTATTCCCACGTTCTTTTCCAGATTCCAGTAGCCCACGCGCGTCGTGCCTCGCTCGGGCGAGTCGCTGCCAAAGAAAACGACCTTCGGTTTCGGCTTCTGCGCATCTTGAGCCAACAACACCGAGGTCACACAACCAACCACCGCGAAACCCAGACTCACGATTCTGAAAAGCTTGTATTTCATCGTTGATCACTCCTATCAAATCTTGGCTGCCCGCTTGATTGAGCGACAGCGAGTCCAGGCACGATTTCAGACTCGTTGCCCAGGGGGCGCGACCGTCTCGGCCCAAAACAGCCGGTCAGAGCGAGACTGCGGCTGGGACGGGCGCGCACCCTGGAACTTTCAGGGACGCATCTTCGCGTCGGGAGTTTTTACCGGAGCTGCCGGTCGAGGCGGAAACTTGACTGACTTCTCTTTGAGCTTCTTCATGATCTCCGCCACTGCCCGTTCGAGTTGCGGGTCCTTTCCTTCGATAACCGATTTCGGATCGTTCTCGACCTCGATGTCGGGATCGACGCCGTAGCCTTCAATGATCCACTGTCCCTGTGCGCTGGCGAATGCCGACTCGGGCACAAAGATCAATCCGCCGTCGATCAAGGTACCGCGGTTGCCGATGCCGATCACGCCGCCCCACGAGCGCTTGCCGATCAGCGGACCCAGCCCCGCTTCGCGAAACATCGCCGGGAAGATATCGCCGTCCGATGCCGAGTTCTCGTTCAGAAGCGCCGCCATCGGCCCGTTGAATACACCGCCCGGATATGGACTCGCCTCCTCAACGGTGCGCGAGTAATTGAGCGCAAGCACCTTTCGGCGCAAACGCTCGATCAGCATCTGGGAAACGTTGCCGCCGCCGTTCGCTCGGACGTCGACCACAAGGCCTTCTTTGCTGAGCTGGCTGTAGTACCACTTAATGAACTCACGAATGCCCGGCGCTCCCATGTCGGGAATGTGGATGTAGCCAACACGGCCACCGCTCATCTCCGACACTTTGCGGCGATTGGTGGTCACCCAGTCCAGGTAGATCAAGTCGCTCTCGTTGGTGATTGGCCGATACGAGACAGTCCGCGAACCAGTCATCGACGGCTCTTTGTTGATCGTCAACTGAACCGGACTGTCAGCCTTGTTTCTGAGGAGCCGGTATGGATCATCGTTGGCGGTGAGTTCCTCGCCGTTTATCGCAAGGACGTAGTCGCCGACTGACACGTTCACGCCGATCTCGGTAAGCGGTGAGCGATATGTGTCTTCCTCGTTTTGCCCCGCGAAGATCCTGGCTATTTTGAAGCGGCCGGCCTTTTCATCGAGCTCGAATCTGGCGCCCGGCAACCCGACTCGCGGACGCGGCGGAATCTGGAAGTCGCCGCCTTCAACGTACGCGTGTTGCACGGTCAGCTCCGAAATCATTTCGCCGATGATAAAGTTCAGGTCGGACCGGTGCGCAACGTATTTGAGCAGCGGCTTGTACTGTTCACGCAAGGCCTCCCAATCATAGCCGTGCATATTGGGCACGTAGAAAAAGTCGCGATACCGCCGCCATGCCTCGTTGAATATCTGACTCCACTCCTCGGCCGGCACACGATCCACGGCGAGACCCGCGGTTGAGACAGGCTTCCGGCTCTTGTCGCCTTGCGGCGTCGCGTCGTAGATGCCGAAGGTCGCGCCTAGCCCCCCGACCAGCACCTTGGAGCCATCGTCTGAAAGCACCCAGCCTCGTGCGTCCTCGACGAGCGTAGTCTCTTTGCGGTCTTTGATCGAGTAGATTCGAAGCGAGGGCGGCCGCTCGCCTTGTCGCCCGTAGTAGAACGCAGACCCGACGCTGTACAGCAAGTGTCCGGTCTTCACCGAGAGGCCCTGGTAGTTGTTCGCCTCGATTGGCACTCGCGCCACTCGCGAGCCGAGGCCGTCGAAATCGATGACCAGGTCGGCCGGAGGCTTGGGCGCTGCATCCTTCTTCTCCGGCTCCTTCTTCTCCGGGTCCTTCGGTTTGTCGGCCTCTTCCTTGGTTATGGTGACTTCGTCGCTCTCGGGAGGGAAGGGACTCTTCACGTCCTTGCGAAGCGCGAGCGCGAAGATTCCGGTGGTCCTGTTGGTCGCATAGTTGAACTCAAAAGAGGAAATCTGCGGCGCAAACTCGCGGTCGCTCGCGTAGTAAAGATAGTTGCCCTGCGGGTCCCACGCCGGATTGTTCGCATTGAACGATTCATCTGTGATTTTGCGAAGCTGGCCATCGCCGGAGCTCCAGATGTAGATCGAACCGAAACCGGTGTCGTTCGCTATAGTGAAGGCCAGATGATTGCCGCGCGGCGACCAGGCGTAGTCGCGTATTTGACCTCGCTTCGAGTCGGCTATTTCGGTCAGCTTCTTGTCGGCAAGCGTCAGTATGTGGACCTTGCCGTCCTTGTCGCCGAATGCTAGGCGTTTGCCGTCCGGCGCCCACTCGGGCGCGTAGCGAAACGCCTTGCCGCCGCTGGTGAGTTGCTCAGCCGGTGTTGAGCCATCCTGCCCGACGACCCACACCTCGTCCTCGCCGGTCTTGTCCGATATGAATGCGACGCGCGAGCCGTCAGGCGACCAGCGAGGCCATTTGTCGTGGGCACCCGATGAGCGGGTAAGATTGCGTGTAGGCCCCTTTTCGACCGGTGCTGAGAAGATGTCGCCGCGCGCGCAGAACAGAACGCGTTCGCCTTTCGGGCTGAGCGAGACGTCTTCAATAAAGTTGGCTACCGGGATTCGGCTCGGTCTTCGGGCGAGCCCGTCGTCCGGTACGTTGATCGAAATCGCAGCATCCTTTTTGGCTTTCGTGTCAAAGACGTGAAGCTCGCCATCGAGTTCGTACACGATGCGGCCGTCGCTGCCGGCGCTGGGCCACCTGACATCCCACGGCTTGTGCGTAGTCACCTGCGAAGTCTTGCCGCCGGATACTTCGTAGGCGTAGAGGTTGAAGTGTCCATCGCGGTCCGAATTAAAGTAGATGGTGTTGCCGATCCACATCGGGTCGCGACTCGGGCGCGGGTTGTCGGTGATGCGCCGCGCATCCAGCGTTTTGAGATCGAAGATGTAGAGCTGGTTTGCCTGCCCCCCGCCGTATCGCTTCTCGGTTCTGAAATCGCGCGATTGAGGCGAGTAGGCCATCTTCGCGCCGTCGGGTGAAAACGCGCCCGAGCCTGCCTCCGGCATCGGCAGCGCTTGAGCCGGGCCGCCTGTTGCGAGAACCGTGTAAAGCCTCGCCATCGGAAGCGTCCAGGAATCGCGCTGCGATTTGAACACAACCGACTTGCCGTCGTTGGTCCAGCCGTATACCTGATTGTCGTAGCCCCACCGCGGCGTCAGCGGCCCGCGCGCCGGATAGTGAGTGAGCTGTTTGGGCTCACCGCCCGTCGCGGAAACCACATAAACCTGTTCATCTCCATCGTACTGCCCGGTGAACGCGATCCATCTTCCGTCGGGTGAGAACTTGCCGAACACCTCGACGCCCGGATGAGCGGTCAGCCGTGTGGCCGTTCCACCTGAAGCCGGCGCGGTCCACAGGTCGCCGCCGTAAGTAAAGACGACCTTGTCGCCGTGGATGTCAGGAAAGCGCAGCAGCTTGGTCTGCGCCGACGCCGACATCGAAATCATTAGGATGGCCGCCAACACAGCGGCGTAAAAAAGTTTTCTAATCTTCACGATCGTTCCTCCATGAACCTACAAGTTTTGTTGAGTGTCAGAGAAAAGCGGGCTTTGTCGAGTCTCGATGCAATAACAGGTCGGGGA
>JBASRN010000307.1:0-8821 GCA_049273855.1 Blastocatellia bacterium
GCACTCTGTTGGCCGAAGAGGGGCGGCCACGGAGAGCCGCCCGTACAGGAGCACAACCGTCCGCCGACTAGCAAAGCTTTTGTTACAGACCACTAATTGCTCGTCATCGGCGCAATGTAACGGATCAGGTTTGTCTCGGCGAGCGCGGCCAGCTTTTCAAGCGGCACGCGACCGATCACCATCTTTGACGCCGGCGGATCGAGCATTATTTCGAATCCAAGCCGCTTTAGCGCCGCGATCGCTTGAGGTGACTTGACCGAGAGCCAGATTTGAATCTCCGCCTTTCCGTCGCGAACGAACCTCGATTCATCGGCTGTGGGCTTTGCGTTCTTGTCCTTTAGCCGATCGAGGAGGCCGGCGATTGACGGATGAAGCCTAGAAAGAAGCTGTTGGCGCTTTTGCTCCTCGGGCGAAACAGGTGGCATTCCAGGCCCCCTACCTACACCCGAGCGTGTCCCGGCGCCAGCGCCCCCTGCGACACCGCCTGGTACGCCTCCGGCGACGCCTCCACTGACTCGCTGCCCGGAAGCGCTCTTGCGCTTGTCCGCGGTTGCTCTGCCTCCATTTACGGATGCTTCAGACCCGCCGGGCGCAGCAGCGGGAGCTGCGACCGTTGCATAGTTAGACACGCTTTGGTTCAGCGACTGACGACCCCGTTCCCTGACAGCCAACGTCATGTCGACGGACCCAAACACACCTTCGTGGCTCACCCCCTGAGGCATATCGACTGGCACTTCGATCCTGCGTGGCTTTCCTCCATCCGTCACCGTCATCTCTTCAACCGCAACGAACGACGTGAACTGAGTCATCAGGCGGTATTCGATCCCGAGCTGAGTGATGGCTTCGCTAACGTCCGGGCGCGGCCCGCCGAACTGGATGCCGTTGTAGTCCTGCGACATCAAATCATCCACTCTCGTTCGAGCCCATAAAGTCGCAAGCACGTCGTGACGCGGTTCATTCTCAGGCAAGTCAATCGGAATCTCTCGCACGAAGTCCCGCCCCGACATTTTTCCGCGAAGCTTGATCGTCCCGCGTCCCCCGCCAGTGTAACGCCCCGAGATGACAACAGGTTTTGCGCTGAACAGATCGGGAATTCGCTTTGGGTAAAGGTCGGCCACCGGCAGACCGGACCAGTCGACTGATATGTCGGTAAGCAACGGATTTCGAATACGCTCGTGAAATCGTTTTGCCGCCGCCGAGCCGTCGTCGCTGAGACTGACATACTCGACTTCGCCGCGGCCGTGCTCGGCCATTTTATCGAGCAAAAAACGATTCACCGAGCTGCCGATACCGAAGGAAAACACGCGAGCATTCGAGTGCTTCTGAACTTCACCGATGATCTCCAGGTCGTTTCCAACGTACCCATCGGTCATGAAGCAGACGATTCGGATGTGGTCTTTTTCGTCGGACGGATCAAGCGCCGCGCGAATAGCATTCATCATTTCGGTCCCGCCGCCGCCCGACCGCGAAGAGAGAAACTCCTGCGCCTTTCGCAGATTCTCCTTTGTAGCCGGGACCGGGTCCGGGAACAGGATGTGCGTGTCGCCGGCGAACGTGATCAGGTTGAAAGTGTCTTGAGGATAGAGGCCGTCAAGCGCGAGCTTCATCGTCTCTTTGGCCTTCTCGATCGGGAACCCACCCATCGAGCCGGATGTGTCCAGCACGAACACCAGTTCTTTTGGAGTGACGTCGTCGGCAGTCACACGCTCGGGCGGTTGGAGAAGCATCGTAAAGAACCCTCCGCGGTCGGAGCGATGAGCGAGAACCGCGTCTTCGATCTGCCGGCCGGCCGCGTCATATTTGAGTATGAAGTCCCGGTTAGGGATTTCATTCTTGTTCTTCAGCCGGACAATAGCGCTGTGATCGGATGGGCGTTCGACGTCAACTTCGTGCAGCGTCGTCTTTAGCGCATCGACCGGTACGCCGGCATCCAGCGCGACCTCGATCGAAATATCGTGACCTGCGCGTGCGCCTTGCGGTGCCACCTGTGGAGTGACGCGCGAAGCGTCAGGCACGCGATCGGTGTCGGGCGCAAAGCCGCCGCCCTTGTTGCCGACCGGCGCGCCAGGGATGTACCGCGGCCCAACCACCATCGGAAACACAAACTCATAAACACCGTCTTCATACTTGAGGGTTTCGACATAGCTGATGGTTATCTTCACTTGGTCGCCCGGCAGGATGTTGGCGACCGATTGAGTGAAGATGTTCGGTCGTTCCTGGTCGAGCAAGCTGGCGACCCGGCCGGCGGATCGGGCCGCTTCGTACACGGCGCGGGCCTCCTCACGGCGTTTGATTCTTCCGAGAACGGTGCGCCCTCCGACGGTCATCGTCATACCGTCAACAGCGGCGTTTTGAGGTAATGGAAAGGCGTACACCGCTTCAATGGTGTCGTGGAAAGGGTTCTCGAAGTCCTGAGTGACGACGACGCGCGCCAGGAATCCGCTGATCTCGGTTTTGACATCGGTGTGTTTCAACGGACACAGCGAGACCGGGCCTTTCTCAGGATTAACTACCTGAAGCGAACCTTGGGTGACGCGGCTGGAAGCTGCGGCCAGGAAGACCGAGCCCCGGTTTCTCGTGACCTTCGCGAGCGTGATGTAGCCGGCCGTGCAAAGAATCGAAGCGAGCACACTAAATAGAATGAACCTGCGTTGCATATCTTCCTCCGCCGACGAATCGGTTTCTAGTCTCTGGTTTAGGGTTTCTGGTTGGCGTTTTTTGTCTAGCGCCTGGACAAGAAACCAGAAAACGAGAAACTAGAAACCTGTCGTCCTGCACACCTTTAGATTGCGCGGCACGGGGAAGCGCGAATTCCAGTCTGATCGACGATGCTAATGACTTAGACGCCCGATTCGAACTGGTGTTCCAACTCTCTCTACCGAGACGAGAACGGTTTAGAGAAGGAAATTTGCAACGGTGGGCAAATCTGGGTGTGAGTTACACGCGAACGGCGGGTCCTGGTAGATCAGAGCAGCGGGACTGGGTGTGTTTCAAGGTGCGAAGAAAAAAATGCGGTGGCGAGATGAGCCTCGCCACCGCCTTGTGTTCCTGAACACTCGCGCCGTTAGAACGTGAAGCGTGCGCCGGCTTGAACCTGGAACGGCGCTCCGGAGTTGTTGTTCAACAGCAGAGAGCCAAACCGCGCCGATGTTGGATTGCGGTCCCTCAACTGCAGGAAGTTCGGGTTCGTTGGCCCGAGGAATCCGCAGTTTGCCGTCGACGTGCTGGCGCAGAAGTTGGTAACCGCAGACCCCGCGAGCTCGATGTTATCTATGTTGAGGGGATTGAACACCTCAACCGAGAGAATCAAGCGCGGAGTTTCGCCGAGGCTGAACTTCTTCTGCGCTCGGAGGTCGATGTTGTACTGAGCCTTGTTCCGGAAGCCGTTTCGCACGAACGGCACACCCGGTCCGAGGAACGGCCGGTCGAGGTTCACGCTGTCCAGGTTCACGTCGCTTCCCATGCGGGCGTCAATTGGACGTCCTGACCGGAGTCGGATCGCAGCAGAAAAATCAAATCCGTGAGGGAGGAAGAACACCGGGTTCATGACAAACTGGTGTTTGACGTCAAGGTTTGAGAACCCGTACTCGCTGTGAGTGTCAAACGCGTTCTCATACAACACGCCGCCGGCCTCGCGCTCGTTGTCGCCATCCGACAGGTTCTTCGACCGAACGTAAAACGCGTTGAACTGCCCCCAGCGTTGTTGGAACTTCATCCGCAGCGTCAGCGCGCGGAACAGGGCCCTGCCGGTCGACTCGCGCACCTGGACTTGACCTAGGTTTGCGAGCGGCCGTACGCAGGAGCCCGCCGGGGTCGTAACCAAAGTGCAAGGTGCTGGTAGGGGCGTTTGCAACCCGAAGAACGCCCGCTGTGCCGGATCGGTCGCGAGCGCGCGAACGAATGGCAACGGGAGGTTGAGGTCGCGGTTCTGTTGAAGGTAGACGGTGTGCACGTAGCTGAAGTCCGCTCCGACCGTCAGGCTACTGCTCAGCTCGCGTTCGACGCCGATGCCGTACTGAATCGATTTCGGGTTCTGATAGTCGTTCGCCATCGCTATCGGCTGAACTCCCGCGGTCAGCGGATCAACCCCGAGCAGCGTTGCGATTTGGCGAATCTGCTCAGTGGTGATGTTTGGCAGACTCCCGAGACTGAAGTTATTGAGGTCAATGCCGATAAGCTTCAACTGCTTGTAGACCGTGTTGGCCGCTGCATTCGGGTTACCAACCGCGGCGCGCAAGGGAAGCTGTATGGAGAGATCGCCCGCCGGGTCGCGGAAGTTGTTGATCGGGCTCGCAAACAAAAGGGCCGGCGATCGCGAGTAGTACATTCCGCCGTAACCTCGGATCACCGTCTTGCCATCGCTCCACGGATCCCACGCGAAGCCAAGGCGCGGCCCGAAGTTGTTCGCGTCGTTGGGGATCTTTGTGGGGTCAAGAATATGGCCAGACGGGAAGCGGAAGCCCTTGATCAAGTCGATCAACGCGTCATTCCCAACTTCCGGCTGCGGGTTGTACTGGGCCTCCCATCGCAAGCCAAGGTTTATGGTCAGGTTTGGACGCACACGCCAGGAATCTTGTCCAAAGATCGCGGCCTCGTTGAATTTCATCGAAGCCTGGAGGTTGCCGATCTGCTTGCGGTAGGTTGACTGTGTGCTGTCAAATCGGTTGACTGTCCCGGTTGCGATGCCCGGCGTGAACGACATGATGTCGAGAATGGTAGCAGTTGTGCTGGTGGTGAACCCAAAAGCACCGAACTGGTTAAAGCCAAACGTCTGCGTGGCGAATATATGGTTGTATTCACCGCCGAACTTAAACGTATGCTGGCCCTTGCTCCATGTAATGCTATCGGTGATCTGGAAACGCCAGTCGGTCTCGTTGTTCTCGCCGAGGAACGAGACGGTCCCGTAGTTCCCTATGGCGCTGGACACGAGCGGTTCCTTGGCGTTCGCTATCCGCGGCCGGTTCTCGCGCGAGTACTGCGCTCTCAGCTCGTTCACCACAGTCGCGCTTAAGAAGCTGTTCATCTGTCCAACTACGGTGTGCGTCCGGTCTTTTTCGGTTCCGTTATTCGAGATGGCGCTGTTGATGGTCGGGAACAGCGGAACGCCATTCGAAGTGGCGTTCTCAGCGCTGTTGTCGCTGAAGTTGTAACGGAAGTTAACGTTGTGTTTGTCGTTCACGGTCCAATCGGCGCGGCCGAGTATCGCGATCGCGTCGTTGGTTTGCTCGAACGGGCTCTCGAGTGTATGCAGAAAGTCCGCGGCTTCCTGTATCTCTGGCGTTAGCGTGAGACCCGCCAGTGGGTCAAAGAGGACCTGCCGCGGCTGAAGTTGTTTCTGCTGTTCATAGGCGCCAAAGAAGAACAGCTTGTCTTTCTTTATCGGGCCCCCAACCGAACCACCCCATTGCTTTTGAGTCGGCGCGGCTACGATATCGAACGGTTCCAGACCCCGCAGCTGGCGAGGCCCGTTGACTTGCAAGTCAACAGCGTCCAGCAAGCCGCCCCTCTTCGACCACTCATTCGGGCGATACAAGAAGAAAGCCGAACCGTGAAAGTCGTTGGTTCCCGACTTCGTAACCGCGTTGACGATGCCGCCGGTCGAGCGGCCGAACTCAGCCGTGTAACCCGCGCCGACAACCTGAAATTCCTTGATGGATTCTTGCGGTACTGTGTAGGCGTTATTTGAGCGTTCTCCACCCCGGAGGCCGCCAAAGAACGGATTGTTGTAATCGGCGCCGTCGATGCTGACGTTTGAGTGAATCCCCAACTGTCCGGAAAGCGAAATATTCTGGCGGCGCGGGTCGACCTGCGCGGCCGGCGTCAGCGTGACAAAGTCCTGGAACCGACGGCCGTTGATCGGCAGGTTATTAATAGCCCGTTCGTTGAGGATCGCGTCGGCTTCCGACCGCGTCGTTTGCACCTGGATGGCGCCAGCCGTGACGTTTACGACTTCCTGAACACCGCTGGCAGCCAAAGTTATATTCTGATCGTAAGTTCTGCCCACCAGAACTTCAACGTTGCTGAAGTTTGCCTTGCCAAAGCCGCTCGCATCGCCGCTTAAGGAATAAACCCCGGGCGGAAGCGAAATGATACTGTAAGCACCCTCTTCGTTAGACTTGGTCGAGCGCTCCAGGCCGGTCTGCGAGTTGGTAGCCTTAACCGTCGCACCCGCGATGGCCGCGCCCTGATTATCGGTGACCACGCCCGAGATCTGTCCAGTGGTGGCTTGAGACTGGGCCAGGACCGGAATCGCTCCGAACCCTAGACACAGCGCAAGCGTCAATGCGCATAGTGAGTGGAATGATCTTCTTTTTGACATTTCTCCTGCCTCTCTTGATTGGTTAATTCACCTTCGGCTGTACACCGCCGAAGCGCTCTCATCTCCGAATGTTGCCGTCATAGAACTCGCATCTCAACCTGGTGGCAAGGAAGCGCACCGCCGCTACCGGTTTGCCCTTCCTGAAAGCGGCGCAACGTCCCTCTACCGTGTCTTCCAGATATTCACTGAGTACCGCCGCGCGGGTAAGCAACCTGAATCTGCGGGATAAACCTGAGAGTTTTATCCTACCCGAGCGGTAGACGCTTCACTTATGGCACTGAAATGAGCGAGTCACCGCAGCGTCTCAAACTGGCTGTGTGGCAGAAGCCGGCTCGGGGCGCGAAGACGAAGTACGGCTTGACCGGTCGAACTTCCACATTGATAAGAGACTTACAAACTTGCCTGCGGGAAGTCACAGGCTACTTCAAGGCCCGAATCAAGTCAAGGAAAATGCGTGTTAATGCGGCGTGCGAAAAGGGCGGGCGACGCCCGCTTTATAACTTGAACTCGCGACCGGTGACGCAGGTGCTAAGGAGCGATTTTCCGGGCGTCTGGACACCGCTGTGGGATCGCGTATTGTCGCCTTGCTTTACTTCCGTTGTAGCTGTACCTCGATCACGGCTTTGTAGGTGCCAGTGTTGTCGGAGAGAGTTCCTTCATTGACCGACAGGAACAGCAGTCCGTCTCGCGCGGCAGTGAACTCAGCATAGCGGCCGATAAAAATGAAATCGTCGTTGTCCGCGCCGATCACTCCGATGAGCGCGCCGGAAGGTTGATCGGGCATGAGCTTTTTGGGGTCGGCAACATCGGGCACTCCTTCCGGCCCGCTGGTCCGCCCGCTTACCTGGTCAAGCGTAATCGAGCCCGTCCCGGTAATGTGAATTCGATCGCCGCGCTTTACAAGCAGCCCGGAGCTGGTCCAATCACGCTTGCCAACCACATCAATTGAAACCGTCTTGACCGGTCCGGTCAGTTTTTGGGTGGGTCGATCAGTGTCTGACGGCTCGGTAGGGGTGGTTGTGACTGCCGAAGGAGCGCTGACGGCTGGCGTCTCGACGTGCTTCTCGGGTTGTGGCTCGGGTTCTTTCGGCTGGGCAAAGGAAGGCTGTGGCTCGACGGCCTTCGCGGGTGCTTCGGTTGCCGAATTGTCGCGAGGAGGCGCGTCGACGGGAGTCGTGTCGCGCGGTTGGTTTTCTTTTGGAGCGCTCGTTGTCGAAGCCGGCTCGACCGGCTGCGCGATGGCCGTCGTTTCTCGCGAAGGCCCCGGATCGGAACCACTGCTAGAAGCCATAAGCGCGGAGTCGAACTCGATCCGAGCGACATCACCGACGTAGACCATCGCCTTGCTTAAATACCGGCCAGACCCGGTGTCTAACATGACCACGAATTGATCGTCCGCAAAACTGGTGACTTTGCCTTTGAGCAAGCTGCCGTTCTTCAGATGTATCGTGTCGGCTTGCGCTGTCGAAGCTGCTAACGCAACCAGAATCAAAAACGATAATGAGGGCTTTCGCATTGGTAAGGCCTCCCCTGGGTTCTCAGATTTCTCGCGGGCGCGGATTATATCAAACAACTCCGACCGGCGACACGCACCGCACTGCGCGTGAGGAAGAAGCTCGCGGCGGGGTCATTCGCCTTCGTGATTCACTCGCTTTTCGTAGTCTTCGGAGGAAGCAGGATCAAGCTCCCATCGCTTTCGGTCACGTTGTTCTACCTTCTCGGTTGTGTGCAGCGGCTCATTGTCTTCGTAGGTAAGACCGATCGCCGCGCCCAGCTCCTCGACGATATCCTGATCGGGCGTCGGGGCGGAACCGCCCACGGTCTCATCGCCAACGTCGGCTCCGGCCCAGTCTGCATCGATGTCGCCGCCCGACAGCTCCGGTGTTTTCGAGTGATGCTGACTCAGCTCGCGTCTCAACTGCTCACCTCCGCCCGCGAGCCGCTGAGCTTCATCGAACTCATGCTGAACCTCTTCGTCAGGCTCGTACTGCTCCCGTTCCGCAGTGCCTGCGTCGATGAAGCGCTCATTGTTCTTTGGCATCCCCGCTTGCCTCGAAATTGGATTCTCTAGATTGCCGCTAAAGGTGAACGGAAGTCTATCACAGAAAAGAAAGGCCTGAAACTTGACCAGCGTTATCAGGGGATGGACGGTTCAGTGGGTTTCGACTCAGAATGAAAACCAGGGGCGAGCCTGATTTGATTCAGGCTCGCCCGATGACACAACCTAAGCAGCAATGACGTTGCTGGCGGCGAGGCCCTTCGGTCCTTGAGTTATGGTGAACTCAACACGCTGGCCTTCGTTCAGCGTCTTATAACCCTCGGATTCAATGGCCGAGTAGTGGACAAAAACATCATCGCCCCCTTCGCGGGTGATGAACCCATAACCCTTGGTTGCGTTAAACCACTTCACTGTTCCTGTTTCTCTCAATGCTCTCTTCTCCTTTTCATCTGGGATAAATTGCAGCGTGATGATCGGAGTCAAAGCAAAGAGCGTTCGCGGTC
>JBASRN010000318.1:0-43887 GCA_049273855.1 Blastocatellia bacterium
GGGCGCCCCTTCTCACCGCCCAAGAACGACTCACAACCAAGGGGCGCCCACGGAGGGGCGCCCGTACAGGTCGCTGCAAGTGTGCAGGCAACCGTCGCTCTCGCCCTCTCAAACAGAACCTCCGAGTCTGAATCAATGTGGAACAAAAAACAAACAAAGTGGTTGACCGTAGATATGCTTCTAGATAATATGTGGCTATGCGACACATCAAATCACGAGTGCTCGACCGCGAGCTGAAGAAAGGCAGCGCCGAGTTGTTGATTCTCTCACTGGTCGAAGACCAGCCGCGGCACGGTTACGACATAAGCAAGCTGATCACTGCGCGTTCGAAGGGCGCGCTCAGCTTCAACGTCGCCTCGCTGTATCCGCTTCTATACCGGCTGGAGAAGAGAGGCTGGATCCAGGGGCGTTGGGTGGAAAAGCCCGGACAGCGGCGGAGGCGTTATTACAAGTTGACCTCTGAAGGCAAAAAGGTGCTGGCGTCGCAGCGGCGCGGCTGGGAGGCGTTTGTTCAGGCGATCAATCGCATCACCGGAGTCGAGCACGCATAAGATTTCCGTTTTGCGATTGCCGATTGCGGCTCAGGGACCGCGCCAGGCAATCGCCAATCGGTAATCGACGATCTGAAATATGCCTGACTGGAAGCAAGAAATCAGAAATCGGCTCGCGGGCGTGAACCTCGAAGCGACTCGCGAGGCCGAGATCGTCGAGGAGTTGTCGCAGCACCTCGACGATGGCTACGCGGAGTCCCGAGCAAGCGGCAAGTCGGAAATGGAAGCCACTCGCGCGGCGCTTGCCGAGCTCAGCAATAGCGAGTTGCTGGCGCGGGAACTGCGACGTGTCGAGGGCCGGATTAAGCACGAACCCTCTGTTCTCGGCGCAAGGAGAAAGAACATGGCTGGAGATCTGATAACCGACCTGCGGTATGGCTTTCGTATGCTTGTGAAGAATCCAGGGTTTACTGTTATTGCAGTGATGTCGCTGGCGTTGGGAATCGGCGCTAACACTGCGATCTTCAGCCTGGTCAACGCGACGTTGTTGCGGCAGTTGCCGGTCGCAAGTCCTGAGCGGCTGCTCTACGTTTACGACGGCAATCCAGGCGCGGTCTTCTCCTATCCCGGCTACTCCGAGCTGCGCGATCAGAATCAAGCCTTCGATGGATTGATCGCCTGGGGCGGCATTTCCGCGAGCCTGAACAGCGACGAGCAAAGCGAAGGCGCAGATCTGGTGACCGGGGCGATCGTCACCGGCAACTTCTTCGAGACGCTTGGCGTGCGAGCCGCGTTGGGTCGCGTCATAACGCCGGCTGACGACGAGACACCGGGCGCACACCCGGTCACGGTGATCAGTCATGGTCTCTGGCAGAGTCGCCTGGGAGGCAAACCCGACATCATCGGCCGGGAACTTGTGCTGAACGGGCAGCGGTTCACGGTAATCGGCGTAGTCCCGCCTGAATTTCAAGGCGCGCAGATGGGCGTGAACAGAGACATCTATGTCCCGATGATGATGCAGTCCGTCATGCGGCCGCCGCGCGCCGGATACTCCGGCGAGATGAATCCTGATCTGCTCAAGGTGCGGACCAACCGATGGCTTTACAGCATCGGCAGACTCAAACCCGGTATGTCCAGCGAACAGGCGCAAGCCGAGCTGACCGTCTTCGCCAGTCAACAGGAGCAGGCGAATCCCGAGAGGGACCGGGATAAAAAGTTCACGACGAGTCCGGTAAGTCTGGGCGATCCCGGTCAGCGAGTGCAGATGATTCCAGTCGCACGGCTGCTGCTGTCAATAGTAGGCGCGGTGTTGTTGATTGCGTGCGCGAATGTGGCAAACCTCCTCCTGGTGCGCGCGTCGGCGAGGCGCAAAGAGATTGCGGTGCGACTTGCGATAGGCGCGAGCCGGGGGCGGCTGATAAGACAGCTTCTAACGGAAAGCTTGTTGCTCTCGTTCGTGGGCGGCGTCGCGGGATTGCTGCTGGCTTGGCTGACCGTTGACCTGCTGAAGGCGAGCCCGCCTCCTCCTGGCGCGCTGCCGGTCACTCCTGATTTCGCAATCGATCTTCGCGTTTTGTTGTTCACTCTCGGGCTGTCGTTGTTGACGGGGATCATCTTCGGGTTGGCTCCAGCGGTGCGCGCTGCCCGGCCCGATCTTGTGCCTGCGCTCAAGGATCAGTCGTTCTCTCACGATCAGCATGTGCGGCGTTTCAGCGCGCGAAACCTGCTGGTAGTCGGGCAGGTCGCGCTGTCGCTGGTGTTGCTGATCGCGGCAGGGTTGTTTCTCCGCAGCCTGAAGCAGGCGCAAGCGATCGATCCGGGTTTTGACGCGCAGAAGTTGCTGACCGCACCGCTCAACATCAATCTTTTGCGCTACACCAGGGCGCAGGGTCGCGACTTCTATCAGAGGGTCGTTGAATCGGTCGGCGCCGTTCCGGGAGTCGAATCGGCAAGTCTCGCGCGCAACCTGCCGCTGAGCGGACGGACCTCGGTCAGCAGCCTTCTGATAGAAGGACGCTCCGGGCCAGACAACCAATTCCGCAGCGAAGGGGGCGGCTTCACGACTGATGACAACTCTATAAGCACGAATACAATCGGCCTCAATTATTTTGAGACCATGGGCATCAGACTGTTGCGCGGCCGCCTGTTCGAGTCTCAAGACACCGAAGACAAGCCTCGAGTGGTAATCGTCAATGAGGCATTCGAGCGGCGGCATCTGGGCGGGCAGGATGCAATGGGCAAGCGGCTGAGTCTTGGTGGTTCCAAAGGTCCCTGGCATGAAGTGACCGGCGTCGTTCGCGACAGCAAGTACGTGACCCTCGGGGAGTCACCGACTCCGATGGCGTATTTTCCGCTTCAGCAGAATCACGAGACGGGCGTCACTCTCCTGGTGCGCACCGCCGGCGATCCGATCAGCGCAGCCGCCGCGGTAAGGCAGGAAGTGCAGTCGCTTGAAAAGAACCTTCCGATCACCGCGATCAGACCGATGAGCGAGTTGGTCGGCGCGTCTTTGTATGCGGCACGAATGGGGGCGATTCTGGTGGGCGTCTTCGGAGCGCTCGCGCTGCTTTTGGCGGCCGTTGGTTTGTACGGAGTGATGTCGTTCTCCGTATCGCGGCGCACGCGCGAGTTCGGCATCCGCATCGCGCTTGGAGCACAGTCATCCGATGTGTTCAGGCTGGTTCTAAGGGACGGGGTACTGCTGGTGGCTGCAGGCACCGCACTTGGTTTGAGCGCTGCGGCGACGGTGACTCGATTTCTGACCAGCTTTCTATACGGCATCAACGCCGTGGACACACTCACCTTCACGAGCATTCCGGTGATTCTGATATTTGTAACTCTGGCGGCTTGTTACTTGCCGGCTCGCCGAGCTATGCGGGCGGACCCGATGGTAGCGCTGCGCAATGATGGATAGTGGATGGTGGCTATTGGTTAGTGGTTACTGGTTCATGACAATCTACTGACCACTGACCACTAACCACTGACCACTGACCACTTATGCCTGACTGGAAGAAAGAAATCAGACAGCGGCTGACTGGCTTGGCGCTCGAACCAACCCGCGAGGCCGAAATCGTCGAGGAGCTTTCGCAGCATCTGGATGATCGATACACGGAGTTGCGATCCGGCGGCGCAACGCAGGCAGAAGCCTCTCGCATCGCGCTTGCGGATCTGAGCGACAGCAAATTGTTGGCGCGCGAACTTCGGCGAGTTGAAAAGCTGGTGACCGGCGACAACATCGTCTTGGGAAACAGGAGGAAAAACATGATTGGGGATCTTCGGCAGGACTTACGTTATGGCTTGCGGATGCTTCGCAAGAACCCCGGGTTTACCCTGGTAGCGGTGCTGACTCTCGCGCTCGGTATAGGGGCCAACACTGCGATCTTCAGCGTGGTCAGCGGGGTCCTGTTGCGCCCGATGCCATACGCCGATCCCGGACGCCTCGTCCAGTTCTGGGAAACCAATCCACTGAAGGGCTGGACGCAGGCTACCGTTGCGCCGGCAAATCTCTTCGACTGGCAGGAACAGAACCAGTCGTTCGAAGATATAGCCGCCTACATGGGATCGGACACAAAGGCCGCCGGGATGTCGAACCTCTTCCTCACCGGCGAAGGCGAGCCCGAGCGTGTACGCGGCCTTTACGTCACCGGCAATCTCTTTTCGGTGCTTGGAGTAAGCGCCGCCCGCGGACGAACGTTCACCCCGGAAGAGACCTGGGCTGGCAATCATCGCGTGGTTGTGTTGTGTCACGAGCTCTGGCAGCGGCGATTCGGCGGAGACCCGGCGATAGTCGATCAAACCATCTCGATCAACGGCGCCAATCGCACCATCATAGGCGTGATGCCCGACGGGTTCTACTTCCCCGCGAAGGACGTCGAGCTATGGGTGCCGATGGGGTGGGAGCAGGCACAAATCGCGCAACTGCGCCGGCCTCACTTTCTGCGGGCTATCGGGCGCTTGAAGCCGGGGGTGTCCATTGAACAAGCCCGCAGCGAGATGAGTTCGATCGCGGGCGTGCTCGAAGCCAAGTATCCCGACACAAACACTCAGATGGGGGTCGGGCTCGGGCCGCTGCAAGAGTGGATCGTCGGCGACAGCCGCCCGGCATTACTCGTTTTTCTGGCCGCGGTAGGTCTTGTGTTGTTGATCGCCTGCGCAAACGTGTCGAGTCTATTGCTGGCGCGCGCCGAGTCGCGCAGGAAAGAGATCGCCATCCGCGTGGCTCTGGGAGCGGGTCGCGGGCGCATCATCAGACAGTTGCTCTCTGAAAGCTTACTACTGGCTCTATTAGGCGGCATGGTTGGTGTTGTTCTGGCGGTGTGGGCCAGAAAGGTGTTGCTGGCTCTCGGCGCGCGCCACATTCCCCGAATACACGAGATCAGTCTCGACGGAACGGCGCTGGGATTCACGTTGGGGATTACGTTGCTTGCGGCGGTGCTCGCCGGCTTGTTACCGGCGTGGCAGGCTTCGCGACACGAGTTGACCGGCGCGCTCAAGGACGGTCAGAAGGGTGCCGGCGGCTCTCAGCGTTCGGGTCTGCGCAGTCTGCTGGTCGTTTCGGAGATCGCTCTTTCTTTCATGCTGGTGATCGGCGCGGGCTTGTTGATCAAGAGCTTTATTCGGTTGGTGCGAGTTGATCCCGGGATTGATCCCAGCAATGTGCTGACGATGAGGCTGGACCTGCCCGGCAGCAGGTATCCGGAAGATCGCCAGCAAGCAGCCTTCTTTGAAGAGGTCGAACGGCGCATAAAAGTACTGCCCGGAGTCGAATCGGTTGGCGCTACCTCGTGCCTTCCGCTTGAAGGTTACAGGTGGACCGGTGATGCAACGGTTGAGGGCCGTCATGCTGAGGACTATCTCCGGGAGTTGCGTCACAAAGCGATCACGCCCGGCTACTTTCGCACATTGAAGATCCCGCTACTGGCCGGGAGAGAATACGACGATCGCGACATCGCCACCAGCCCAAAGGTGGCCGTCGTCAACGAAGCGTTTGCCAAGTGGGCCTTTCCCAACCAGGACCCGATCGGCCGGCGCGTCAAGTTTACCAAACCGACAATTGACGCGCCGTGGTACGAGATTATCGGTGTGGTCCGTGGCGAAAAGCAGGACGGATTGGATAAGGACATTAAGCCCGAAGTCTATGATGTCCAAAGTCAAGATGCGCAATCGCGAATGGTAATGGTCGTGAGGACGAATGGTGATCCGATGAACCTGGCTGGGGCTGTTCGTGAGGAGATTCGAGCGGTGGATCGCGATCTGCCGCCGTACGACATCAAGCCGATGACTGAAGTGCTTCGCGCCTCGTTTGCGAAGCAGCGCTTCACGGTGATGCTCTTGGGGGTGTTTGCGGCGCTGGCGCTTGGGCTTGCGGCCATCGGCATCTACGGCGTGATCTCCTACTCGGTGACGCAACGGACATATGAGATCGGTCTGCGTCGGGCGCTTGGCGCGGAAGCACGCGACGTGCTGAAGCTGGTCGGGGGACAACTCGTGGGGCTTGCGGTGACGGGCATCAGCCTGGGACTGGCGGCGTCAATCGCGCTGACCAGGCTTATTGCGAGTCTGCTCTTCGACGTGAGTGCCACCGACCCGACCACATTCGTGGTAGTAGCGCTGTTGCTGGGGGCCGTTGCCTTGCTGGCGGCGGGTATCCCGGCGCGTCGAGCTGTGAAGGTCGATCCGATGGTCGCGCTGAGATACGAGTGAGCGGAGCGATTGGCGATTGCCGATCTACGATTGCCAATCCTGAAGCCGCAATTTGGCAATCGGCAATCGAAATTATGCCTGAGTGGGAAGACGAAATCCGATGGCAGCTCGCGGGTTTGAGGCTCGAGCCGGCGCGAGAGGCCGAGATTGTCGAAGAGTTGGCCCAACATCTCGACGATCGTTATCGAGAGTTGCTCGGCGCGGGTGCGTCCCCAGACCTGGCCTCTCGCGCCGTACTTGCCGAACTGAGCGAGAGTCAGTTGCTGGCACAAGAAATGAGGCGGGCGGAAGAGCGCATCTATCGCGAGCCCATTGAGCTGGGCGCGAGGAGAAAAAACATGATTTCAGACCTTCAGCAGGACCTGCGCTACGGGCTGCGCACACTTCGCAGGAATCCCGGTTTCACCTTTGTCGCCGCGTCGGTGCTGGCGCTCGGAATCGGCGCGAACTCGGCGATCTTCAGCGTCGTCAGTGCTGTTCTGCTTCGCCCGCTGCCTTATCATAACCCCGATCGGCTCGTGATGATCTGGGAAAGCGAAAAGAGCGGGGCGCCCACTCTGTCATCGCCCGCCAGCTTCCTGGATTGGCGTGAACAGAGCCGGTCCTTTACTCATCTGGCCGCGGTCCGAAGTTGGGACGGCAATCTGGCGGGGGTCGATGCACCGGAACGGATTCAGGGTGCGCTGGCGACTGCCGATCTGTTCGACGTGCTTGGCGTTCAGCCATTCCTGGGTCGCACGTTCTCGAGCAATGAAGACCAGGAGGGCCGGCCTCGGGTCGTGGTACTGGGATACGGATTGTGGCAGCGGCGCTTCGGCGGCGATCCCGGTGTGATCGGGCGAATCGTCAAGATCAACAGCATCGATCGGTCTGTCATAGGCGTGATGCCCTCTGATTTCAAGTTGCCTCTGCTTGGCGTGGGGAACGTTACGGTTCAAAGCGAAATGTGGACCCCCTGGGTGATGGATGCGAATTATCGAACGCGGCGCGACCTCGGCCAACTCCGCGTGGTTGCGCGTCTGGCGCCCGAGGCTACCCCCAAGGAGGCGCAGGCGGAGCTGAGTTTGATTACCGCCCGCCAGCAGACTGAATCAAGCCCGAGTTTCGGCGTTCAGGTTGTCCCGTTGCACCGAAACCTCGTAAGCGAAGCGAGGCCGGCGCTTTTGGTGCTGCTCGGCGCGGTGGCCTGTGTGCTGCTGATCGCGTGCGCCAACGTCGCCAACTTGCTTCTGGCGCGCGCGGCTGCGAGGACAAAGGAGGTTGCCATCCGCGCCGCTCTTGGCGCTGACCGAGGGCGCGTGTTCAGGCAACTGCTGACTGAGAGTTTGTTGTTCTCGATGATCGGCGGCGCAATGGGGCTTGTGTTCGCGTTGTGGGTGACTCGGATGTTAGTGGCATTAAGCCCCGAGAATCTTCCGCGCGCCGACGAAATCGGCATCGATTGGCGAGTGCTGGGATTCACGGTTGTTGTCTCGCTGGTGACTGGCATCGCGTTTGGGCTCGCGCCGGCGTGGCAGATGAGCAAGACCGATGTTTGCGAAGCGCTCAAGGAGGGAGGGCAGAGCTCAACGCAGACATTCGGGTGGCGCGGCGTTCGCAGCATGTTAGTCGTAGCGGAGCTTGCGCTGGCAGTGGTGTTGCTTGTGGGCGCCGGCTTGATGATCAAGAGTCTCTGGCGGCTGAGCCGAGTGGATGCCGGTTTCTCTGCGGAAAATGTTTTGACTATGCGCGTCTCTCTTCCCGGTGTCAGGTACGGCGAAGACGTCGAGCGTTCCGCGTTCTTCGATCAGGTGCTCCAGCACGTCGAGTCGCTGCCCGGCGTCGAGGCCGCTGGGGTCGCCTCGGCAATTCCGTTAACCGGCTGGCAAAACACCGCCCCGTTTTTGATCGAAGGCCGGCAAGAGATGACCGAAGCCGAGGAATCACACGTTGCCAGCCCGGATTACTTTCGGGCGATGGGGATCGATCTGGTCGCGGGACGCGGCTTCAACGATATGGACCGGGCGCAGTCCGCCAAAGTAGCTATCGTGAGTCAAGGTCTCGCACGCCGGTACTGGACGGATGAAGACCCGATCGGCAAGCGCATTCGGCTCGGAGGAGATCCGCAAGAACCCTGGCGCACGATTGTCGGCATTGTCGGAGACATAAAACAAACCGGGCTGGATGGCGAAGCGACCCGTGAATACTACATTCCTTACAAACAAGACACATGGGGGATGACTTACGATCTGACGGTTGTTATGCGAACGGCAAGCGAACCGCTCAGTCTAGTCGGGGCGGCTCAGGAACAGGTGCGGGCGATAGACGGCGAGTTGCCGGTTCATCACATCCACACCCTGGCGCAGTTGCGAGCTCAGTCTTCTGCTCCGAGACGTTTCTTGATGTTGCTGTTGACCAGTTTCGGCGGAGTTGCCTTGCTGCTGGCGGCGGTCGGGATCTACGGCGTGATCTCTTACGGAGTCAGCAGGCGCACACACGAAATCGGCATACGGCTGGCCCTGGGCGCTCAAGTGACTGACGTGTTGAAGCTGGTATTTCGGCAAGGCTTGACGCTGATCCTGATCGGCATCGGAACCGGACTGGCCGGAGCCTGGGCGTTGACCCGAGTCATGTCGAGTCTTTTGTTTGATGTTACTGCGACAGATCCGGCGACCTTCGTCGCAATCTCGGTGCTGCTGGCCGCAGTCGCGACGCTGGCGTGTTACGTGCCCGCGCGCCGGGCAACGAAAGTTGATCCGATGGTCGCGCTCCGATATGAATGAGAGGGATTGCCGATTGCCGATTTGCGATTGCCCATTGCTGAGCCCGACCAATCGACAATCGGAAATATGATTGACTGGAAACAAGAGATCAGCCAGCGGCTTGCGGATTTGCGGATTGAGCCGGCCCGCGAGGCCGAGATCGTCGATGAGCTGGCGCAGCACCTCGAGGACTCGTACCAGGAGTTGCTGGCTGCCGGCCGAACGCCAGGAGAAGCGTCGCGCACGGCCCTGCTGGAGCTGAGCGACAACCAGTTGCTGGCGCGGGAACTGCGGCGGGTTGAGCGGCAGGTAAACATCGAGCCTGTAGTTTTGGGAACTCAAAGGAGAAACATGATTGGAGATCTTTGGCAGGACATCTGCTTTGGACTGCGCATGCAGCGCAAGAGTCCTGGATTCACCTTGGTCGCTGTATTGTCGCTGACGCTGGGCATCGGTGCGAACACGGCGATCTTCAGCCTGGTCAACACCGCGCTGCTTCGCCCGCTGCCCGTCGCCAAGCCGGAGCAACTCGTGGCGCTTAACAACGCCTCGGAGAACCACACCTTCCCCACATTCTCGTATCCCAACTACAAAGACTTTCGCGATCGGAGCGAAGCGTTTTCCGGTCTCATCGGTTACGTTTTCACTCCGCTTAGCCTGAGCCACGATGGCATCAACGAAAGGCTGTGGGGCTATGAGGTGACTGGCAATTACTTCGGTGCCTTGGGCGTAAACGCGGTGCTGGGGAGGCTGATTTCGCTGGATGATGACCAGGCGCCGGGCGCAAGCCCGGTGGCGGTGGTGAGTTACAAATGCTGGCAGCAACGTTTCGGGGGTGAGGCCGCGATCATCGGCCGGGACGTGATCGTGAATGGACGCAGCTATACGATCATCGGTGTTGCGCCCCAGGGATTCTACGGCACAGAAGTCATCTCCGCGCCCGATATGTGGTTTCCGGTCTCGATGCAGGCGCAACTCGAGATCGGCAGGAACTGGTTAGATGCGCGGGCGGTCGAGAACCTCTTTGTCCAGGGTCGTCTAAAACCCGGAGTGAGCAAAGCCCAGGCGCAAGCTGAGCTTAACGAAATTGCGCAGCAGCTTGAACGCGAGTATCCCGACGTGAACGAAGACAAGCGGGTCGCGCTTTCACCGCCCGGCTTGATCGGCAACGCGTTTCGCGGGCCGGTGCTGGGTTTCACCGGATTGTTGATGGTCGTTGTGGGCCTGGTGCTGTTGCTGGCTTGCGCCAATCTGGCGAACCTACTGTTGGCGCGCGCCGCCGATCGGCGCCGCGAGATCGCGGTGCGTCTGGCGCTCGGCGCCAGCCGCGCGCGGCTGGTGCGACAACTGCTGACCGAAAGCCTGCTGCTGGCATGCGCCGGCGGCGTGTTGGGCTTACTTCTCGCCTCCCGTCTGGTGGATTCGGCGGTGGCGTTCAAACTGCCGATCGACGTTCCTGTGGCGATCAATCTCCACATGGACTATCGCGTCTTTATCTTCACATGTTTGATCTCGCTTGCGACGGGTGTGTTGTTTGGATTGTTGCCAGCGTGGCAAGCAACAAAAACCGATCTGACGGCGGCCTTGAAGGACGAGTTCACATTCGGTGGTTATCGTCGCTCATGGTTGAAAAACAGCCTGCTCGTTTTTCAGATTGCACTGTCGCTGGTGCTGTTGATCGGCGGCGGCCTCATGATGCGCGCGTTGCAGCAGGCACAGACGATCAATCTCGGATTCACTCCCGAGCGAGCCGCTGAAGTGTCGTTCGATCTGCGCTTGCAAGGCTACGACGACGCGCGCGGCCGCGAGTTTCAGAAGCGCTTGCTGGAGCGTGTGCGAGCGATGCCGGGCGTGCAGTTTGCCGGTCTGACTGATATGGCCCCCGTCGATCTTCATTTTTCAAGGGACAGAGTCTTTCTCGAAGGGCAGCCGCCACAGCGACTGGCTAACGTGCCGGGGGCGATGACCAACCGCGCCACACCGGGCTACTTTCAGGCGATGGACACGCGTTTGGTACGCGGGCGCGATTTCACCGAGCAGGACGACGATAAGGCGGCGCGTGTGGCCATAATCAACGAGACCTTTGCGCGGCGCTTCTTCCCCGGCGAAGACCCCATCGGGAAGGCATTTCGACTGGGCGGTCCGGAGTCGCCTCAGAGACAGGTCGTCGGTGTTGTGCAAGATGGCAAGTACGCCGGCTTGACCGAAGACCCGAAGCCATTCGTCTCTCGCCCGCTGTGGCAGTCGTACTCAGGAGCCACGACTGTCATCGTGCGCACCGCGGCCGATCCGGAGAAACTGATCGCTCTCGTTCGCAGCGAGGCGCAACAATTGGACCCGAACCTGCCTATCGCCAGCCGCACGCTCGTTGAGCGCATGTCCCTCCCGCTGTTGCCGGCGCGGGTCGCCGCGACAGTTCTGGGCGGCTTCGGATTACTGGCGCTGGCGCTGGCCGCGATTGGGATCTATGGAGTGATGTCCTATGCGGTTTCAAAACGGACACACGAGATCGGTATTCGGATGGCTTTGGGAGCGCAGAAAGCAGACGTGTTGAAGCTGGTGATTGCGCAAGGCCTGAGGGTGATTCTTATCGGGATGACGATTGGTTCGCTGGCGGCACTAACGTTGACGCGATCGATGAAGAGCCTGTTGTTCGGAGTGAGCGCGACTGATCCGCTGACCTATGCCGGTGTCGCCTTGCTGCTAGCAGGCGTCGCGCTGTTAGCCTGTTACCTCCCGGCCCGGCGGGCTTCGAGGGTTGATCCGATGGTGGCGCTGCGATGTGAATGAAAAGATTCCCGATTGACGATTGGCATTTTCGAGCGCGACCACGGAACGTCGTCAACGACTATTCGTCTTTCACTCTTTACAAAGTTGTCGACAAGCAAAGAAAACGACGGGATCCAACTGGATTGGCGGCACCACGCTCCTCCTTGGACGAAGGATTACTATTTCACCTCCATCATCAAGCCCAACGCAGGCGGCGGGTACAGCCTGGAGACGATAAGAAAGAAATGAGCACGCGGAATTCCACCGAGTGAGGGCGTGCTTCGCATATGGATCAGCAATCGGAAATCGACAATCGCAATCGACGATCGGCAATCACCTACTTGACTTCATCTCATCGCAATAGTATAAGCCTCGTGTTTGTTCTTCCGTTCGCTATCCACCATAGAGTGGGATTTTGTAAATCGGTCCAGGTCTTAACAGTGGATTCTCAGAGTACAATCGCCTGGGCACATTAGGATTGTGAGCGGATCGTAAATGCCATCGTGAGTTGTTCCAATACTGGCCCTTTATCAGCGCAGACTAAACTGCGCGCTGCGAGATCAGACTGGCTTGCAGATGAATGACACTCAACCCTCACTGAAGCAGCAAGACAAACTTTAGAGAGTTCGTCCGGCGCCGCCGGGGTAAGTACCTTTAACCCCTGCTGTGCTAACAGGATAACCTCTTTCCAAAGACCCTCCTGCATTCAGGAGTGTCAAGTTGGAAGGTCAAACTTCAAAAGGAGAAACTCCCATGAAACGAATGGCTCTTGTTTTGCCTGTGGCTTTAGTTTTGGCCATGTCAGTAGCGTACAGCTCCCTCCCCGTTGGCAGCACCGAGGCCGATGCCTTGCCGTCTTCCAAGGCAGCGGTACAGACCGGCAACATCAATGTGATGGGAGGATTGCTCGGTCCCGGGAATACGGTAACCCCCTGGGGCACAATCCTTGAAACCAACCTGAGGACCTCACAGCAGAAAGATCTGTTTATTGACGTCTCAGCTGAAATCGGACTGCTCACCAGGACCCTCGTTAGAAGCAAGAATGGTGATGCCGATGGTGCTTCCGCCACTGCGGGTGTACAGGTCCGAGTGCTGATAGATGCAGGGACGGCAAGTCAAAGGACAGCCGAGCCTGGAGCTGTCGTATTCGGCAGAAGAACGCAGACGCTGACGGCTATCTTCCAGGGCCTCATTGACGGCTGCCTGACGCTGGACGAAGACGGCAACGTAATCATTGACGAAGAGTGCGTGCTGCCGGAAGAACTGGAGTTGATCCTCAGGACGATGAATGCCAATGCTTTTACCTTTGTCTTGGATGATCTGGGCTCGGGTGTGCACAATGTGAGGGTGCAGGCGAGGATCGTTCTGGCGAATGAGCTGTTGGGCACACAACAGGGTGAAGTCGAAGCAAAAGCGCTCATCGGCAAGGGCACAGTGGCCGTGCAAGAAGTCCGGCTCGTGAGGGATGCGGACATTACTGTAGACTAGCGCTTAGGTGCAAACCGACTGCTTGACTTCGAAGACAGGCGAGCTCGCCGAAAGTGAGGGCCAGAGAGCCATGAAGAAATGACTCTCTGGCCCTATTAGGTTTGAGACGAGCCCGCCGGGCGATTCAGAACAAACATTGTCTGGCAAGCAAACGGAATTTCTTGAACCCGTTCGCTATGCCGTATAATCCCGGCGGGCGGTGAAAAGTCTGGATGAAGTTGTTTTTGAGACGACGCAGTCTACCTGAAGCCTCAAAGGAGAATTTGCAACAATGATCGCCTTCGAGATCCTGCGCGACGACGAACGAGTTTGCCTCGCCGGTGTCGAAAACGGCGTGCTCACTGCCATGCTTTCATGGGTCAGCTGTAGCGGTGAATTGATACTGGATGTCGGCGGGCTGGAGGCAGGCGGCGATGAGGGCGGGCAACAACTGAGATGGCTTAACGAGCAGCTCGAGCCCGGGGCCACAGTTTCGATTCGTGTCCTGGAGACCCTTACTGCCGACGCGCCGCTGAGCCGCGAGCCGCAGGATCCCGAATTCGCAGCGCGCCATGAGCGGGAGTATTACGAACGACTTCGAAAGAAGTATGGCGACGGGACTGCTTAGCGACAACTCCGCCGAACAAGCGCACGAAGCGGACTCGCAATAACGTAGTCTTCCAAAACTCCATAGCTCGCCTCGCCTCCCAACCACGCAGTCTCAGGCGTAACCAGGAGCAAGTATGAAAAATCAATTTTGCGCCGCAGCCGCCGGTATCATGGGTTTCTGCCTGGTCCTCGGCGCCTTCGCGGCCACACAATCCCATTCCCATTCCCCAGCTCCAAAGACAGACAAGAAGGAGAACTTAGTGACGAAGCACGCAAGCGGCACGTTTGAAGTGAAGCTGAACGCTCAGGCGCAGGACGAAAAGGCCGGAGACCCAACCGTGGGCAGGATGTCAATCGACAAGCAGTTCCACGGCGATCTCGAAGGTACCGGCAAGGGACAGATGCTGGTCACCGGCACCGAAGTTCAGGGCTCGGCCGGTTACGTGGCGATGGAGCGGGTCATCGGCACGCTGCATGGTCACAAGGGCACGTTTGCACTCCAGCACAACGGAACCATGACGCGCGGCGCTCCGCAACTCTCCGTCACTGTGGTGCCGGATTCCGGGACAGGTCAGCTCGTTGGGCTCGCCGGGAAAATGACGATCAACATCGTCGAGGGAAAGCACTTGTACGAGTTCGAGTACACGCTGCCGAAATAATCAGTGATCGGTAGTCCGTAGTCCGTAGCTCGTACTCTCGAGCTATTGACTACGGACCACGGACTACTACTGACTACGGACTCCTGACTACGACTACTAAGGACGCTCCAATGCAAAAACTGATCGTTCCGGCGTTGGCCGCGCTGCTGCTTGGACCGTCGCTCGTGTACGCGCAGCGGTACACCGGGTCGGACGGCCGGTTGCGCGTGGCCCTGGTCAAGCAGCCCTTCTCTCCCACCGGAACTTCAGCGGGACCCAACACGATGGCCAACGGCGGTATCCAGCAGGTTCTCGCCGGCATGGGCGCGGTGGTGCGAATCTCGGAAGCGGCGCTCACACTGGACGAAGCTACGGAATACGGCGGGTGGAAACGGCTTGGTATGGCGCTCGGGCACTTCGCGGATATCGTGGCGAACAACGAGCGTGAGGGATACTTTACGGTCGGTCTGCTGGCGACCTGTCCGTCAATGCCGGGGCTCGTAGCAGGGCTGCAACATTCCGGGCCGACTCGCGAGCCGCTCAAGATCGGTATGCTCTGGCTCGATGCGCATCCGGACTTAAACACGCCGGAGACCACGCGCAGCGGCTCACTGGGTGGAATGCCGGTGGCTGTAGCGACGGGTCGGGCGCTGTTGCGTCTACGGCTGGACGCGCACCTCGATCCGCCTCTCTCGGACGGGCACATCGTGATGGGGGGCGTGCGACTCACCGATCCGCTTGAGCAGCATCTGCTTGACCAATCTCTCATCGAGCAGCTCAGCGTTGACGATTTGCGCAAGATGACGCCGGCGGTGTTCGCGCAGCTCGATCGCCTGAGCCGACTCACCGACAAGCTCTACGTGCATATCGATATGGACGTGCTCGATCCGCGGGAGGTAATGGGGCACGGGAATAAGGTACCGAATGGTCCCTCGAGCGAGCAGTTGGCTGTGTTGTTCGAAACGATCTTCAGCCGCTACCCCAAGGCGTCGGCTATCGGGTTCGCGACTATTCCGGCGACCGACGAAGGGGGACTCTCGCTGGCGGCGGTGAACCGGATGATCGCCGGCGCAATTCGAGGGGTGAAGTCCCGCGAGAGCCGCCGCTAAAATGAGCTTAAGACCTAGCTCTCACAACGGGCATCAACACCCCTCTTCAGAGTCCCTGTAAGAACCGATTCAGGTTGCGACGTCTACTCGAAGCGATAACAGGTTGGGACAGGTGGTGAAAGATCGATTTAGGTTGCGACGCCACTCGAAGCGATGAGATTGGTGAGATTGCCTCGCCATGACCATTACGGCCCATGAACTCACCGGGAATCGCTTCAGGCATATCGCCGAAGTCGGAGGAAGAAACCCAGATGAAGCAAAGCAAGTATCCGTCGGGTTGGAATGAGCGCAAGGTTCGCAAGGTTCTGCGGGGGTGCAGAACTGAAACTTTATTTCCCGCCACCGCACTAACACCGCAGTTCAGGCAAGGGAGGATTACTGCCATGCGTATCAGCATCCTGGCGATTGCGATGAGCTTACTCTCTCCTTTTCCAGCCTCGCCGCAAACAACTGATTCTTCAAAAGCAGTGCCCGGGATCGGGGAGTTGCTAAGAAAGTACATCCAGGCTTCGGGGGGAAACGAGGCTCACCAGAAACTCTCTACTCGAGTGGCAAAGGGTGAATGGGAGAACGTCACCCGGGGCGTTCGCTTCCCAATCGAGATCTACTCCAAACAGCCAAACAAGCGAGTCGAGATACTGGATGCTCCCGAAAACCGAGGCTTCACCGGAAGGGGTTACGACGGCACGAACGGCTGGTCTATGAACATGACTGAAACAGGCTTGCGCCACCTCGAAGGCGCGGAGCTGGCGATGATGCAACGGGAATCTGATTTCTACCCGCAGATCAGAGTGGACCGCTATCAGCGGTTCAAGATAACGGGAAAAGACAGAGTCGCCGGCCGCGAGGTCTATGTCATCGAGGCAGTGCCCGAAAGCGGGAATCCTGAGAAGTTGTACTTCGACGCCGAGATCGGGTTGTTATCTCGCCGGGATGTGGTTTATGGCTCGACACCGGTGCAGCACTATTACGAAGACTATAGGGACGTTGACGGAGTCAAGCTGCCGTTTGTCTTGCGCTCCGAAGGGCCAGTAAAGATAATAACCAGACTCACAGAGATCAAACACAACATCCCGATCGACGACGCGCGATTCAAGACCCCGGCAGACAATTAGCGGAACGGCTTTGCAAAGTCGCCCGACAACTCCGGTAGGAGTGAACGTCATAGAAGTAAGGTCGCTCCAACGCGCACTCCGGCGGGGCGCTATGTCGTAGCGGCGCTCATCGTACGAGGATTGGTTCGGTACATTGCAGATCCGCCGGGGTGCGGCCATCGTGTCGCCCGCGTCTCTATATACATTACACCCCGCTGGGGTGCCGCTCTCTATGCTACTTCTGGGAAACCTCCTTCCCGCAAGCGAACACTGCAAACACCCGCCCCCTTTCAGCGCAATAACTAAGACAAGTCATTCATTCACTTAACGCCGTGATTCCCTTGGCACGCCAGTTGGCTAGTGAGCGCGAGGCAACATTATTATGGGAACTACTACTCCTCCACGCACTCTTATCGCCGACGATCAGCCCGACGTGCTGGAAGCGCTCCGCCTCCTGCTCAAAGGCGAGGGCTACGAGACCGAAGCCGTCACCTCGCCCGGCGACGTGCTCGAAGCCATCAAGGCCCGCAACTTCGATCTGCTGCTTATGGATCTGAACTACGCGCGCGACACCACGTCTGGTCAGGAAGGACTGGATCTGCTCTCGAGAGTCCAGGCGATGGACAGCACGCTTCCAGTCGTTGTGATGACCGCCTGGGGAAGCCTCGAGGTCGCCGTCGAGGCGATGCACCGAGGCGTCCGCGACTTCGTGCTCAAACCCTGGGAGAACAACCGCCTGCTCGACACGCTGCGCACTCAGATCGAAAACGGATACGTGGCGCGCGAGAAACTGCGTCGCAGCGCCGAACAACACCAGGAACTTGAAGACGCACTCGAGATTCAACGCCGCTTGTTGCCCAAGGAGCTACCTCAAATCGAAGGCTTCCAAGTCTCAGCAGCGTGGCGGCCGGCTCGCGCGGTGAGCGGCGATTACTTCGACGCGCTCAGGTTCGACCAGTCGCGGCTCGCTCTGTGCATCGCCGATGTGTCAGGCAAAGGAATGCCGGCGGCGCTGCTGATGTCCAACCTTCAAGCCGTGGTCAAGGCGTTCGCTTCTGAAACGGTTTCGCCTTCCGAGCTGTGCACGCGAGTGAATCGCGTGGTCTCATCGAACACTGCCGATGACAAGTTCATAACCTTTTTCTACTGTCTCCTCGACGCAAAGCGAAGGCGGCTCACCTACTCGAACGCCGGTCACAATCCCGGCGTTGTCGTTCGAGCGAACGGCGAGGTGTTGAGGCTCGACCGCGGAGGCACGGTGCTCGGTCCGTTTGCGCGATGCAGGTTTGAGCAGGGCGAGATCGCGGTCGAATCGGGCGATCGGGTCTTGCTGTTCACCGACGGGGTGACCGACGCGGGAAATGAAAACGGCGAAGAGTTTGGCGAGGACCGATTGATCGCGATGCTCAGCGAGAACCGACGCCTCGACGCGGATCAATTGCAGCGCACGTTGATGCAAGCCGTAACGGAGTTCAGCGGCGGTGACTTCCAGGACGACGCAACGTTGATCGTCTGTTCGGTTGACTGACAGACCGGATAACCCGTGTTCCGTCCTAAAAGGGGATTCCTGTACGGGCGTCCCTCCTTGGGCGCCCCTTATTGTGAGTCGGTCTAACCGGGCGCTAGGTGGGGCGCCCACGGAGGGACGCCCGTACATTGAGATCGGAGTAAGCCGATGGAAACTCTGCTGCACGATCTTCGCTACGGCGCGCGAATGTTTATCAAGAGCCCGACCTACACGGCGATAGCCGTGCTGGCGCTGGCGCTTGGCATCGGCGTCAACACCGCAATCTTCAGCGTCGTGAACGCGGTGTTGCTCAGACCGCTGCCCTACATGGATCCGCAACGGCTGGTCTCGATCGGATCGGGAGACAAGCAAGCTCCGCCGGCGGATTTTGGAGGCGCATCCCCGGCCGACTTCTGGGACTGGCAGCAGCAGAGCCAGGCGTTTGAGCAGCTTGTGGCGATTTCCGGGGGCGGCTTTGCGCTGACCGGAGTCGAGATACCGGAGACGTTTCCCGGAGCGCGAGTCTCAATCAACTTCTTCGAGGCGGTTCACGCAAGGCCATTTCTCGGGCGCACCTTTAGACCCGAAGAGGGCTCACTGAAATCACCGGACACGATCGTGCTCAGCTATCGGCTGTGGCAGCAGCGCTTCGGCGGGGACCCGTCGATCGTTGGCCAGACGCTTGGCGACACGGGGACCGAAGTCATCGGAATAATGCCGGCGGATTTCAAATGGCCGGTGTCAGCAGAATGCTGGATACCGTTTTCGCGCGATTCGGGCGAGATGAGGAATCGTGCCAATCGTTACTTTGGCGTCGTGGGTTTGATCCGAGAGGGCCAGACGATTGAAAGCGCGAAAGCCGAGCTGGCGACCATAGCCGACAACCTGGCGGCGCAGTATCCGGACACCAACAAAAACATCACGGTCGCGGTCGTCCCGTTTCGCGAGGCTCTGGTGCAAAGCGTTAGGCCCTCTTTGTTCGTGCTGCTCGGCGCCGTCGCCTTTGTGTTGCTGATAGCTTGCGCGAATGTCGCGGGGATTCTGCTGGCTCGCGCCGCGGCGCGCCGCAAAGAGATGGCGATTCGATTGGCGCTGGGCGCAAGCCGCTGGAAGCTGATACGCCAACTCCTCACCGAAAGCGTGCTCCTCGGCCTTTCAGGGGCGTCGGTGGGTCTGATGCTTGCGCTCTGGGGCATCGATTTGCTGGTCAAACTCCTGCCCAGGTCTTACGCCTACCTTCAACTCGAGGACCACGTTCGGATAGACGGTCGCGTGCTGTTGTTCACACTGATGACTGCGTTGCTGACAAGTCTGCTATTTGGACTCGTGCCGGCGTTGCAGTCCTCCCGTCCGAATGTGAGTGACTGGTTAAAGGAAAGCGGGCGCAGCTCGGAGGGATCGCAACAGCATAGAACGCGCGGCGCGCTGGTGATCGCCGAAATCGCATTTGCAATGGTGTTGCTGGTGGGCGCCGGTCTGCTGATCCAGAGCTTCGCTCGCTTGCGTCAGGCCGATCTCGGATTCGACCCGCACAACCTGGTCGGGATGAGCATCAACAGCCCGATTCAGAAGTATCCGGATGAGCAATCGCGGGCCCGGTTTATCAAGCAATTCGTCGACGCGGTCTCGGACAAGGCGGGAGTTGACTCGGTCGCGGTCTCGACCGGCTTGCCCTTTCCTTTTCTCAATTTCACTTTCAACATCGAGGGCCGGCCGCTTGCGGCTGACGCCAACGCGCTCTACGACTCGGTGAGCCCAAACTACTTCAGGACGATAAAGGCGCGCCTGCTTGAAGGCCGCGAGTTCACCGATCTTGATGACACCGGCACGCCGCCGGTTGCGATGATCAACGAGACCCTCGCCCGGCGATACTTCCCCAATAAAGACGCGATCGGCAAGCGTATCTCGATCAATTACCTGCGCACTCGCAAGACTCCCGAGATCGTCGGCGTTGTGAGAGATGTCGCACAGGGAGAATTGGGTAAGATTCAGCCGCAGATTTACGTGCCCTATCAACAGCAGCCGTGGCTTTCAGAATCGCTGATCGTGCGCGCAGTGGGTGATCCTGAGGCTGTGAAGAACGACGTGCAACGGGTGATCTGGTCGGTCGACAAGAATCAGCCGGTTTCCAGAGTTGATTCACCTGAGCGCGCTCTCGGGAACTCGCTTGGCGAGCCGCGCCTTTATATGACGTTGCTTGGCGTGTTTGCCGCGCTGGCCCTGGTTCTGGCTGCGGTCGGGGTGTACGGGGTGATCGCTTACTCGGTCGCCCAGCGAACGCACGAGATTGGCATACGCACGGCGCTAGGGGCCCAGCCTCGCGACGTGCTTGCGCTTGTGTTGGGCCAGGCGATGAAGCTGATCGTTGCCGGGGTCGCGTTCGGAGTGGCCGGCGCGCTCGCGCTCACGCGGTTGCTGTCGAGCCTGCTATTCAATGTCAGCGCGACTGACCCGATTACGTTTGTTTCTGTTGCGGCGCTGCTAATGGGCGTGGCGTTGCTTGCTTGCTATGTCCCGGCTCGTAGAGCGTTGCGAGTCGACCCGATGGTCGCCTTGAGGTGCGAATAGGATGCGGGTTTCAGGTTTCTAGTTTCTGGTTGCTGGTTCGTGATTTGGGTCGAACCAAAAAACTAGAAACCAAAAACTAGAAACCAGAAACCAAAAACCAAAAACTGGGAGAGTGCTATGGAAACACTACTTCGAGACGTTCGATACGGTGTCAGGACTCTTTTCAAGAATCGAAGCTTTACGGCCGTTGCAATAGTCGCGCTCGCTTTAGGGATAGGCGCCAATACCGCGATCTTCAGCGTAGTCAACGCCGTGCTGCTTCGCCCATTACAATTCGAGCAATCGGATCAACTGGTGATGGTCTGGGAGAAACGCATGCAACTGGGCCGAGTCCGGAATGTCGTCTCGCCGCCGGACTTCAACGATTGGAGAGCGCAGAATAACGTCTTCGAAGACATGGCCGCCTTCTCCAGTCAAGGCTTCAACCTTGCGACTTCAGGCGAGCCCGAACGGATTCAAGGCGCGGGTGTGTCCCCAAGCCTTTTTTCCATCCTCCGCGCTCAGCCCAGGTTGGGCCGTTTATTTGGCTCTGACGAAGACAAGCCCAACAGCGACCCGGTCGTGATCATCAGCAGCGGGCTGTGGCAACGAAGCTTCGGCTCCGACCCCGACATCGCCGGCAAGACGGTGAAGCTGAATGAAAAGGTTTACACCATCGTCGGAGTAATGGCCGCCGACTTTATTTTCCCAAACAGAAGGTCCGAAGTATGGGTTCCGCTCATCCTCTCGCCTGAGGATGCGAACAATCGCGGCGGTCACAATCTGACGGTCATCGCGCGGCTAAAGCCGGGGGTGACGTTGCAAGAGGCGCGAACGGAAATGGACTCGATCGCCGCGCAACTCGAACAGCAATACCCGACCCCTAACACCGGACATGGTGCGAACGTGTTCCCGCTCTACGAGGAGGTTGTAGCCGGCGCCCGGCCCGCGCTGCTTGTTCTGCTTGGCGCAGTAGCGTTTGTCCTGCTGATCGCGTGCGCAAACGTAGCCAACCTGCTGTTCGCCAGATCCGCGGCGCGGACGAGAGAAATCGCGATTCGGACGGCGCTTGGCGCGAGGCGCTCGCGCATCGTTCGCCAGTTGCTTACCGAAAGCGTCCTGCTCGCGGTCACGGGAGGAATCATTGGAGTGCTGCTCGCGCTCTGGGGGCTGGACCTTCTGCTCGCGGTTGGAGGTGACAGCATTCCCCGGGTGAAGGAGATCCAGCTTGACGGTTGGGCGCTGGGGTTCAGCCTGCTCATCTCAATCGCCACCGGATTGATCTTTGGACTGGTGCCTGCGCTTCAAGCGTCCAAGCCCGATCTGAATGACGCATTAAAGGAAGGGAGCCGTAGCGCCAGCGGGAGCATAACGCGCAATAAGACCCGAAGTCTGTTTGTGATCGCGGAAGTCGCCATCTGTCTCGTGCTGTTGATCGGCGCGGGGTTGATGATCAAGAGCTTCGCTCGGTTGCTCAATGTGAGTCCGGGATTCAACCCGGAGAATGTGCTCGCGGTGAACGTGGCGCTTTCGGGTTCCCGCTACCGGGATGGTGCGGGCATCAGCAATTTCTATCAACAAGCGCTCGAGCGGCTCTCATCCTTGCCCGGCATACAATCGGCGGCGGCAGTGACGGCGTTGCCGATGGCCGGAGGATTTGGCTCGCGTTACTTCCGTATTGAGGGCCGCCCACCGCAGCCCGCGGGTCAGGGCTTCAACGCAAACGTAAACCTGACCACTCCTGGTTACTTCCAGACGATGCACATTCCGTTGGTCGACGGGCGCGACTTCGACCAGCGCGACGCGATGAAAGCGCCGGACGCGGCGATCGTCAACCAGGAGATGGCCCGGCGCTACTGGCCCGATGAAAGCCCGATCGGGCAACGCCTCGCGGTGGGCGATGGTCCCTGGCGCACCGTCGTAGGAGTGGTCGGGGACGTCAAGCAGTCAGGGCTGGACATCGAGACGAGGCCCGAGATGTTTTGGCCTTACTATCAGACGCCTGTTTCGTTCGCCACGTTCGTGGTGCGCACCGGAGGTGATCCCGAGGCCATGACTTCCGGCGTGCGCGGCGCGATGCAAGAGATCGACAAGGACCTTCCTGTTTACAACATCAAGACGGCAGCCGATGTGATATCCGATTCCGTGGCGCCGCGACGATTGAACATGCTCCTGCTGGGCATCTTTGCCGGCCTGGCCATGGTGCTGGCGGCCGTCGGGATTTACGGAGTGATCAGTTATTCCGTATCGCAGCGCACTCGCGAGATCGGAATAAGAATGGCTCTGGGAGCCAGTCACAACAGCGTGCTCCGGCTTGTTGTCGGGGAAGGAATGATCCTTGCGCTGATCGGCGTAGCGATTGGAGTGATCGCTTCGTTCTTTTTAACCCGGCTCATGAGCAGCCTGCTTTTCGGAGTGAGCACGACCGACCCGATCACCTTTGTGGCGATCTCGGTGTTGTTCACCGGCGTTTCGATCGTGGCCAGCCTCGTCCCCGCGCGCCGGGCGACAAAAGTCGATCCGATGGTTGCACTGCGGTACGAGTAACCTCGCGGTCCGGTGTTCAGAGTTCCGGGGTTTAGGGTCCATGGTTTCGAGTTGATCGCCCTCTTCTCAACCCGGAACCCGAAACTCTGAACTCTGAACGTGAGACCATGAACTCTGAAAGAGTGAGGTGACAAATGCAGACTTTCATGCAAGACCTTCGTTACGGCGCGCGGATGCTCGTCAGGCAACCCGGCTTTACATTGATTGCGGTCATCACCCTGGCGCTCGGCATCGGCGCAAACACCGCGATCTTCAGCGTCGTCAACGGCGTGTTGTTCCGCCCGTTGCCGTATGCCGATGCCGGACGGTTGTACTGGGTTACGATCGATCGTCAGGATCTGGGCAATCGCTTCACGCTCTCCAACGCCGACTTTTTGATTCTCAAGCAGCATAACCAGAGCTTCGAAAAGCTGGCTTTGTTGCAGGGCGACCGCATGAACCTGACCGGTGGACCTGAGCCGGAGCACATTTCAGCCCACAAGGTGACGGCTGACTATTTCGCCGTGCTTGGCGCGCAGCCGGAGCTGGGCCGGACGTTTTTGCCGGATGAAGATCAACCGGGCAAACCGCTCGTCGCCGTCGTCAGTCATAGCCTGTGGCAGCGTCATCTCAACTCCGATCCCGAGCCAACCGGCCGCACCATCAGCCTGAATGACAAGATATACACGGTCGTCGGTGTAATGCCTCCCGACTTCAGGTTATTCCGTTCCGTCGACGTGTGGCCGATTATGCAAGTGAGTCCTCCAAACCGGCGTGGCCCGTTTGGCCTGCGGATGGTTGCCAAACTTAAACCGGGAATTGACGACGGGCAAGTGCGCTCGGACCTAGTCGCGTTGCGCGATCAAGCCGAGCGCGTTTGGCCCGATCCGGAAACCGGCAGCGGCCTTGCGAAGTGGTCCTACGAAGCCGAACCGTTGAAAGAATTCATCACCGGAAACCTGCGTCCAGTGTTGTTGGTGTTGTTAGTCGCAGTCGGCTGCGTGTTGCTGATCGCGACTGCCAACGTAGCTAATCTGCTCCTGGCGCGCGCGTCCACGCGCGAGAGAGAGATGGCGATTCGCGCGGCCCTGGGCGCTTCGCGGTTCAGGCTGGTCAGGCAACTGCTCACCGAGAGCGTGCTGTTGGCGGCTGCGGGCGGAGCGTTCGGTCTCCTGCTGGCGTCGTACGGCGTCGACCTGTTGCTAAAGCTCGAACCCGGCAATCTACCGCGAATGAATGAAGTCGGAATCGACAAGACAGTCCTCGTTTTCACTTCGTGCGTGGCGCTGTTGAGCGGCATTCTGTTCGGCCTTGCGCCGGCTCTGCAAGTTTCGCGCACGAATCTGAATGAGTCGCTCAAAGAAGGCGGCCGGAGCGCGACCGAAGCAAGCGGAAGGAAACGCCTTCGCGGGCTGCTGGTCGTTTCACAAACGGCGCTGGCCTTGGTGCTCCTTGCCGGAGCCGGGCTGATGATCAAGAGCTTCGTGCGGCTCCAGCAGGTGAATCCGGGTTTCAATCCCGAAGGCGTGCTGAGCGCCCAGCTCTCGCTGCCGCAGAGCCGCTACGGCGAGCAGCACAAGAGAGTCGCTTTCCACCGCGAGCTTCTCGAACGGGTCCGGGGTCTGCCCGGCGTGCAATCGGCCGGCCTGAGCAGCGACGTTCCGCCGGAGAATGTAGGCGACGTGGATGTGTTCGAAGTAGCCGGCGAGCCCATTCCTCCCGAACAAAATCGCCCCCTCGCAGAGAGAATCCTGCTCAGTCCCGATTACTTCCGCGTAATGGGAATCCCGCTGTTGAGTGGAAGGGACTTCGAGCGGGCCGACAACAGTGATGCTCCGCGGGTCGCCATCATCAATCAAACGATGGCGCAACGTTACTTCCCCGAGGGTGGGGCGGTGGGCGGCCGAATCCACTTCGGAGACTTTGGGCCTGACGTGCCCTGGATCACGATTGTAGGCGTCGTGGGCGACGTGAAGAATAACGGGTTGAGCGCCGAGGACGCGCTGACCATCTACGAGCCTTATGAACAGGGATTTGTTATGTGGGGTACGCTGGTTCTCTTCCTTCGGTCGTCGTCAAATCCGGAGATGCTTACCGCGGGTGTACGCGATGTTGTGCAGACCATGGACAAAGACCTGCCTATCGCAAATATCAAAACCGGCGACCAGCTTCTCTACGAAGCGGTCGGGCAACCGCGTTTTCACACTTTGCTGATCGCGCTGTTCGCCGGGCTGGCTTTATTGCTCGCGGCTGTTGGCATCTACGGTGTGATCTCGTACTCGGTCGCTCAGCGCACGCACGAGCTTGGAATCCGACTGGCAGTAGGCGCGCGTCCACAAGATGTGCTGTTTCTGGTCATCAGGCAGGGAATGATGATGACCCTGGCGGGAACGGCGATCGGGCTCGTAGCGGCATTCGGGCTGACGCGGCTGCTTAGCAGTTTGTTGTTCCGGGTCAGCGCGACTGACCCGATGACGTTCGTGGGAGTCGCGGCTCTGCTTGTCGCGGTTGCGCTTCTGGCATGTTGGATTCCGGCTCGGAGAGCGACGAAGGTGGACCCGATTGTTGCGCTGAGGTACGAATGAAGAGGATCGAGGATGGAAGATTGAGGATGGGGGATGGGGGAATTGGAAATTGAAGATTTGAAATTGAAAATGCGTACACGCGAGATCGGGATTCGGATGGCCTTGGGGGCGCAAACACGACATGTCCTGAGCCTGGTGGTTAGAAAGGGGATGACGCCAGCTTTAGTCGGCGTGCTCGTTGGGTTGTTGGTTGCATTAGCGGTGACGCGATTGATCAGAAGCCTGCTGTTTAGTGTGAGCGCCACCGATCCGCTGACGTTTGCTTCAATCGCAGTCTCGCTGATTGCTGTGACGGGACTAGCGAGCTGGATTCCGGCGCGGCGAGCCACGAAGGTGGGCCCGATTGTTTCGCTGAGATACGAATGAAGAACGAAGCTGGAGGATTGAGGATCGAGGATAGAGGATAGGACATAGAGGATTGAGAATTGACGGGTACTCGCGATCTTCCATCCTCCGTCCTCAATCCTGCATCCTCCATCCTCCATCCTCCATCTTCCATCCTCGATCCTCGATCCTCGGAGAGTCGGTGAAGACATGAACACGCTTTGGCAGGACCTGCGCTTCGGCGCGCGAATGTTGATAAAGAAGCCCGGCTTCACGTTGATCGGGATCATCACGATGGCGCTGGGCATCGGCGCGAACACGGCCATCTTCAGCGTCGTGTACGCCGTGTTGCTCAGACCGCTGCCATATCAGGAGCCGGAGCGGCTGACGCTGCTGTGGACGAAGCTGGACAAGATCGGCCTCGAGCAGAACTGGATATCGGAGCCGGAAGTGCTGGATTTCCGCGAGCAGTCTGAACTCTTTGAGAGTTTTGGCGTCGTCAGCGGGGGCACCTTCACCCTGACAGGCGACGGCGAGCCGGAACAGTTGAGCGGCGCCCAGGTTTCAACGAACTTCTTTTCGGTGCTCGGGGCCAAGATAAAAGCCGGCCGCGACTTTGAGCCCAGCGAAGAGATACCCGGCGCGCCGAGGGTCGCAATTCTCAGTCACGGCTTTTGGCAAAGAGCGTTCGGCGGCGAGCACTCGGTTATCGGCAGCACGATCAGCCTGAGCGGCCGGCCGACTACGGTGGTGGGTGTCTTACCTGCGAATTTCGCGCTGATAGTTCCGCGGGAGGCGCTGGTGCCGTCCGGCGTTGACGTGTGGATCCCGTACGCGGTCGACTACGCGAAACAGGAGCGCGACAGCCACGGACTGACGGTGATCGGCCGGACAAAACCGGGCGTAACAGTCGCTCAGGCGCAAGAGGAGATGAACGGGATTGCGGCGCGGCTTTATCCGATCTACTACACGCACACCGGCTTTGAAGTGAAGGTGGTTTCACTGCACGGCGACATCGTAAAGAAGATGCGCCCGGCTTTGCTCGTGCTTCTGTCGGCGGTCGGATTCGTATTGCTGATTGCGTGCGCGAACGTGGCCAATCTGCTGCTTGGTCGCGCGGCTGCGCGTGAACGGGAGATGGCTGTACGGGCGGCGATGGGGGCCGGACGCATTCGACTTGTGCGTCAACTGCTGACCGAGAGCATCATGCTCTCGCTGCTGGGCGGCGCGATGGGCCTCGGGTTGGCGGTCTGGGGCGTGGATGCGCTTCTTGCGCTGAGCCCTGCTGACCTACCGCGTATCGATGAAGTCAGCATTGACGTCCGAGTACTGGCGTTTACGTTTGGTATCGCGACTCTGTGCGGGATCCTCTTCGGGCTGGTCCCGGCGCTCAACGCTTCAAGAATCGACCTGACGCACTCGCTCAAAGAGGGCAGCCGGAGTGTGGCTGGAAGCGCAAGCCACCGGATGCGCGGCCTGATCGTCGTGGCTGAGATCGGTCTTTCGCTGGTGCTGCTGGTCGGCGCGGGACTCCTGATGCGCAGCTTTTTCCGGCTTACTCAAGTTGACGCCGGGTTCAATGCGCACAATGTCCTGACGATGAAGATGTCGCTCCCGCGCTCCAAATATAAGGATGGCTCGGCCGCGGCGAGTTTTTATCGTCAACTCCTCGAGAAGATTCAGGCGCTTCCCGGCGTCGAATCGGCGGCAGCCATCTCACACCTCCCGCTCAGCGGCGATTATTGGGGAGGAACACTGACCTTCGAGGGCGTGACGGCCAACGCCGAGCGCGGCAACCTCGCGAGCTTCGAAGTAGATCAGCGTGTCATCACTCCTGACTACTTCACGACGATGAAGACGCCGCTGCTCGAGGGCCGTTTCTTTACGGCGCAGGATCAGAGGAGTAAGCCGTTCGTCGCGATCATCGACGAAACTCTGGCTCGCCGGCTGTGGCCGAATGCAAACCCAGTTGGCCGGCGGGTTACCTTCGGCCGGTTCCCCGACAAGCCAGACCCCTGGATCGAAATCGTAGGTGTGGTCCGGCATATCCGGCATCACAAGCTTGAAGCCGAAGTTCGGGAGCAGGTCTATTACCCACACGCGATTGCGTCATTTTCAGGGATGACGCTCGCAATCCGGACTGGGTCGGATCCTTTGAATATGGTCGGCGCCGTTCGCGAAGCGGTTCGCTCGCTCGACCGCGACCAGCCGATCTACCGCATTCGCACGATGGATGAAATGGTCGCGGGCGCGCTTGCCCCGGCGCGCTTTACACTGTTGCTCCTCTTTATCTTCGCAGGAGTTGCGGCGGTTCTGGCCGTAATCGGGATCTACGGCGTAATGTCGCACTCGGTCACGCAGCGCACTCACGAAATTGGAGTAAGGATGGCCCTGGGCGCGCAAGTCTCGGACGTGCTGAAGATGATCGTAGGTCAGGGGACAAGGCTTGTAGCACTTGGCATTGGCGCCGGCCTAATCGGCGCGTTTTCACTCACGCGACTAATGGCGAGTCTGCTCTTCAATGTGAGCGCCACTGACTCGACGACGTTCGTAGTGATTTCAGTGATCCTGGCGGGAGTGGCGCTGGCAGCCTGTTTCGTCCCGGCCCTGAGAGCCGCAAAGGTGGACCCGGTGGTTGCACTCAGATATGAGTGAACTGATTGCTGACGGCTGATTGCTATTGCGGATTGAGGAGGATAGGGGATGGAGGAGAGAGGATCGAGGATAGGGATAGAGGATCGAGGATAGTGGATCGAGGATAGAGGATGTAGGATTTGAAATTTGAAACTGGTGGATCTCGATATAGATTAGGATCGTGCTCTGGTCTGGTTCTCAAATTTCAGATCTAGAATTTGAGATTTGAAATTATTTGAAATTTGAAACTGGTGGATCTCGATATAGATTAGGATCGTGCTCTGGTCTGGTTCTCAAATTTCAAATTTCAAATTTCCAATTCTTCATCCTCCATCCTCGATCTTCCATCCTCCATCCTCGATCCTCGATTCTCGGCAAAGGGAGAGTACAATGCAGAAACTCAAACAAGATCTACTCTACGCGTTTCGGATGCTCAACAAGAACCGCGGCTTCACTGCGGTAGCGTTGCTGGCGCTGGCGCTCGGGATCGGCGCGAACACCGCGATCTTCAGCGTCGTCAACTCGGTGCTGCTTCGGCCGCTTCCTTATCGCGACCCTCAGCGCCTGATCATGGTCTTTCAGAACTATCAGCAGCGCGGAGGGCCCGAGCGTGAGTGGGCCTCGCCCGCCGACTTTAGAGACTTCCGTGACCAGGCCGGGTCCTTCGAAAACGTCGCCGCGTTGCTTGGCTGGCAGCCTACGCTCACCGGCCGGGACGAACCCGAAGACTTGCAGGGCGCAGCTGTCTCACACGACACTCTCGCAATGCTGGGAGTCGAGCCGGTCTTGGGGCGCGGCTTTGCCGCAGATGAAGACCGGGCCGGCGCAGAACGAGTGGTTGTGTTGAGTCACGAGCTCTGGCAGCGGCGCTTCGCCTCGGACCCCTCAATAATCGGCAAGAACCTGACGCTTGCCGGCGAGAGCTTCACTGTGATCGGAGTGATGCCGGGCAGATTCAGCTTTCCGATTTTGACCGGCACGGAAATCTGGCGGACGGTCACACCGGTGCTCGCAGCACAAACGGGGTGCGATCGCGGTTGCGTGATTCTTCGGCTGATTGCCAGGCTGAAAACGGGGGTCACGCTTGACGCCGCGCGGGCGGAGATGAACGCGATCAACCAGCAAATGGCTGAGCGCTATCCCGATACAAACAAGGGAGTGGGATCGACGCTGGTGACGCTTCACGAGCAGTTGGTCGGAGACGTTCGACCCGCGATGCTTGTGTTGCTGTCTGCGGTCGCGCTTGTGTTGCTGATTGCGTGCGCGAACGTCGCCAACTTACTGCTGGCGCGCGCGGCAGCTCGCGAGAAGGAAGTCGCGATTCGCGCAGCGCTTGGCGCAACCCGCGCTCGGCTGATTCGGCAACATCTGACCGAAAGCATCGTGCTCGCCGTGTTTGGCGGCGCATTCGGGCTGCTACTGGCGTTCTGGATGGTTGATCTGCTTGTTAGCTTCGCTCCGGAAGGCACGCCTCGGCTGGACGAGATCGCAATAGATAGAACCGTTCTGGCTTTTACCTTTGGAGTCGCAGTGTTGACCGGACTTGTGTTTGGTCTGGCCCCGGCGTTGCTGTCCTCGAGAACGAACTTCAACAGCGCGCTAAAAGAGGGCGGCCGGGACACAACCGCTACGTCGCGGGGCAACCGCGTTCGAAGCGCGCTTGTCGTTTCCGAAGTTGCGCTGGCGCTGATGCTGCTCGTCGGAGCCGGGTTGCTGATCAAAAGCTTTGTCAACCTTCAACGAGTGGACCCCGGCTTCAACCCGCGAAATGTCTTGCGCGCCGATATCATACTTCCGCGAACTCGCTACCCTGAGCGAACTCAGTCGGCCGCTTTCTACAAACAGCTTCTCGACCGCGTAGCCGCGCTTCCTGGCGTTCAGTCCGCCGGCGCCGTTTCGAGCATGCCGCTCGGCGGGGGCGGCACCGACAGCGATTTCGGGATTGAGGGGCGGCCCCCGGCCGAGCCAGGGAAGCCTCAAGTTGCGTGGTTCAGCTCGGTGACCCCCGACTACTTCCGTGCGATGGGGATTCGATTGCTCCGCGGCCGCGAATTCATGGAATCCGATAGCGCCACCTCGCCAAAGGTCGTGGTGATAAGCGAAACCATGGCTCGACGCTACTTTCCCGAAGAAGACTCTCTGGGCAAACGGCTGGTGTTTGGCGGCGGTAAAGACCTGCGCGAAATCATTGGAATCATCTCGGACATAAAGTTCTTTGGCTTGAGCAAGGATGCTCGTCCAACGATGTACTTCCCTCACGCGCAGAGTGGGGCAAGAGGGATGAGCTTGTTGGTACGAACCGAGGGTGCGCCTATGACGCTGGCGACGGCAATTCGCGCGCAAGTATCGGAGATGGATCGCGACCTGGCGGTTTCGGAAGTGATGACCATGGAGGATCTTGTGGGCGTGTCGCTCGCGGAACCGCGATTCACTCTGTTGTTGCTTGGAGTGTTCGCGGCGGTAGCGATGCTGTTGTCTGCCATCGGCGTCTACGGCGTGGTGTCTTACTCGGTTACCCAGCGCTCGCACGAGATCGGCGTGCGGATGGCGTTGGGTGCGCAGGTGCGCGACGTGTTGACGCTTGTTGTAAGACAGGGGATGACGCTGGTGCTGGGAGGAGTGGGGATTGGGGTTGTGGCTGCATTCGCTCTGACCCGCGTGATGGAGACCTTGCTGTTTGGCGTCAGCGCGACAGATCTTACAACGTTTGCGTTCACTTCCCTGCTTCTTGCAATAGTGGCGCTGGGAGCCTGTTTCGTGCCGGCGCGGAGAGCGACAAAGGTCGATCCGATGGTTGCGCTCAGATATGAATAATGAACCAGGAACCATGAAATGATGTTGTGGGGGACCGCCGCGCGGGGGTCGAAAGTGGACCCGGTGGCGGCGTTAAGGTGTTAGCAGCAACTCGTGGTCGATGAGGGCTGTCAACTGATTTCGAGGATAGTAAAAATGGACGGAAGCACGAAAAAGACACGAGCCTTGATCTCGCTATTGGGCATCTTTTGCGCACTAGTTTTTGCTGCGGCAGCCGTTGCCCAGGCGCCGCGAGAAGCCATTCCCGCCGAAGCTCAGAAAGCCATCGAAGACCTGAGTCACGGGAGTCCCGCGCAGCGCGCCTGGGCGGCGTGTGCGCTGAGAAGTCTGAGGACGGCCTCGGCCATTCCTTTACTGATCGGCCAGCTCAGTGATGAAACAGCGGTGTTCGCTGCGACACGCTGCCAACCTGCCAGTGACTGGACTCCCAGCAACTTAAACACGAAAGGGCTGATGGCTTCTCCGGCTTCCGAAGCGGCCAAAGCGCTGGCCGCGCTGGGCGAACCGGCAGTGGCGCCCTTGATCGGCCTCCTGACTGATCCCAATCCGGTGGTCAGAAAGAACGCCGCGTGGGCCCTCGGAGAAATCAGAGGTGGGTATTCGGTAAATCGAGAGGCAGCCATTGCGCCTTTGATCACACTGTTGCGAAAAGATGAGAGCGGGCAGGCGCGCAAGTGGGCGGCGTGGGCGCTGGGAGAAATTTGTGATCGGCGTGCGGTGAGCGATTTGATTGATGCGCTCGAGGATGCGGACGCGGAGGTCCGCGCCTCGGTCGCCGAAGCGTTGGGCGAGATCAAAGATCGGCGCGCAATCGAGCCGCTGACGCTGGCTCTGAAAGACCATCACCGGCCAGTGCGGCGGAAGGCCAGATACGCGATTGAACAGATAAAAGAGTGGCTGGATCTACATGGCGATCGGCCCGTCCGGCAACAATGAAGAGCACTGTCGGGATTTATGGAGTGATCTCTTATACGGTCGCGCAGCGGACCAATGAGATCGGCTTGCGCATTGCGCTCGGCGCCCAGACCCGCGACGTTATCTGGCTGGTTCTTGGTCAAGGTCTCACACTTACGATGCTCGGCACAGTGCTGGGATCTGTGGGCGCTTACGGGTTGACGCGTCTGATGGAGAGCCTGCTGTTCGGCGTAAGCGCAACCGATCCGCTGACGTATGTTGTTGTCGCCGTGCTGGTGGCTCTGGTGGCGCTGATGGCTTGTTACATTCCGGCGCGCCGGGCGACGAGAGTCGACCCGATGGTTGCGCTGAGATACGAATAAAGATCGAGGATGGAGGATGGAGATTTGAGATTTGAGATAATTTGAGATTTGAAATCGGACACGTGAAATTGGAAATTTGAAATTGGAAATTGGAGGATCGAGGAGAGGAATCGCAATCTTCGATCCTTACGATTTCAGGTTTATAGGTTCAAATTTCACCTTTCAAATTTCACATTTCCAATTTCCAATTTCAGATTTCACATAATTTCACATCTCAAACTTCACATTTCCAGTTTCGAATGACCATCCTCGATCCTCAGCCGAGAAAGAGAGGAACTCATGGACACCCTGTGGCAAGACTTGAAATTCGGAGCGCGAGCGTTGCTCAAGAATCCTGCGTTCACCGCCGTGGCCGTGATAACTCTGGCGCTTGGGATAGGAGTGAACAGCACCGTCTTCAGCGTTGTTAACGCATACCTGTTTCAACCGCTGCCGGTTAAGGACCCGGATCAACTTGTGGCACTGGGAACCAAGGACCCCACCTTTGAAGTCCCCTACGAAGTGTCTTATCCGAACTATGAAGACCTCCGCAATCTCACAGAGGTATTTTCCGATGCGATAGCGTTTCAAAACACTGTCTTTAATCTGGCCGGGGACGGTCAACCCGAGCGAACCTGGGCCGAGTTCGTCACCGGCAATTACTTCTCAATGCTTGGAGTCGATGCTGTCGCCGGTCGAACCTTTACCCCCGAGGAAACCCGCGTTCCCGGGGCCGAGCCGGTTGTTGTATTGAGTTTCCCCTATTGGCAGAAGCGGTTCGGCGGTCAGCAGTCGGCCATCGGGCGAACCATCAAGCTCAACGGCATTCCGTTCACGATCATTGGAGTCGCGCCCGAAAGCTTTAGGGGCACCGAGCCGGTGCTGGCGCTCGAGCTATACGTGCCGTTGGGCATGAAAGATCAGTTTTACCCGAAGTCTGCGGGGCGGTTCGCGCGACGAGAAAACACAAGTCTGCACGTGCTGGCGAGGTTGCAGCCCGGCGTCAGCCTCGACCAGGCGCGGGCTGCCGTCGACGTGCTGGCGCGCCAGCTCGAGCAGAAATACCCGGAGACAAACAGGGCGACAAGCTTTGCTCTTGCGCTGGAGACCCACTCCAGACCGGTCATCTCGATCGCCCAATACGTTCCGCGAATCGCCGGCGTGTTCATGACCCTGGTCGGGTTGGTGCTGCTGATCGCGTGCGCCAACGTCGCAAACCTGATGCTTGCGCGCGGGATGGCGCGGCAAAAAGAGGTAGCGATCAGGCTCGCGTTGGGAGCGGGTCGCGCTCGTGTGGTCCGGTTGATGCTGACCGAAAGTATATTGCTCGCGATCGCCGGCGGCCTGATCGGATGGTTGTTGTCCTTCTGGGCAATCGACTGGCTTACCAACATACGGGTCTCGACCGACGCCCCAGTCAGGTTCGCCATCGAGCCTGACTGGCGAGTGCAAGTCTTCTCGCTTGGCATCGCGGTGTTGACCGGCTTGATCTCAGGAGTCGCACCAGCGCTTCAAACCTCGAACCCGAATTTGAACGAGACGCTAAAGGAAGGTGGCAGGAGCTCCGCCGCTTCGGGGCGTCATCGGATTCGAAGCCTGCTGGTCGTCAGTCAGGTAGCGGTTTCGCTGCTCATTCTGATCTGCGCCGGTCTCTTTATTCAAAGCGCCAGGAACGCGGAAAAGATCGACATGGGCTTTCGGACCGAGAATCTGTCGATGGCATCGATGGATCCGGAATCCCAGGGCTACGACGAACCGCGCGGGCGGCGGTTTTTCAAACAGCTGACCGACCGCGTCGGGGTTCTTCCAGGAGTCACCAACGCGAGCCTCGCCGCAACCACGCCGCTCGGCTATAACAACAACAACCGGGATGTCTTTTTCGAGGGCCGGGCTGCCGGGCGCGAGGAAGAAGACCGCACGACAATCTTTTGCAACACTGTTGGGCCCGGATACTTTCAGGCGATGGGAACCGCGGTGCTACGAGGACGCGAGTTCACCGAGCGCGACGACGAGTCGTCGCCAAAGGTCGCCATCGTCAACGAAGCGATGGCCAGGCGCTATTGGCCCGATCAGGAAGCGCTGGGCAAGCGATTCGCGCTCAAGCGTGAGGGTCCGTATCTCGAAGTGGTAGGCGTCGTGCGCGATGGCAAATACGTTTTTTTGGGTGAGGACCCGCGCGCGTTCTTTTACATACCGTTTGGGCAGAACTATCAGGGCGAGATGACCATCGTGGTGCGCAGCGCGGGCGACGACGCGTCTGCGCTGGCGGGCATCAGACAAGTCGTGCGGGAGCTTGACCGCGAGCTGCCGTTGTACGACGTGAAGACGATGACCTCGCATCTGAGGGATGGCATAGCGTTGCTGTTTGTGAGGGTTGGCGCGCGGCTGGCGACCGCGTTCGGATTGCTGGGGCTGGTGCTGGCGGTGGTTGGCGTATACGGCGTCGTATCTTATTCGGTCAGCCAGCGAATTCACGAGATCGGCATTCGCATGGCGTTGGGCGCGGGCGCCGGCGATGTATTGAAGTTGGTAGTCGGGCAAGGGTTGATGCTGACGCTTGCAGGGGTCGGGATCGGGCTGGGGTCCGCGTTGATGGTGACTCGGGCGATGACAAGCTTGCTGTACGGTGTGAATGCTACGGACCCGCTGACCTTTGGGGTGATCGCGCTGCTTCTGGCTGGAGTGGCTCTGGTAGCCAGTTTTATACCGGCAAGACGCGCGTTGAAAGTGGACCCGATGGTTGCGCTCAGGTATGAGTGATAAACGTTGATCAGCTCGGGTTGAGCAGACTATGGAACTCAAGTACGAGCTGAACAAACTGAAGCAAGGGTCGATCAAACGGTTGTTGACAGACCCGCCTTACTTTCGGCATCACGCTGGATCATTCGGGGAAGGTGATTATGATGGAAGCTATCTTTCAAGACTTTCGCTACACATTTCGGACGCTGGGTCGCAGTCCAGGATTCAGCCTCGTTGTTGTTCTCATCCTCGCGCTTGGCATCGGCGCCAACACTGCAATATTCAGCTTCGTTAATGGAGTCTTGCTCAGCAGCTTGCCCTTCCCGGAGCCGGAGAGACTCATCGTTCTCGGCGAGCACAATCCGGAGAAGACAAGCCGGCTTTCCGTGGTTTCGCCGCGCAACCTGGAAGACTGGGAGAAACAGAGCAAAACCATCGAGCAGTTCGGGGCGTGGAGAGACTGGAGCTTTAGGATCAATACGCCGGAGGGCCGAATCCCGGTCTCCGCCGGGATCGCAACTCCCGGTTTGTTCGCTGCGCTGGCGGTGAAGCCAGTCTCAGGCCGTCTGCTTTTTCCGGAAGATAATCAACGCGGCCGCGATCACGTGGTGCTTATCAGCTACGGCTACTGGCAGGCGAATCTCGGCGGCGATTCAGGCATCATTGGCCAACCGATAACGCTCGATAACGAGAGCTTCACCGTCGTTGGAGTTCTCCCGCCGTCGCTAAAGGCGCTCGGGCTCGGGCGATTCGATATCTGGGCGCCGGTGTCCGTCGATCCCGACCAGTACCTCGAACGCTACGTGCGAAACCGGCGAGTATACGCGCGGCTAAAGCCGGGCGTGTCGATAAAAGAGGCGGAAGCCGAAATGGACTCGATTGCACAGCAGCTCGCCGAGCAGTACCCGAAGGACAATGCAGGCTACGGAGTTTCGATCGCCTTGTTGCAGGACGCTCAAGTGCGCGACGTGCGACCTGCGCTGCTTGTGTTTCTTGGCGCCGTTGGGTTGGTGCTGCTCATCGCTTGCGCGAATGTCGCGAACTTGTTGCTCGCACGTTCCGCGAGGCGCCGGAAGGAGTTCGCGATTCGCGCAGCGCTTGGCGCAAGTCGGCTGGCTCTGATTCGCCAACTCCTGACCGAAGCGGTGGTTCTCGCGCTCGTAAGCGGCGCGATAGGAGTGTTGCTGGCTTTCTGGATTGTCGACCTGTTTGTAGCGATCAGTCCGAGTAACATTCCCCGCCTCGATCAAGTAAAACTGGACGGACGTGTCGTCGCCTTCGCCTTGTCGCTTTCCTTGCTGACGGGAGTGGTGTTCGGTCTGGCACCCGCGGTCGGGTCTTCCAAACTGAATCTCGTCGAGCATCTGAAAGAAGGACAAAGAGGTTCCGCAGCAGGACTCGGAGCACGACTGCGCGGGCTGCTTGTGATTTCACAGGTGGCCCTGGCGCTTGTGCTCCTGGTCGGCGCGGGTCTGCTGGGACAATCGTTTGTTCGTCTCATCACTTTGCGGCCCGGGTTCAACCCGGAGAAGCTGCTCACGGTTCAACTGTTCCTGCCGTTGGAAAGATACAAAGACGGGAATGAGGTGGCCGCTCTCTATCAGCGGGCCGCGGAAGAGTTCCGATCAATCCCCGGAGTTCTGTCTGTTGGCGCCACCTCGGCCGGTCCGCAGTTCGGCGGCTACGAACCGGCCGACGTTTTGGCCCAAGGTCAGCCCGCGCCGACCTCCGGAGAATATCCTCACGCGCGCTACTACAACGTCGGACCGGACTACTTTCACACGATGGAGGTTCCGCTGCTCGCCGGCAGAGAGTTCACAAACCGCGATACTCCCGGGGCGCCTGCGGTTGCAATCATCAACCAGGCGATGGCTCGGCGGTTCTTTCCCGGTGAAGATCCGCTCGGCAAGAGGATACTGCTTGTTCGTGAGAAAGAAGGTCTCGAGGTAGTCGGAGTCGTCGGCGACGTCAGGCGCTTTGAAGTAAGCGATGTCGTCGAGCCCGAAATCTACTATCCGTACATGCAGAAGCCGCGCTGGGCTACATACTTCGCCATTCGGACAAATGGCGATCCAATCAGCGTTGTTGCCGCAGTACGTAGTCGAATGCTGGCCGTGGACAAAGACGTGCCGGTGCTGAATGTCGCTACGATCGATCAACTGGTCGGCGCCGCCCTCAGGGAGCCACGCTTCAACACCGCTCTGATTGGAGCTTTTGCCGGGCTCGCTGTGCTGCTGGCGTCGGTCGGCCTCTACGCGGTCATCTCTTATTCAGTCACGCAGCGAACACACGAAATCGGCGTGCGAATGGCCGTAGGGGCGGGGCAACGCGACATCTTCAACCTGATAGTCGGACAAGGAATGAAACTGACTCTGATTGGCGTCGCGATCGGTTTAGCTGCTTCGTTCGCCCTGACGCGGGTGATGATGAGCATGTTGTTTGAAGTGAGCGCGACCGATCCCCTGACGTTTGCCGGTATCTCGCTGCTGTTGACTGTCGTTTCGCTGCTGGCGTGCTACGTTCCGGCGCGGCGGGCGATGAAAGTTGATCCGATGGCAGCGCTTAGGCATGAATGAAAAGATTGGTTTGTCCGTGCAGATTTGCGATTGGCGAGCCAATTATGGCGGCATCGCGGATATCAGCCGCCCGGGTCAAACAATCGCCAATCGCCACTCGGAAAACGGAGGCATAATCATGGAAACTCTACTCCAAGATCTGCGATACGCCGTTCGAACGTTGCTCAAGAGGCCCGGCTTCACCGCCGTGGTTGTGATCACGCTGGCTCTCGGCATTGGAGCCAATACCGCCATCTTCAGCGTGGTGAACGGCGTCTTACTCCAGCCGCTGCCTTTCAAGGACGCCCATCGGCTGGTCTCTGTCATGGCGTCTAATCCGAAAGTCTTCAACGAGCCGATTGGCGCATCTTTTCCGGACTTCAAGGACTGGAAGGAACAGAATCAGGTTTTTGAAGACATCGCGGCATTCACGGGCGGGTCCCCTACTCTCACCGGCGAAGACGAACCTCTGCGCGTTCGCGCGCAGAGCGTCTCGCCTGCCCTTTTTCAGATGTTGGAAGCTGAGCCAGTCCTCGGTCGCGGCTTTCTACCTGAGGAAGAAAAGCCCGACCAAGGGAAGGTCGTGGTTCTCAGCCACGGGTTTTGGCAGGGTCGATTTGGCGGAGATCCGGGCATTGTGGGACGGACCCTAACCCTCGACGGTTCTCCGTACACCGTAGTCGGCGTCATGCATGGAGGCTTTAGGTTCCTCCGCGACGTGGATCTGTGGACGCCGCTCAACGTGCCCGCACCGCTTCAGCGAATACGTGGCGCGCGGTTCTTGCAAGTTGTCGCCAGGTTGAAGCATGAGACGTCGCTCGAGCAAGCTCGGGCGGGAATGACTACGCTTGCTCAGCACTTGGAAAGTGAGTACGCGCAGTCGAACTCCGGTTGGGGAGTGAGCGTGGTGTCCTTGCAGGAGAAAGTAGTCGGCAACGTGAGGCAGGGCTTGCTGGTGCTGATGGCCGCAGTGGGATTCGTGCTGCTGGTCGCCTGTGCCAACGTCGCCAACCTCTGTCTGACGCGGGGGGCGACTCGAAAAAAGGAACTCGCCATCCGTGTAGCGCTCGGGGCGGGTCGCCGGCGAATGATCCAGCAGTTGCTGACCGAGAGTATTGTCCTGGCGCTAGCCGGCGGAGGGCTGGGCTTGCTGCTTTCACTGTGGGGAATCGACGCGCTCCGCGCGCTGGCGCCAGCGAACTTGCCCCGCATCGAGGAGATCGGAATTGACCGAACCGTTCTGGGTTTCACTCTGATCGTCAGCCTGACGACGGGGTTGCTTTTTGGATTGGCGCCCGTGCGACAGACTTCGCGTGTTGAGCTGCAGGAAGTGCTCAAGGAAGGCGCCGGTTCCAGTATTCGTAAGCGCCCTCTCTTACGCGGCGCGCTGGTTATCTCCGAGATTGCTTTATCGTTGATTCTGCTTGTCGGGACTGGTCTGCTCGGCCGGAGCCTCCTCGCGATGCTCTCCGTCGACAGAGGCTTTCGAACTGAGAATCTGATGACCATGGATCTCTCGCTGCCTCAGTACAAGTATCGGCAGGAGCCTCAGCAGTCAGAATTCTTCCAACGGCTCCTCGAGCGCGTCGAGGCTTTGCCCGGGGTTCGTTCCGCCGCGCTCACGTCGGTGCTTCCACTGAGCTCCAATAACTCCAAGAACGCTTTTGCCCTCGAAGGTCGCGAGGGCACCGATAACGAATGGGCCAATCTGCGGATCATCAGCCCGGACTACTTTGGCGCGATGGCGATCCCTGTGCTGAGCGGGCGGCCGTTCACGAAGGGCGATGCGAGCGGGACACCCGATGTCGTGATCATCAACGAGCTGATGGCGCACCGCTTCTGGCTCGACCAGGACCCCATCGGGAAGCGAATTCTGTTCGGAGACTCGGGCCCGACAATCGTCGGAGTCGTTGGAAACATCAAGCACTCGGGCTTGGAAGCGGAGCTCGAGCCCGAAATGTACATTCCGTTTCTGCAGCAGCCGGCAAGCTCGATGGTGCTGGTAGCACGAGCGGTGTCGGCGCCGATCGCTCTCGTTGGGCCTTTGCGTGAGCTTGTGCAATCGATTGATAAAGATCAACCGGTAGAGAACTTCAGAACGATGGAAGAGGTAGTGTCCCGCTCGGTAGCTCAGCCGCAATTTCTTACGATCATATTGAGTGTGTTTGCGACGGTCGCGCTGGCGCTGGCGGCGGTCGGCGTCTACGGCGTTGTGGCATTTTCGCTGACGCAACGAACACACGAGGTTGGGATCCGAGTGGCGCTCGGAGCTCAGCCTTCCGACATCCTGCGGCTGGTACTGGGAGAGGGAATGTCGCTCGCTCTCATCGGTGTGGCGATGGGGCTCCTGGGTTCTTTTGCTGTAACGCGGGTGATCTCGGGGATGCTCTATCAAGTAAGCGCAACTGATCCCTTTACGTTCACGTTGATTGCGCTGCTGCTGACTGGAGTGGCGCTGGCAGCCAGTTTTATACCGGCTAGACGCGCGTTGAAAGTGGACCCGATGGTTGCGCTCAGGTATGAGTGAAGGAACGAGGATAGAGGATGGAGGATAGAGAATGGAGATTAATGGAGATTGCAAATTGAGAATTGAAAAAACTGAAATTGGAAATTGGAAATTGGAAATTGGAAACTGGAGCATCGAGGACAGCAATCGCAATTCTTGGTTCTTCCAATTCAGATTTTCGATTTTCAATTCTTGGTTCTTCCAATTCAGATTTTCAATCTTCAATTTGCAATTCTCCGTTTTCGAGTATCCATTCTCAATCTTCGATCCTCCATCCTCGTCCTTCGTTCCTCGAAAGGGCCGGCCGGTCACTCAAGGAGGCCGTTTCATCACAAATGATTTGGTGGTATTTTTTGCCCTTCTTTAGATTCGTTCAGTTTGTGTTCTCGCACTCGACGAGTCGGGAGTCTCGCGGCGATGAGCTTGTTCTTAGGAGGTGGACTATCACAAGGCTTAGAGGGATCGGAGTTGCGTTTATTCTGGTTCCGCTGATTTCGGCGGCGCAGCTCGCTGCCGCCGACGACCCCCCAAGAACCGCCAGATATTATCGTCAGCAAGCCGCCGCGGCTTACAAGGCGAAGGACTATCCCGCAGCGATCGAAAACTTCAAGAAGGCAGCAGAGATCATTCCCGATCACCCGACGGTGCTCTACAACCTTGCTTGCATGTACGCGCTTGCCGGAAGAAAAAGCGAGGCGCTTGCACACCTCTCCAAACTCGGCGAGATGGGATTGGTAGTGCCAGCCGAAAAAGACCCCGACCTTGATTCAATCAAAGACACTCCCGAGTTCAAGCTCATACTCAAGCGATTCGAGGCCAGCAAGGCTCCGGTGATCAACAGCTCCGCCGGATTTACGATTCATGAGAAAGGGCTGATCACCGAAGGCCTGGCCTACGATTCGGCCGAGGCGATCTTCTTTGTTGGAAGCGTCCACAAGCGAAGGATCCTCGCGGTCGGCAGGAACGGCGAAGTAAGGACATTCGCCTCCGAGCAGGACGGTTTGTTCAGCGTGCTCGGAATGACCGTCGATGTCAAAAGGCGTCATCTGTGGGTCACGAGCACCGCGTTCCCGCAGATGATCAACTTCAAGAAAGAGGAAGACGGCACTTCCGCGGTCTTCAAGTTCGATCTGCGAACAAAGAAACTCGTGAAGAAATACGTGTTGTCGAACGCCGGAAAAAAGCACGCGCTCGGCGACCTGGCCATTCACTCGAACGGCGACGTGTTTGCCACCGACAGTCTCTCGCCGGCGATTTACGCGATTCGCCCACGGAAGGACGAAATCGAATTGTTTCTTGAAGACCCCGGCTTCGGCTCGCCACAGGGACTGGCCTTCTCAAATGACGAGCAACATCTATTCATGGCCGACTATGGAACCGGCTTGTTCGACATCGACGTTAAGACGAAGAAGGTTTCGCATCTGGCGCCGCTCGCAGGGGCTACGTTGCTTGGAATCGACGGGCTGTACTTCTTCAAGGGCAGCTTGATCGGCGTGCAGAATGGTGTGAACCCTCAGCGCGTCGTTCGAGTTTCGCTGAGTAAGGATCTGAAGCGAGTAGAACAGCTTGAAGTCATTGAAGCCAACAACCCGGTCTTTTTGGAACCGACTCTCGGCGTGGTTGTGAAGGACATGTTCTATTTCATTGCCAACAGTCAGTGGCCATTGGTGGACGCGAACGGCAGGCTTGCAGCGGAAGACAAGCTTCAGGAACCGGTTGTGCTGAAGATCAAGCTTGATGCGCGTCAGCGTTGACGTTGCGGCGCGCGTGCGCAAGGATGACAGTCAGGCTCAAATGATAAAAAGGACGCTCCCTCTCATTCTCCTCTTGCTGGGGCCAGTTCTGACTCTTCCGAACCCCTCCGGCGCTGCAAGCGTATCCATCGGATCAACTGAAGCCCGACCGAGCCTTGATGATCCCGAGATGCTGGCGCTGCTTGCGAGCTTGCAGGCAACGCTCAAGACGCTTCACGAAGCTGCTTCGTTTCCCGGCGCGACCCTGGGCTTTGTCTTGCCTGACGGAAGATCGGGCTCGGTGTCTGTAGGCCTCGCCGATGTCGAAGAGAAGAGGCCCCTCAAACCAACCGATCGAATGCTGGCGGGAAGCATTGGCAAAACATACGTCTCGGCGGTGATGCTTAAGCTGGTTCAAGACGGAAAAGTAAACCTCGACACGAAGATCGACCGCTGGCTCGGAAGCACCGCCTGGTTTCCGCGGTTGCCGAACGCAAAAGACATCACGCTTCGCATGTTGATGAATCATTCGAGCGGGATTCCTGAGCACGTGCTAAACGCGGACTTCATAGCCGCAATGAAGAAGGACCCCGACCGTGTCTGGAAACCCGAAGAGCTGATCGCCTACATCCTCGACTCCAAGCCGGTCTTCGCTGCCGGCAAGGGCTGGTCGTACGCGGATACCAACTACATCCTTGCTGGAATGATCTTCGAGCGAGTCACAAAGAAAACCGTCTACGGTGAAGTCGCGAGACTGATTCTCAAACCGCTCAAGCTCGATCAGACCATTCCTTCCGACCGACGGGTTTTGCCCGGCGTGATAACCGGCTACTCGATGCCCAACAGCCCGTTCGGCTTTGAAGGCCGGCTCATCGTGGACGGAAGGTTCATAATCAACCCGCAGATGGAATGGACGGGCGGAGGATTCGCTTCAACGGCGGAAGATCTTGCCCGGTGGGCAAAGCTCCTGTATGAAGGCAAGGTCTTAAAGAAGGGTGCGCTGGATCAGATGCTGACGGGAGTGGACGCGAACGAAGGACGAGGCAGCGGCGCGGGAAACAAGTACGGGCTTGCGGTGCAGATCCGCCAGAGCGAGTGGGGCGTGAGCTACGGGCACGGCGGCTGGTTCCCGGGCTACCGGTCGGAGATGGAGTATTTCCCGCAGCAGAGGACCGCCGTTGCGATTCAATTCAACACTGACTCGGGTCGCGCGTTGAAAAAGGACCTGCGGGCTTACATAGCAGATGGGATGCGAGTGATCCTCAGGGAACTCGAGAAGAAAAAAGCTGCTTAGGGAAGCGCTTCGAACGGTGCCACCGGCTGGGACTCAAATGGTAGTAAGTTTCTTGGGGTTTCGGGATCCCCCAACGGAAATAATGCGTAAAAACCGATTCAGGTTTCGATGACTACTCGAAGCGATGACGGATTGGGAAGGATGGGCGTGACCTCACTGTTACATTCCCGGGACGTTTCAGGTCGGGAAGGTGGGCTTGCCCCCGCCGAGTTCCTTGTGAGAAGTAAGGGACGACTCGGCGGGGGC
>JBASRN010000321.1:0-21867 GCA_049273855.1 Blastocatellia bacterium
GACCGCAATCGCCAAGGGCCAGAACCCCTTTTCCAACGAAAGAGGCGAAGTCGAGCGGGCTTACCAGGCGTCCGACGGCAAACTCGTGCCGTACCGCGTCTATATCCCTAAGAGCTACGATGGCGCAAGCACGAAGCCGCTTGTTGTGATGTTGCACGGCGCGTTGGGCGATGAGGGGTACTACTTCAGCGGGCTGTTCGATCCAGCAGTGATAAAGGGCGAAGCTGAGCGGCGAGGTTGGATTCTTGCGGGGGTGAACGGACGAGGGCGGTTCAGCGGCTATGTTGGACTGGCGGCCGACGACAGCTTCGAGGTCGTCAAATGCGTTACCCGGGACTATCGGGTCGACCCTTCGCGAGTCTATCTCACCGGTCATTCGATGGGTGGGTTTGGTACCTGGTTGATCGCTTCAACCAAACCCGAGTTGTTTGCCGCAATCGCTCCGGTGTCGGGCGGCGCGCCTACTAAGGGTGAAGCCCTGGAGGCGCTGTTGGCAAAAACCAAGAGCGTGCCGGCAATGGTCGTGCACGGGGCGCTCGACGGGATAGCTCCTCCGCAGCTTTCGCGCGACATGGTTGCCGCCGCGCGGAAGGCCGGGCTCAAGGTGAATCATCTGGAGGTCCCCGACGCGGATCACCTGAGCATTCTCGCCGCAACGTTTCCCGCCATACTGGATTTCTTCGAGAAGAACGCGAAAGTCAAGTGAGTCGCCGGAAGGTTTTTTCTGCCTTAAGCTTCCCTTTTCAGAACAGTCGAGACGTCCGCAACCTACGGTAAGTTTTCTTGCACTACTTGACATCTCTGGTAAGGGAGCATATAGTCGGCGCGCGTCCAATTAGGAAGTAACAGAGTGAAGCGTCCAACGGCTTAACCAACCTCACTCCTGATCGCCGTTGTAAACAAAATCCGTGCTGAATAGCTGAACAAGCAATTGAGGTCCGCAGCAAATTTTCCTCGCCGCTTGAAGATAAGAATCCGTTGGGATTTGATAGGCTGAGGCGCGACTCGTGTCGCCGGAAAATCAAACAGGGAATACAGCCAGGCTTTGTGGGCGATGTCTGTCTTGCCCTTAACACAACACCTCGAAAGGAAGTGTCATGCGAATACTACATGGTCGATATGCCGCACGCAATCGAGCTATCTTGAAGGCCGCGATTCCCGCATCAGTCATAATTGTCGTTGGTCTGTTGATCATTGCCGCAAGACCCAAGCCACTCGCCTCCACGCAGACCAGTCCACCCTTGCACCAAGCCATCTTGTTCGCATATTGGTCTGAAGATGACGGCTTCACATCAACTGTAATCATCAACAACCCCAGCAGCACTCAGCTAATAGTAAACCCAACGATTCACAATCCGAGCGGCCAGCCACTATCGGTTAGCCCGATCGTGCTTGAACCCCAACGTCAGCTGAGAGCTAACGTCGCCGACTGGATCGCCCATGCCGGCGGCGATGCCAGTTTCAGGCAGGGCAATATCATACTCGATTACCAGGCGCCGCACGCTTATCTCGGGGGTCGCTTGATAGTCGCCAATCCAGCTACGAGCTTGTCGTTTGATGTGCTGAATGACATGCCGATGAGCTTCGTTTCATCGCGGCTTGAGGGAATGTGGTGGCAGCCCGACAGCGCTTCACAGTATCGGCTGGTATTGAGCAGCATGAGCGACGGTAGCGTCTCCGTTACGGCGAATTTCTTTGGGGATCAAGGACCAACCCGCGATCAGTCGCTCACGCGAACGCTTGCGCCTCACGAGACCCAGGTTATCAATCTGAGTGATCTGCAGATTCCGTTCACGACAAGCCCCCAGGCGGGCAAGTTGGGAGGCGTTGCCATTACTCACACCGGAAACCCAGGTGTTGTGCTGGCCTACGGGATGCTCGCGAAGCGTCAGGCTGGCTTTTCTTCGCACTTTGCTTTTCACGACCCTGCAGAAAGGCGTTCACAAACTTTAGCTGCTGCACACATGCTGGTCGGCAAGCCGGACCTCCGGGGCTTCTCCCCTCAAACATCTTTCACTTCCATTGCTCTGCTGCGCAATGTGTCGGATGCAGCTATCGAAGTGACGCCGAAGGTCAGCTTCACCTCGAATGGCCAGCCGCGAACTGTTGCGCTGTCTAATCGCCATCTGCTGCCGCAGCAAGTTGACTCAGTTGATGTCGGACCAGAGCTCAGGCGAGCAGGTTTTCGCGCTGCGATTGTTGGCGCCGGTTTGACGCTTACTTCAACCGGAGCGACTGGCGCTCTCGCCGCTCATCTCACGAGCTTCGATCAGAGCCATAATCACACCTTCGACGTGCCGATAAAAGATACCGGAATAGCGATGAACCGATTCGGCGGGAGCTATCCCTGGAGGATCGACGGAGACTTCCAAAGTGTCGTTCACGTCCGCAATACGACGGACGAAGAGTCGCGATTCACGATACAGCTTGATTACGATGGCGGAAGCTATGCGCTGCCGATGCAGGAGCTTGCTCCCCAGCAAGAGACGGCGATAGACATCCGCGAGTTGCGAGACAGTCAGACTCCGGACAGCATCGGGCGAACGATTCCTTTGACGCTAACGAGCGGGCAGGCAAACTGGTACGAAAGCGGGAGGCAGGCTTTGACCGGCAGGGCGGAAGTGTTCAGCTCGATCGCAGGCGTGGCGAGCAGCTTCAGTTGCGGCCCACCTTGCTGCCCGCCTGCAACCTTCCTCGTCTTCTGCACACCCGGTTCATTAGGTGGGTTGCCAGGCAACTCAGGTCCGGTGCAGTTATTCCAGACAAGGCGCAGAGATTGTGATGGAGCGGAGTTCGGGCCGTATAACGTTACCGCTTCGGCAAGCTGGTCGAGTGACAACACATCGGTGGTGACGGTTGGCGCGGTGGGTTTGAGTGGCGCTCAATGCACATGGGTTGAGCTAGGACAGGCGAACGTGATCGCGGAGTTTGATGGAATAGATTATCAGTTTGCGCCTGAGGAGGGTGGTAATTGCACTCCCTTCATTGTGCCGATCATCATCTCTTGCCCGGTGACGGTTGTACAAGTCATTGATGTAACCGCTCAAGGTGCAGTCACAGTAACTAGTGTAGTTGGGAATCAAAGCATAATTCATTTCGTAACGCCGAAAGGGGCATCAAACGAGAATGTCACCCTGACCGCGACGATTGCTCCGAACAATCAAGCATCGGCAAATACAATCACTTGGGAAGGTGCGACACAAACGCCAACAGACAAGCTCAAAGCCACTGTCTCGAAAGGAAGTTCAAGCAAAAAGGTTGTTAAGGTCAAAGTCAGTGGTCAGACCGCTAAGGAATTAAGGGTGTGGGTTGTGTGGGCAACAATCACATCCACGGATGCTTTCCCAATCAGTTATCAGCAAACTCCCAATTTGGGCATCGTCGAAGGAGGATACAAATTCGTTCACACAATTCAGCCTGGCTCCGTTATTACAGACTCCAACAGACCGGATCTGAGCGGCACGAAAACGACTGATCCACCGGGAGGAAATCACTGGACTGGTGATGCGTTAAAAGATGGAGCAGACAAGAAATGGGACAACTCGCGGCAGTTGAGAACACATTGGATACTCCCTCAGGGACTCACTCCTTCGCAGTGCTGTGGCAGTGTTGCGCCGGATGGGATTGCCTACCCGTCTATTGATGTCGAGGGGAATGACGACAGAAGTACCGGCGACGAAAACAACGATCCGTACAACAACACCGGCAAACTAAATGGTGAGGATAAGCCCGGACTCCCCGCTTTACACGGAGCAGGTAACGAAGGGCACGCGATTGAACTGCGATTACACTTCAGAGAATTTGCGAGACTGGAGATTGCAGGCAGCTGGAATCGAATTTCTGATTACTACCTGTGGAGGATCCATTTCAAGATGAGAAAATCCAATGGGAAATGGATAAACAATGGTAGTAACAAGGCCCTTGATAACACCGGCTTCTGATACAGAAGTAAAACAACGGCGGATTGAGTTTCAGACATATGAACGACGGGAAGCTTCATGACCCCAGGGTCTAGTTGGAAAGCGGATAACTGAAATCACTTGTCATGCGCAACGGCATGTCTGAAACTTGAATCTGACAATAAGAAAAGGGGAGATCAAACCATAGAAAGGTACGTGTGATGAAACTGAGTAACTGCTCTATAATTCTCTCGCTGCTGATTTCATCTACAATCAGCGGTTCGGGACGGACGGAACAAATGAAGGAACGAGTCCTTAGCCAGGATTATGATGTGGCTGAAAAAGCACTTGAAGAAAACAAAAAGCAGAGAGACGTCAAGGCCGTTTGTCTAAGTCTCAAGCACAGGGCCCAATCGCTGAGGATAAAGGCTGCTGAAGCTCTTGGTTCAATCCGAAGCAAAAAGGCGGTGGACTGTTTAACCGAGGCTCTGAAGGACAACCAGACATTCACCCCTGTAGATACTGAATCCACACTGTTTAGGGATAAATTAAACAAAAGTCTCATTGAGGCTCTGAGAGCTATCACTGGGTTGAAACTTCCGGTAAGAAAGAAGTACTCCTATGTCCAAGATCCAGAGGTCGAGAAAATAATCAAGCGAATTGAGCAATGGCAAAAAAGTCAGCACAACCAATCTCATGGGCCTTAGCGGTACCGATTTGCCAATAGTCGCTATTGCTCACCGAGCAGGCGTGAATAATAATACGTTCGATGGCGAGTGTAGTTTAACGAGTTTTCGCGTCTAGAAATCTACGAGTACCGAAAGGGCAGAATTCGACGCATTACCGGCGCATGGGGATCAAAAGGCCATTGCGAAGCTGTAAAGATTACTGATTTAGATGTTAACGGCGTCCCGGAAATCATTGTTTCAAGGGGTCACGGTTCCAACGATGACATATACCGCTGGGACGACGGAAGGTATGTTCGAAGCAACAACAGATTTCCGCAGAAATATGACAAGGAAGTGGAGAAGCTCCTCAAGGCGATCTACTCCACTGATTATGTCCCCTCATCAGCGCGGCTGATGTGGACATACAAATCGTCGAAATCTCCATCCTTCAGCATCGCTACTCAGAGGCGATAAAGCTTTGCCAGGATGTGTTAGGCATAATAGATAACCCCAATCTGACGCAACCCGACCTAGCGGAGCCCAAAGCCAAAGCGCCACTCTATCGCTTATTGGGAGACACCTACAAGGCCTCCGGCAACTTGCAGCAGGCGCAAGAACAGTATCAGAAGGCGTCAATCTCTCGAGGCCGGCGCTAAATAGAGCGCTTGCGGCTGCTGCATCTGAACTACTGGCGCCAACTCGAACGCCCTTGCGACCTCGCATAATCCCGTCGTCGCGACCCCGAGTGCGGGCGTAGAGTTCATCGAGCTCCTACTTGCGCCAATCTAATAGCGCGCGAATGCGGATACAGCTTCTCGATCCGAGCATACCGCTTATAATGTTACCCCTCGCGCTGGTATAATCGCCGGGAAACCTTCAGGCACTTTGACCTTTGTTAATCTATTTTCCAGCGGCGCTGCCGCAGAGGAGTTTGTTATGCGACACCGAAGCCAACCTTCGAAGACCGGCGATTCCTTCACCCTTAGAATCACGCTCAGCCGCCGGGCAATCACCGCGCTCATAGCCGTGTTCTCTCTCTCTATAGGCGTCGCGATCGGCGCGATAGCCCGCGGCGTCGTGAGTGCCGGCCCCGGTGATAATCGCGTTACAATCAGCACCGCGGCGGTTACCGCAGACTCGCTGTCGGCTTCGTTTGCGCGAGCTGCCGAACAGGTTGAACCGTCGGTCGCTCACATCAAGGTTTTCGACACAGAGTTCTACACTCGAGAAGCCTCGGGCTCGGGTGTCATCGTGAACTCGACGGGTTTCATACTGACTAACGCTCATGTTGTCAGCCGCGCTATCAAGCTAAAGGTAAAACTGGCGGATGGAACCGAGACCGACGCTCGGGTGATCGGCGTAGATTCACCAACGGACCTGGCTGTCATAAAGATCGACTTGCCGCGTCCCCTGCCGGTCGCTCGGATGGGTGATTCAGACAAGTTGAACGTCGGGGACTGGGTACTGGCTATAGGATCACCATTCGGGCTGGAGCAAACCGTTACCGCCGGAATCATCAGCGCCAAAGACCGCGTAACCGGAAGCGGATCCACACCCTTCCAGCAGTTCCTTCAGACCGACGCGGCAATCAACCCAGGCAACTCGGGAGGGCCACTCGTAAATCTTGCCGGCGAGGTGATCGGAATCAACACCCAAATCGCGACCAATACGGGCGTGTACAGCGGAATCGGCTTTGCGTTGCCGTCATCGACGGCAGCAGACATATACAACCAACTGGTGACGGATGGAAAAGTGCGACGCGGCTTCCTTGGCATTAACCCCCAGGAGATGACGCCACAGGTCGCTCGCTTGAACGGGATCGCTGAAGGCGAGGGCGTTGTCGTACGCGAGCTGACCAGCGAGACAAGCCCCGCCGCGCGCGCGGGCTTCCAGATCGGCGATGTGATTACTGAAGTCAACGGCCAGAAGGTGAAGAGCGTCCGGGCGCTGATTCGGCGGGTCGCGTCGCTCGGGGTGGGAAGCACTGCTAAGATCACATATTTTCGCGGAGGTGAACGTCGGACCGCAGTTGTGAAGCTTGAAGAGCGAAAGGACGAACCGGAGGGGCTTCGCCTTGTTCGGCCCGCGCTGCCTGACCCGCGAAAACCGGAGCGACAGGAGGGCGCACCCGGTGGTGCGAAGCGACGGTCCACCCTGGGTGTTACCGCCAGGACGTTGACTCCCGATCTCGCAAGGTTGCATGGACTGGAAGGCGCCCGCGGCGCTTACGTGGTGAGCGTCGAGCCCGGCAGCATCGGCGCCGATAACAGAATCATGGTTGATGACCTGATAGTCCAGATCAACGACAAGCCGGTCGCTACGCTTGAAGACTTTCAACGTCTCACGCGCGAACTGAGGAGCGGCGAGGAAATGTTCATCAGGGTTCTTCGCAGCGACAGAGGACCGCTTCGGCGATCGTTCCTCATCTCGATCACCATACCATGAGAATCGAGAATGATAGGTGGAAGAGGTGGGGAGTTTACGTGACGCGTGACTCAAAGGCTACAGGTCCGGCCACGCGTCAATTCTGGACCGCCTCGGAGTCTGCTAATTCCGATCTCAGCTTGACCCTTGGTTCGCGCTTAATGTAGACTGGACTTTGTATTGAAGTGAATGAGTGGCAGGGCAAGTCTGGCGATTCAAAAACCGCTCTTGCCCACGAATCGATCAGGCCTTCCGACGGGTTTAGTTCACGACTCGTCGTCAATAACGAGTAAGCATTGATGTCAAGGGTAAGTCACCGTGAAGACCTCAACCCCGAGGTCCAAGCTGTGCTCAAAAAGGCGCTAAGGAGGAATCTGTGAGTTTCAAAATAGGCGAGAAAGTTGTCTATCCAAACCACGGCATAGGCGTAATCGAGAAGATCACAACCACCGAGGTCGCAGGCGCACAAAACAGCTTCTACTTGCTCAGACTGAAATCAACGGAATCAACGGTAATGGTTCCCATCGCAAACGCAAGCGAAATCGGTCTAAGGTCGCCTATCAACAACATCCAGTGCGACAGTTTGTTGAAGACCCTCTCAGCAGACTTCACCAACCCCCCAATCGATTGGAAAGACAGATACAAAGAGTTCCTTGAAAGAATGAGGACGGGGGACATCTTTCACGTCGCCGAGGTCTTAAAGAACCTTACATACCTTTCGCTGAACAAGCCTCTCTCGTTTCGCGAGAAGAGGATGCTCGAACGGGCTCGCTACCTTGTAATCAGCGAGCTCTCGACGGTGTGCCGCAAGTCCGAATGCGTCGTCGAACCGCTTGTCGACGAAGCGTTGAGCAAGTGCTGCTCGAAGCACCGGACTACGACGGTGACCAGAACGCTTGCGCGATCCACTATCGCGGTAGCGCACTGATGGCTTCTTAAGGCCCGTCATCCGACCTTCCGCTGTATCAGAATTCAAGCCCCGTTTCGGGCGATCTCCCACGTCGCCCGGGGGGAGTGTGTGTTCTGCGAAGGCTTACGCCTGATCCGGTCATCGGGGCTGCCGCCGGGGCTGCCCTGTTTCGCATTGTCCATGTTCCCGAGGAGCCACGGGACCCCTACACGATTCTCAAGTCCCTTTCTTCTTCCCCGCGCACAGGCGAGTACCGGCTCTCGCTAAGTTTGTCCTTCATCGAAAAGCCGATATAATTACTAGTTGCCAGCATGCCTGAAATCGGACAAGAGATGAGCACGACTGCCGGTTATCACACCACAGCGTTTGGTCGAGCAATTCACGGCACAGAAATCACAGCGCAATCATGGAGCCTCGAAAGCGCCTACGAATACTGCGCCCGGCTGGCAAGATCGCACTATGAAAATTTTCCGGTTGGTTCCATGCTGGCGCCGCCGCGATTGCGGAGACATTTCTATTCGATCTACGCATTCGCCCGCACCGCTGATGACTTCGCCGACGAAGCTTACGACGAAGACCACAGCGAACAGGAACGGCTCGGTCTGCTGGAAGAATGGCGCGAGATGCTTCGCGCAGCGTTTGCCGGTCGTGCTACTCATCCCGTTTTCATCGCCCTTTCCGAGACCATCAGGCAGTTCGAGCTGCCGCAGAGCCTCTTCGAGGACTTGCTCACGGCGTTCGCACAGGACGTAATTGTTCGCCGCTATCAGAGCTTCGATCAACTGCTGGATTACTGCCGGCAATCGGCAAATCCGGTAGGGCGGCTGATCCTTCTGCTGTTTGGCCACCGTGATCATCAGCTTCACTCATGGTCGGATGACATCTGCACGGCGCTCCAGCTCGCCAATCACTGGCAGGATGTTCGCGTGGATCTCGAGAAGGATCGCATTTACGTTCCAGCCGAGGATCTGGCGCGATTCGAGGTCGGCGAAGACGATCTGCAAAGCCTGTGCGCCGGCGAGAGCTTTCAGCGTTTGATGAAATTCGAGGTCGAGCGCGCGCGCGAACTGTTCGCGCGAGGCAAGCCGCTATGCACTTCGGTGGGTGGAAGACTTGGTCTCGAGCTTCGCGCGGTCTGGCTCGGCGGCGTGCTTATTCTCGATCGAATAGAACAAAACGGCTACGACGTCTTCACCCGTAGGCCGGTCATAACAACCGGGGACAAGCTCAAGGTTCTCGTCCGGGCTTCGAGCAAAAGGAACTTCAGGCGTTACTGATGGCTTCAACCGTCCCGACCGCGATGGATCGTGTACGTGGTGCGCGCCGCCAATTTGAGCGCGCGGCGGGCTCAAACTTTTACTACTCGTTTCTGCTGTTGCCTTCCTCGAAACGTAAAGCTATCAAAGACGTCTATGCTTTTTGCCGCATGCTGGATGACATCGTCGATGACGACCCGGCAGGCCGCGATCCTGCTGCCGAACTCCAGTATTGGCGCGAGGAAATCGAAGCCTGCTATCAGGGCTGCCCGTTAAGCGATTTTGGCGATCGTCTTATGGGTTCAATCGTGGAGTTCACGCTGCCCAAGCAGCCGTTCCTCGACCTGATCGAAGGGATGGAAATGGACCTTCGCTGGCACAGCTATCAGACGTTCGCCGACCTCCGAGAATATTGCTATCGCGCGGCATCTGCGGTCGGGCTGATATGCATCGAGATATTCGGCTACGAATCTGCTCGCACACGTGAGTACGCGGTGAGTCTGGGGCTCGCGCTTCAAATGACAAACATTTTGCGCGACCTGAAGGAAGATATGGAGCGCGGCAGGATCTACCTTCCGCTCGAAGACATGGATCGTTTCGGCTACAGAGAACAGGATCTGAAAGCGAATCTCTATAACGCGCCCTTCATCGAGTTGATGAAGCACGAGCACGCGCGGGCGTCTTCGTATTTTCAGAAGGCCGCGGCTTCCCTTCCCGAGGTGGATCGTCCGTCGATGTTCGCGGCTGAGATCATGGGCGCGATCTACCGTGAGATGCTCGACCAGATGCCGGATATTCAGTTCGACGTGTTTCGCAACCGGGTCTCGGTCACAAAGTCTCGAAGGCTGCGTATCGCCCTGGAAATCTGGCTGCGGAGCCGGCTGAAGAGGTAGCGTGTCGAAGCGGGTCGTGATCATCGGAGGCGGTTTCAGCGGGCTTGCAGCGGGCGTCACCCTGATCGAGCAGGGCGTTGATGTGCTTCTGCTCGAGCGGCGCAACCACCTCGGCGGCCGCGCATACTCGTTCATCGATTCGAAAACCGGGAGCCCGGTCGACAACGGACAGCACCTGTTCATGGGTTGCTACCATCACACGATCGCTTTCCTTCAAAAGATTGGATGTCTTGACAGACTCAAGTTCCAGGACAGGCCGCGCGTGGATTTCCTGGATCGCAGCGATGGCTTCGTCAAGTTCGAATGCCCGCCGCTTCCTGCGCCGTTTCACGTCGTTGCCGGACTCTTAAGAATGAAAGGGCTCACGCTGGGCGACAAGATCCGCGCAATTAACGTTGGCCGCGCGATTCGCGGCAACGGGTCGCTGGAGTCACTTACCGTCGCTCAATGGCTCGATAATCTCGCCCAGTCCGGACGAATCAGACAGCGTTTCTGGTATCCGATGGTTATCGCGACGCTGAACGAAGACCCGCACATAGCTTCTGCGCGAATGCTGAAGCGAGTGCTTGAAGAATCGTTCGGCGGTGGCCGCAGCAGCACAGCCATCGGAATCGCTCGCGTCCCTTTGAGCGATCTCTACACCGGCGGCGCTCGCGAATTCATAGAGTCGCGCGGCGGCCAGGTAAAAACTGGGGCTGAAGTCGCGAGACTTGTAGTCGAGCGAGACGCGGTAGTAGCCGCCGAACTCAAGAGCGGCGAAACGTTCCGAGCCGATTACTTTATCAGCGCGGTCCCCCCGAATGCGTTCATGCAAATTCTCGACGAAGAAACAGCAAAAACCTTTCTACCAATTGGAAAGCTTGAATCCTCGCCTATCGTTTCGATCAACTTATGGTTCGATCGCCAGGTCATAGATCGCGAATTCACCGGGCTTATCGGAACGCGGTGCCAATGGGTGTTTAACAAAGACCTGATCCTCTCAACCGAAAAGAAGACCAATCAAATAGCGGTGATCATCAGCGCCGCGCGGGACTTCGTCGACTGGACACGAGAGGCGCTGGTCGAGATGGCGCTGTCGGAACTGCACGAGATGATCCCGGCGAGCCAACATGCGAAGCTTATCCAGAGCGCCATAGTGAAGGAACGCGAAGCGACCATGGCGCATACAGTCGAATCCGACCACTTGAGGCCCGGCCCACGAACCGCTTTGACGAATCTGGTGCTTGCCGGAGATTGGACCGACACCGGATTGCCGGCAACGATAGAAAGCGCGGTGCTTAGCGGCAGGATTGCGGCTCAGATGGTCGACTCGCAGACTCGCGTTGACTGATATGCTGCGTAAAAGCGCTGAGTCTGCAATCAGCTTGCTTGTTTGCCAAACAATCGCCCGAAAAAGCGCGCGATTATCGCCCATAGCGCGCGGAACCCCAGCGTCGTCGCGCTTACCGCCCCGGCTTTCCCCGCTGGAGGTTCTTCGACTTGCGCAGATTCCTCGACTTCCAGGCGCTGCTTAACGCACGCCGAGAATTGGCGGAAGAGCTGCCTGGAGACTTCCTCGATCATTCCCCGGCCGAACTGGACGATCTTTCCCACCAGGTCCACCTCGGCTTCCACGACTACCTGTGACCCTCCACCTGAGAGCGGAATGACCTTGCTGCGCATCGAGAGTTTTGCCGAGCCGCCTCCGCCTGCTTCTCGAGCTTCGCCCACGAGGCGGACTACGCGAGCCTCTTCGTCCAACTCGGTGAATCTCACAACACCCTTATATGACATCGTAACTGGACCGACCTTGACCTTCACTGCGCCAAGATATGTTTGATCATCATGCGATTCGAGCAGTTCCGCTCCTGGCAGGCACACCGCGACCCTCGCCGGGTCTATCAGGTATTCCCAAACCCGCTGAACCGCGGCCTGAACCTCAAACGTTTCTTCAACTTTGAACGCCATCGCCAGCCTCCCTCGCAGGGCGATCTATAAAAGATGGAGACTACAACAGTATGGCCCGGATATCATAGGTAGGACAGTCAATTTCGCTGATTTGTTCGAATGCAAGGGCCGAACTCCGCCAGTTGACGCTTCTAATCGCAGTGAGTATGCTCTGCATCGATCGTCGCCGGCATTGCCGACCACGCAGAATGCGTCGCAACGGAGGTGAGGTCCTATGATACCCCGCAGCTTTGATTACTCCGCCCCGAAAACGCTTGAGGAAGCGGTTTCGCTTCTCAAGAAACTGGGGCCGGATGCCAAGGTTCTTTCCGGCGGGCAGAGCTTGATACCCATGATGAAGCTGAGGCTCGCATCGCCGCCCCACATCGTCGACATCAATCGCATCCCCGCTCTGGATTACATTACCGAGATCGACGGTAGCTTGAGGATCGGTGCCTTAGTTAGAGAGAGCGACCTGGAGAACTCCGCGTTGGTAAAATCACGCTTACCGATACTTGTGGATACCACTTCAGTGATAGCCGACCCGCTGGTGCGAAACCAGGCCACGGTCTGCGGCAATCTGGCTCACGGCGATCCTGCGAACGACCACCCGGCTACGATGCTCGCCCTCGGGGCATCGATGCTTGCGGTAGGCCCTGCAGGCGAGCGAGAGATCCCGGTCGAGAGTTTCTTCCCCGGCCTGTTCACGACCGCTCTTCAACCAGACGAGATCCTAAAGGAGATCAGGATTCCGATTCCACCGCCTTCGAGCGGAGGTGCCTATCTAAAGCTCGAGAGAAAAGTAGGTGACTACGCTACGGCCGGCGTCGCCGTGCAGATCTCGCTCAGCAGCGCCGGCGAGTGCGCGCGAGCGGGAATCGGTCTGACGAATGTGGGATTCACTCCGCTGAAAGCAAGAAAAGCTGAAGCATTCCTGGTGGGCAAGGCGCTCGACGCGTCAACGATCAGGCAGGCGTCGGAGATTGCGGCCGGCGAGTCGCAACCGGTCGACGACATCAGAGGTTCAGCCGCCTACAAACGAGATCTTGTTCGCGTCCTCGCGGCGCGAGCGATCAACCTGGCATTCGCGCGTGCTAAAGGAGGAGCTTAGGCATGGCTAAGATCAACCTGAAGGTCAACGGCGTCTCTCAGACGTCCGACGTAGAGCCGAGACTGTTACTGGTCCACTTCCTCCGCGAAGAGCTCCGCCTCACCGGCACCCACATCGGCTGTGACACGAGCCACTGCGGAGCATGCACGGTGGTGATGGACGGACGGGCCGTAAAGTCGTGTACCGTTTTCGCCGTGCAAGCTGATGGGCGAGAGATACTCACAGTCGAAGGTCTCGAACAGGACGGTAAGCTCCATCCTCTTCAAGAAGGGTTCTTCCAGGAGCATGGCTTGCAATGCGGCTACTGCACGCCCGGAATGCTGATGACGGGATATGCTTATCTGAACCATAATCCCGACCCGACCGAGGATGACATTCGCCACGCGATTTCGGGAAACCTGTGCCGCTGCACCGGCTACGTCAATATCGTAAAGGCATATCAACATGCGGCGCAGAAGATGCGAGAGGGAGGTGCGTAATGGAGCCAAGGACTTCGGCGGAAATCGGCGGTATGGGTCATTCGGTCAAGAGAAAGGAAGACCCTCGCTTCATTCGAGGGCAGGGGAACTATGTCGACGACGTCGTGCTGCCCGACATGCTCTACCTTGACATCGTGCGCAGCCCATACGCGCACGCCACCATCAAAAGCATCGACGCGTCGAAAGCTCTGGCGATACCCGGCGTGCTTGCGGTCATCACCGGCCAGGACCTTGCCAAGTACAATCTCCACTGGATGCCGACCCTGATGTCAGATACGCAGATGGTGTTGCCGGTGGAGAAGGTCATGTACCAGGCTCAGGAGGTTGCGGCCGTGCTGGCAACAACTCGATACATCGCGGCCGACGGAGTCGACGCGGTGGAGATCGACTACGATCCTCTCCCGGTAGTCGTCGACCCCAGGAAGGCGTTGCAGCCTGACGCGCCCGTTCTTCGAACTGACAAGGAAGGCAAGAAAGACAATCATATCTGGCATTGGGAGTGGGGCGATAAAGCAGCAACCGACAAGACATTTCAAGACGCGGAAGTTACGGTCAAGGAAGACATCTACATTCCGCGGATTCACGTGTCGTCGATCGAGACGTGCGGTTGCGTTGCGCACTTCAACAAGGTCAGCGGCCAGCTCACCGTCTGGATGACTACGCAAGCGCCACATGCGATTCGAACCGTTTTTGCTCTGGTCGCCGGTCACGTCGGGCTCGCCGAGCACAAGATCAGAATCATCTCGCCCGATATCGGAGGCGGATTTGGAGGTAAGGTGCCGGTCTACCCGGGCTACGTCATCGCCGTCGCCGCATCCGTGCTGACCGGCAAACCGGTGAAGTGGATCGAAGACCGGATGGAAAACCTGCAAGCGGATTCGTTCGCGCGCGATTATCACATCGAGGCCGAGCTAGCCGGAAAAAGGGACGGCACGCTGACCGGGCTTCGCATCAAAACCATCGCCGATCACGGCTACACCGACGCGGCGGCGAACCCGTCGAAGTTTCCAGCCGGCCTCTTTCACATCTGCACCGGCTCTTACGACCTCAAGGCCGCGCACGTCGAGGTCGATGGCGTCTATACCAACAAGCCGCCGGGCGGCATCGCTTATCGCTGCTCGTTCCGCGTTACCGAAGCAGTTCACACGATCGAGACAATGGCCGATGTGATGGCACACCAGATCGGGATGGACCCGGCGGAGCTTCGAATGAAGAATTTCATCAAGCCGGAGCAGTTCCCCTACAAATCCGCGCTCGGATGGGAGTACGACAGCGGCAACTACGCGGGCGCGCTTCAACTGGCGATGGACCGCGTAGGTTATCCCGCGCTGCGAAAAGAGCAGGCGGAGAAACGCGCGCGCGGCGAGTTGATGGGAATCGGGATCTCGAGCTTCACCGAGATAGTCGGCGCGGGTCCATCCAAGCACTTCGACATTCTCGGGTTGAAGATGTTCGACAGCGCCGAGATTCGAGTGCACCCAACCGGCAAAGTCATCGCGCGATTCGGCACCAAGTCGCAAGGCCAGGGGCACGAGACAACGTACGCTCAGATTATCGCCGAAGAGCTTGGCTTTCCGGTCGCTGATATTGCCGTTGAAGAAGGCGACACCGACACCGCGCCGTACGGTCTTGGCACTTATGCGAGCCGGACCACGCCGGTCGGCGGGGCCGCATGCGCAATAGCGGCTCGAAAGATCAGGGACAAAGCCAGGAAGATCGCAGCGTATTTGCTCGAAGCTCACGAGGACGACCTCGAATGGGAACCCGGCAAGTTCTTTGTCAAAGGCTCGCCCGACCGCGCTAAGACGATTCAAGAGATTTCACTCGCTGCCTACACAAACCACCCTCCCGGTATGGAGGCGGGCCTGGAAGCGGTCGACTACTACGACCCGCCGAATCTCACATATCCATTCGGAAGCTACATCTGTGTGGTGGACATCGATAAGGGCACTGGTGAAGTGAAGATCCGCCGCTTCGTCGCGGTGGACGATTGCGGCAACATCATCAACCCGATGATCGTCGAAGGCCAGATTCACGGGGGCTTGACTATGGGTCTGGCGCCGGCACTGTACGAGGAGATCCAGTACGATGAGAGCGGAAACAATCTGAACGGCAGCTTCATGAACTATCTGGTGCCGACTGCGGTCGAAACGCCAAATTGGGAAACGGACAAGACCTGCACGCCTTCGCCGCATCATCCGCTGGGAGCGAAGGGCGTTGGGGAGTCGGCTACCGTGGGGGCGCCGGCCGCGATCGTCAACGCAGTCGTCGATGCGCTCTGGCACCTCGGTGTGAGACACATCGACATACCGATCACTCCGGCGAAGGTGTGGAAACTTTTGAGGGAGAATGGAGTGACTGAATAAAGGAGGCATGGCCTACCCGCCGGTCCGGCAGGAACAAGGATGCTTCGCAAAATTCATGAGCTAATTGCGGACCCTGAGTCGGCGGGGTTCGTCGACCGCGGCGGAAAAGGCTCGCACAGAAACTTTGTACACCCGAAGGTCAGGAGCCCTGTGACGATTCCTGGTAAGCTTGGTGCTGATGCCAAGCGTTATCAGCATGGGGCCGTGAGGCTGGCGATTGAGGAGTCGAAGAAATGAAGCCCAGCACAAGGTACGTGAAAATCGTCGAATGGTCAGATGAAGACCAATGTTATGTAGGCAGCTGTCCAGCTTTGTTTTATGGCGGGTGTCACGGAGATGATGAGAAAGAAGTCTTCGTGGAACTGTGTGAAATCGTTGAGGAGGCCATCGAACTCTACGAAAAGGATGGGAAGCCTCTGCCGTCTCCTACCGCGGGCAAGGACTACGCCAACAAGATGCTAAAAATCGCCTGATCGGAGTGGAAGCACACTTGAGGACTCCTTCAAATGTTCACCGCCCGGTGAGGCAGCACGTTGCGGAGTGTCCCAACTGACTCATGTGGAATAACATCCTCGATCAAGCTGCGCGGTTACGCTCCCAAGAGCAACCCTTCGTTATCGCCACCGTCGTAGCCTACAAGAGCCCTCAGTCGGCAAAACCGGGCTCAAAAGCGATCATCACCCCTGACGGCTCGGTTGACGGCTGGATCGGCGGCGGGTGTGTTCAGCCCATCGTTATTCGAGAAGCACAGAAGGCGCTTCAAACGGGTAAGCCCAGGCTCATAAGCATCAGCCCCGAGTCAGCGCACGGAGATTGGAAAGGAGTTGAATCATACGAGATGACTTGCCAGGGCGGCGGCTCGCTCGAGATATATCTGGAGCCTGTGCTTCCCAAGCCTGAGCTTCTGATCGTCGGCAATTCACCCATCGCGCAGATCCTCTCGCAGCTTGGCAAGCTGCTCGACTTCAAGGTATGTGTCGCTGATCCCGAAGCCAACCAGGAACGATACTCGCAGGCTGACGTCGTGTTGACTGATCTAAACCAGGCACGGGGTCGCATTGAATCGAGCAGCTACGTTGTGGTGGCCACGATGGGGACCGGAGACGAAGAAGGTCTCGAAGCGGTATTTGGATCCAGCCCCGCTTACATCGGCCTTGTCGCAAGCAAGGAAAAAGCAAAGGGCCTCTTCAAGTATCTAAAAGACAAGGGTGTGCCGGCCGAGTTTCTCGATCGCGTGAAATGTCCGGCGGGACTCGAGCTTGGAGGCGAGACGCTGGCGGAGATAGGCCTCAGCGTGATGGCCGAGATCACCCGGTTGCGAAGGACTCTCTCGAAGCAAGCCGTCGAATCGGTCAATGCGCCGAAAGCGGCGAGTTTGCCGGTGCTGAACAAGGCGGCGGCGGCGGAAGTTCGTACCGAAGCGCGAGACCCGGTGTGTGGGATGACCGTCGATACGACGAAAGCCAGATACAAGTCGGTTTTGGAGAACACGACTTTCTTCTTCTGCTGTCTTCGATGTAAGGAGTCTTTCGACCGGTCGCCCGTAACTTATTTAGACCTGACGCACTCGGGCGGGCTATGAAAAGATTTATTTCTGGATTGGTGCTTGGCGCGGGGGCGTCGAGCAGGCTCGGTCAGCCCAAGCAGCTTTTGCCCTACAGAGGAACAACCCTGCTGGGATGGGTTGTCGCTCAGGCCGAGCGAGCCGCTGGGCTTGACGAAGTGGTTGTGGTTCTTGGCCGAGCGGCTGATGAAATCCGCGAGCGAGTCGATTTCGGCGGAGCGAAGATTGTGGACAATCCGGTGTTTGGCGAGGGATGCGCTTCTTCGTACCGCGCCGGTATCGGGGCGGTTGACGCGAAGTGCGATGCGATAATGATCCTGCTCGGCGATCAGCCGGGGGTAGCTCCCGAGATAATCGACCGAGTGGCTGAAGAGTGGCGGCAAGGCGGTGCTCAGATCGTGCTGTCCTCCTACGGGGGCCGAAAGGGTCACCCGATGCTTTTCGCCCGGCCGCTGTTCGACAAGCTAGTCGGGCTCCACGGCGACAAGGCGGCATGGAAGCTCGTCGATGCAAACCCCGGCCTGGTCGGCGTCACAGTGTTTGATCTCCCTTTTCCAGACGACATCGACACCCGGGAGGACTTCGAGCGTTTTACAGATGCGAGGTAAGCTGTGAGAGAAGAGGTTCGAAAGATCCAGGAGTTGCTCGAGCAACAAGCCTATGTCACCGATGCCGGGGTAGCGACATCGTTGTATCTGGCGATGGCGCTCGGCAAGCCGCTGTTGGTCGAAGGCCCCGCCGGTGTCGGGAAGACCGAGATCGCGAAGGTGTTGGCCCGCGCGCTGGACACGAATCTAATACGCCTTCAGTGTTACGAGGGCCTGGATGCCACCACCGCGCTGTATGAATGGAACTATCCGAAGCAACTCCTTCACATCAAGCTGCAGGAGTCTCGCCCGGGCAGCGCCGCTGAGAAAGAGGAATCGATATTCAGCGAGTCGTTCCTTTTGAAGCGCCCGCTGCTCCAGGCCATAACCGAACATACGCGTTCGCCAGTCCTGTTGATTGATGAAGTCGATCGGAGCGATGAAGAATTCGAGGCGTTCTTGCTCGAGGTTCTCTCAGAGTTTCAGGTGACTATTCCTGAAATCGGCCCGATTGCGGCGACTCACCGGCCGCACGTTGTGCTTACGTCAAACCGGTCGCGAGATCTTTCCGACGCTTTGCGACGGCGATGCCTTTATCTTTGGGTTGATTACCCCTCCTTTGATAAGGAGCTGCAGATCGTGCGTAACAAGGTTCCTGAAATCAGTGAGACGCTTGCCGCGGAGCTCACGCTGGTGATCCAGGCCGTGAGAGCGCTGAATCTGTCTAAGGTTCCCGGCGTTGCCGAGACGCTCGACTGGGCCGCTGCCCTGGTAGCCTTGAACGCGTCCCACCTCGACCAGGAGGTGGTAGCAGAAACCAGGGGCTGCTTTTTGAAAGACGAGGCCGATCTGCGCAGGTTTGAAGCGGAAGTCGGCGGTGATCGCCTCAAAGAAATGTTGAGTCCCGCCTGATGACTGGATCTGCAAAAACACCCAGCCTGACCGACACAGTTCTATTCTGTAGGGCGCTAAGGGAGAGGGGTCTCGTGGTGACGCCCGCCGAGGCAGTTGACGCGGTCAGAGCGTTAGGGTTGATCAATGTGAACGACCGTCGGGAAACCTTCTTGAGTTTGAGAAGCGTTCTCACATCGCGAGTGGAGGAGTTCCCCGTCTTTGAGGAACTCTTCGAAACCTTTTGGATGCGGCTTGACCAGAGGCCCAAACCCAGGAAGGTTGTCGAAGGAGAGACTCCGTCCAGCGTGAAGCAACGGGGCCGGCCTTCTTTGCCCATTCCCGCCCCGAAGGGTTTGGCCTTCTTTCTTGAACGCTGGGCCGGCGGCGCCTCGTCCCGCGAGACCGAGCCTATCAATGTGCCTTACGCGAGCCGCGCTGAATCCGTCGCCGAGAAGGACCTCAGCGTATTGGGATCCGATGAGCTTGATGAAATCGCCCGGGTGGCTCGGAGGATCGTGAAGAGGCTCGCTTCCAGGCCCAGCCGTCGCTGGAAGCCCGTAAGACGAGGATCGAGAGTCAATCTGCGGCGATCACTCCGCCAGTCCCTGAGGACGGGAGGCGAGTTAATCGAACTCTCGTTCAAGCAGCGCAAGCAAAAGAAGACCAAGCTCGTCGTGATATGCGATGTATCGGGATCGATGGACCTCTACAGCCGGCTCTTCCTGCAATTTGTATACGGGCTTCAGAACAGTTTCGCTCGGGTGGAAACCTTTGTCTTCAGCACGTCTCTCCAACGAATAACGGGACACCTCAAGAACAGGGCTTACAATCAGGCTCTGGAGTCCTTATCGGCCAGTGTTCGGGGCTGGTCCGGTGGCACGTTGATAGGTCCGAGCATCTCTGCTTTCAATTCCGAATGGCCGACATTGATCGACAAACGAACCATCGTATTGATCCTCAGCGACGGATGGGATACAGGCGAACCCGAGGAGCTTGCTGCATCGCTTGGCAGTCTGAGAAGGCGCGCGGGAAGGTTGATATGGCTTAACCCGCTGCTGGGTAGCGCAACGTACCAGCCGCTGACGCGCGGAATGAAGGCGGCGCTTCCGCATATCGACGTGTTTGCTCCTTTGCATAACCTGGCCAGCCTTCGTGCGCTGGAACCGCACCTGATACTGTGACTCGCCATGGAAGAAGTGTTCGATCAGATTGAGACGCTGGGAAAGATAGAGAAGCGGGCAGCGATGGCCACGCTGGTCGCCACCCGTGGCACTGCTCCGAAGAAAGAAGGTGCGAAGATGTGGGTTGGCGAAGCCGGGCACATCATGGGCTCGGTGACCATTGGCGGGTGTGTGGACGCGCGAGTCATCGAGGAGTCAGAAGAAGCCCTGGCGCGCTTCCAGCCGCGACTTCTCTCGATCAACCTGGGCGAAGAAGATGCCTGGGAAGGTGGATTCACCTGCGCCGGAACTATACAGGTCATGATTGAACCCTTAGACCTGACCGACCCCGACGATCATCTGTTCAACCTGTACCGGGAAGTTCGCGCCGAGGTCGAAAAGGGAAAGTGCGCCGTGGTGGCTACGCGTCTGGAAACTGGGCCGTCCAAACTCCTGGTCTTCGAAGATGGACGCTCACAGGGAACGCTGGGCTATCCTGAGCTTGATCGTGATGCGCGATCAATCGCACTCGATCTGATTCAGAAGAGAGCTTCGCGGACGGTCGGCCTCGATACAATGCCGGATACGACCGACGTGTTTTTTGAGGTACATGGCCCAACGCCGACCTTGATCGTTTTTGGGGCAGGGCACGTTTCGATAGCCCTGGTGAGCCTGGCCAAGAATCTTGGACTAAAAACGGTTGTCGTAGACGGCAGGCCGCGCTTCTTAACCAGGGAGCGCTTCCCTGACGCGGATGAGTTGCTGATCGGCATCCCTTCGGAAATCGCTCGTACTTTGGCTTATACTTCATCGACTCTTGTCGTATTGGCGGCTCACGATTACAAGTACGATATTCCGGTTCTTAAAACTGTCCTGAAGACCGAAGCGCCCTACATAGGCTTGTTAAGCAGCAAGAGAAGGGGCCAGGCCATCTTTAAGTTCCTCAGGGAGAGCGGAGTAGATGCGCAAGCACTGGACCGCGTGCGGGTGCCCACAGGTCTGGACATCGGGGCGCAGACGGCCGGCGAGATAGCTTTGAGCATACTGGCTGAGGCGGTGGCAGTTAAGGGAGGCCGCCCGGGAACGCCTATGAGAGCGAGAAAGTAGAGTAGTCTCCGGATTCGAATGCCCTCTCTGCGCAAGTCTCTGCGTCTCGGCGCCTTTGCGGTTAGAGCGTTTCGGCGCCAACTAACCGCAGAGGCTACGCAGAGAATTGACGCTACGACAACCGAAAGTAGAAGACGCAATGACTGCCCTTTACAGTGACGTAATACTCGATCACTTTCGGAATCCTCACAATTTCGGCAGCCTGCCTTCTCCAGACATAGCTTACGAAGATGTCAATCCATTGTGCGGAGACCGGATCAGGATCGAATTGGAGCTAAAGCGCGGCGTGGTGGAAGCAGCTCGCTTCAAGGGCGACGGGTGCGCCATCAGCCTCGCCGCGGCTTCCATACTCACAGAGCTGATCGTTGGCGCGCGCATAGACGACGGCGACGTAATCTCGAGCGACTTGCTCCTCTCATCGCTAAAGAGCAACATCAAGCCCTCGCGAATGAAGTGCGCCTTGCTTCCACTCGATGTGCTTCGATCAGGTATTAAGATGTACAGGCGGAGCTAGTACTCAGACGCTCAAGGTGATGGACCTGTACGGGCGTCCCTCCGTGGGCGCCCCTCCCCGCGCCAAGTGGCAAGGTCGCGACCGAGGGGCGCCCACGGAGGGACGCCCG
>JBASRN010000322.1:0-7466 GCA_049273855.1 Blastocatellia bacterium
CCCTGGTCGCGGCAGAAGTTGATGATGTCCCAGACGATCAGAAAGTAACCTTCGAGCTTAAGCTTTTCTATCAGCGTCAATTCGCGTTCGATCTGCATACGCGCGCGCTCGTAAGTAGGCGAACCGCGTTGGCCGGTGTAACGCCATCGCGCGCCTTCGTCGGTGCGCTTGCGAAGAAACGAACTCATCGTCTCGCCCGCCGGCACCGAATAGCTCGGGAACTCGTAGCCCAAATCTTTAAGAGTGAAGCCGAGCCGTGATGAAAGCTCGCCCGTCGAGGCGAGGGCTTCGGGCAGATCACTGAACAGCTTCGACATCACGCCGGCCGGTTTCAAATAGCGTTCGGAATTCACCTGAAGCAAACGGCCCGCTGTGTCGAGCCGCACGTGGTTGCGAATGCAGGTGAGCACGTCGAGAAGCTCGCGGCGGTCGGGACTTGCATGAGAGATGCCGCCAGTCGCAAGCAGCGGAAGCTTCAATCGCCGAGCGACCTCAATTACCGCGTGGTTGCGTGCTTCTTTCCGGCGATTGAAATGCCGCCCGAGCTCGGCGTAGACGTTGCGTTTGCCGAACACGTCTGTGAGCCAACGTGCGATACGAGTAGCTTCATCAAGCGCGGCGTGAGGTCTGCCGCGAGCCTCGCTTGAACAAAGCGCGTGAGCGAGCGGTCCGTCTTCCGCTCCGGTCAAACAGATCAGGCCCCCGGCATACTCAGCCAGTTCTTCGGGAGTGGCGGCGACCTCGCCGGGGTTTGCGTTCTTGGGAGCGCGGAGCTTCATCAGGGTGATCAAGCGGCAGAGGTTTTGATAGCCTGTTCGCGTTTCGGCCAGCAGCGGGAGCGTGACTGTAGTGAGCGATGAGTGATGAGTGATGAGTGATGAGTGATCTCCCGCCAGAGATACGGTTATCTCCGCGCCGATGTGAGCGCGGATTCCGGCTTTCTTTGCGGCCATATGAAACCGCGGCGCGCCGTAGACTCCGTTGCGGTCGAGCAGCGCCATAGCGGGAATGTCGAGCTGGGAGCAGACTGAGACCAACTCCTCGGGCAACGATGCGCCTTCGAGAAAGCTGAACGCGGACCTCGCGTGAAACTCGACGTAGTTGCTGGTCATAGCTGCTGCCATTTCACAGTCAGATGAGCTGCGAGCAAGACCTAATTAAGAAAACCAGCGGGGGCAAGCCCACCTTCCCAACCACAAGCATGCCAAGGCCACTTATAACTTTCAGCGCAACTGACCACTGACACTGACCACCGACCACCGACCACCGACCACTGACAACTGACCACCGACACTGACAACTGACAACTGCTCAGTCATACACGCCTTCAACAAACCACACGCCGCTGTGCGTCTCTTGATAAACCCGGTAAAGCTCTTTTGAATCGCCAACCGCCACGTCCCATTCCGCACGATCCCACTTTTCTTCCATCCACCACTCACCCGAAGTCCGCCACGGCCCGGCCAACCGCACCACCTTGCCGCTTATGATCCGGCCCGCAGCTCGCGCGCTGAGTCGAGCCGGACGCCCCGATACCGATTCGACTCTCGCACGCAGCGGTGGACGAAACACCCTGAAGCCCATGTGACATTGCGGATTGCGGATTGCGAATTGCGGATTGAAGGACTGCGGACTGAGGACTGAGGACTGAGCCTGGGATCCGAAATCCGCAATCGCGCGTTTACCTTTTCGCGTTTTGAGTTTTCCTTCTTCCCTTCGTTTCACGGCGAAGCGCTTCATCCGAAAAGCTCCCGGGCGATGCGTGTTCATAAGTTCAGGCGAACCGATGTTGTCGGCTCCCACCAGCTTCACAAGCCGGGCTATCGTAAGCTCGAGCTTCTCAGGCTCGGGCGCGAGCGGTTGGAACAACCCTTTTTGAATCGAGCGGGGCGGAGCGGGTTCGGCCGCGATTGAAACGGCTATAACTGAGGACTGAGGCGGGTGCGATTCGATGTCCAGCAACAGCAGCTTCAAGAAGGTGCGCGGATCGCGCATCGCGATGGGCAGCCGCAACAAGCGCTCGATCTGGGTTCGGTCTTCAAGCTTGAGCCGGACTTTTAATTCATTGGCGGCCAGCGCATACGCGTTCAAAGTTGCGCAGAGCTGATTCAACAATCGAGACAGGATGAACGAAAGCGGTTCGAGCAGCTCAACCGGATCGTCCAACTCGATTGATCTCTCAAAGACCGGCGCCGGCTTTTTCAGAAGCAGGGGGCGAGTGTATGTGCCGCGCGCGAGCTTCTGAAGCCGGACGCCAATCGGACCCAGCCGCCCGGCGACGCCGGCTTCGGGCAGCCCAGCCAACTCGCGAAACGTGCGTACGCCCCAGGTCTCCAGCGTTTCGAGAATGTCGGCTAGCTCGCGAGCCTCTCGCGGATTTCGGATTGCGGATTTCGGATTGCGGATTGGAGAGAGGCGATTCTTTTCCCCACTGACCACTGACCACTGACCACTGGCCACTGCCAGGTCGCCGAGGCGGTTCAGTTCTTCACCTGTCGGAATGACGGTTACGCCCTTGAAAGCTCTTGCCGCGTGGATGGCCGCATCGGGGTTCGAAGCTACGGCCACGTTGGCTTTGATCCCGAAACTGGCAGCCTGCCGGGCTATCGCGATGGCCGTGCCGTCGGGAGGGCCGAACAACATCTCGCAGCCTTCGATATCCAGCACGACGGTATCGCAAGCAGTTTCTTCCACCTTGGGCGAGAACCCATAGGCCAGCTCGACAAGCGCCGAATGATCGCAGACACCGATGGCATAGACACAAGCAAACATATCGGGGGTTCCTGCCCTCTCTCGAAAATCTATCGAAGATATACGAAAATTCTAAAAAATAGTCAAGGGCATCGAGCGGCGGCGCAAAGTTGTTGGAGGTCGGCCCTTCGCGATCGTGGGTCGGGCACGGATGTGCCGGGAGTTGTTGGGGTGCCGCTTCCGATCAACCCTGACACGCCGTATAATGCGAGGCGCTCAGAGAAGGCGCGCCAACTGAAACAGAAAGGAGATAGCCCATGCCTACTTACATCATGCTTGTGAACTGGACGCAGCAGGGAATAGAGAAGGTAAAGGAGAGTCCCGCCAGGATCGACGCTCTCAGAAGCCTATTTAAGGAAATGGGCGGCGAGGCGAAGGAATTCTATGTTGTGATGGGCAGGTACGACGGAGTGGTAATCGCTGAAGCGCCGAACGATGAAACTGCGGCGAAGATCGCGTTGGCCGTTGGCTCGAAGGGTTCGGCCCGCAGCGAGACGCTTCGCGCCTTCAGCGAGGACGAGTTCCGGAAGATCGTCGGCGCTCTGCCTTAGAGCAGCGCGTGTAGCAATTCGGATAGGAGAGCTTGTGCGCGCCTCTCTCCTGGAGATCCGGGGAGCGAATCACAATACACGATTCGGTTTGAATCAGTGACAGAGATTTCGTGTAGCCGTTTCAGTCTTATCCCTCGCTCTCGCCAAACGCTGACCAAACGGATGCCTGAGCCGTTCATCCCACCCCGCACCCGTGTTGTATTACCAAGATGAAGTAGGACAGATTCTATTGGACTTACATTTGATCGACTGATACACTTTCGTCTTTCTGACACACTTGAGTGAACTAAGGAGACTTGAAATGTTTGAGACTACCGCAACATCTAAGGGGCAGATTGTTATTCCGTCCTCGCTACGGCGCAAGTTCGGTATCAAGGAGGGCACTCGAATTCAGATCGATGCCAATGAAAAGGACGGGGTAATAACCCTCAGACCGATCACCCGCGAGTACATCCACAGCGTGCGCGGCAGATACAAGGGGAAGGGTCTTTTGAAGGCTCTGATGGCTGAGAAGAAGAAGGAAAGGGAACTCTGATGGCGAAACCAAAGGCTGTGGTTCTCGATTCCTGGGCTGTGATGGCCTACCTTGAGGACGAACCTTCCGCGGGAAAGATCGCCGATATCATCGCCGACGCCCACGAGAATAACACCCCGCTCCTCATGACCGTCATCAACCTCGGCGAAGTCTGGTACATCGTCGCGCGCGAGGCGTCGGAAGCGGATGCTGATCGCTGCGAAAAGGAACTAAGACGGCTGGGAATCGAGTTCGTAGACGTCGATTGGAGCCTGACCCAGCAAGCGGCACGCTTCAAGTCACAACATCGCATGTCTTTCGCGGACTGTTTCGCAGCGGCGCTGGCCAAACAGAAAAAAGCACACCTTGTGACCGGAGATCAAGAATTCAAGCAGGTGCAAGGGGAGATATCAATTGTCCGGGCTTGAAGACAGAAATGTGAGGTTTCAATTGTCCTAGCGCGGGTTCCCCCGAGCAACGAAGAGTTAAGATGAGTATAGAACGTGCAACAGGAATACACCTCAAAGGGAGAAAATGAACAGCGGGAGTATTGGCTCATACACAAGCAAGCGATGGAAAGAAACCAAATAAGTCTGAAGCAGGCCATGTGGCAAGATCTTAAGGGTTATGTCGAGACTGGAGGCTTAGAATGACTGGTCAGCGCCTTGGACTCAAAGAGAAGCTACTGCTTGCAGCGCTGGACTGTTCCAAGGGAGAGGACCGCGGTCTAGAAGAAGTGGCTGATGCGAGAGGGAGAATTCTGTTTGATAAAACTGATCTGGAAAGATGCCGCGAGTTTCAACGAACGCTGAAGCACAGATTCGCGAAGGAGTTAACACTTTTAGATCCTGAAGGAGCCAACCAGAGAAATCGTTAGCCTTACAGTCGATGAAGAAGCCTTCTGGCGCAGGCGGGTCGGTCGTATATTGAGTGCGCTTACTGCCCATACACGATCTTGCCGCCGACGATTGTCATTACTACCTTCGTATCGAGTACTTCGCGCGGCGAGGCCCGCAACAGGTTCGTTGTCAGCACTACAAGATCAGCCAGCTTGTGCACCTCGATTGAGCCTTTGATCTTCTCTTCGAAGTTCGCGTAGGCCGTGTTGTAGGTGTAGGCCCGAATCGCTTCCTCCATAGTGACGCGCTGCTCGGGGAACCAGCCGCCGACCGGCTCGCCGCTCAACGTCTGGCGAGTCACCGCCGCATAAAGCCCAAGCATCGGGTTGATCGGATACTCCGACGCCGATGTCCCGGGCCAGTCGGTGCCGAAACACAGGATCGCGCCGCTGTCCTTGATGCTCTTGAACGCGTAAGCACCCTTGCAGCGCTCGCGGCCTATTCGTTCTTCCATCCATCGCATGTCGTCGCTCAGATGAAACGGCTGGACTTCTGCTACTACTCCGAGCTTGCCCAATCGCTTGAAGTCGTCCGCCGCGATAACCTGCGCGTGAACAAGACGAAAGCGGCGGTCACGCGGGCCGTTCTGCCGGTTCAATTCTTCGAGGTAGTTGAGCAGGACGTTGTTCGCCTCGTCGCCGATCGCGTGCACCGTTATCTGCAAGCCCGCGAGGTCGGCGTCCAGCATGTACTTAAGAAACTTGCCTTCGACAAAGCTGCCCTTCTCATCGACCATCAACGGACGCCAACGGCCGTGATTGGGCGGGTCGTTCGAATATCCAGCAAAGAAGCGCGCGGTGCTCGTGCCCATGATCCCGTCGATGTGACCCTTGAGCGCACCCAGGCGAATCCATTCGTCGCCCGAGCCAACCTTGATACCCCGATCCGATATTTCCTGCCAGCGATCGAGGCCCGGCCGAAAGTGAACGCGCACGGTCAGCTCGTTTGTCTTTAACAGCTCGCGATAGATGTCTAGCTGTTCGTCGTCCGACATGTCGCTGACGTTGGTTACGCCGTAACGGCGGATCTCGGCCAACGCGTTCTTTGTTTGCTGAACGCGCCGTTCGTGCGAGAACTTCTTTGGGGTGACCGAATCGAACAGTCTTATTACGCCGCGCCCGCGTAAGTGCCCGTTGAAGCGCCCGCTCGAATCTTTGACAAACTCGACGCCTTCGAGCTTCGACCCGGCGGGTCCGGTTCCTCTCGCCGTGTCCGGGCGTCCGCGTGTCTCCCCTTCGGTTCCGGCTGAAGGCGGAAGCTTCGGATTGGCAGGATCTAGTCCGAGCGCGCGAAGAGCTGCGGCGTTGGCGGCGAACTCCGAGTCATCGAACTTGCGGATGAACATCGGATGGTCTTTTGTTATTGCCTCGATGGCGCTCATGTCAGGCGAGAACGGTTCTCGACGTTTGCTGCCGGCGCTTCCAGCAGTCCATTGATCGTAAGCTCCCCAGTAGCCGCCAAGTATCCATTCGCCTTTAGGGAGACGCGGGACGACTTCTTTGACGCGAGCGACAAGTTCCTGCTGAATCGCGACACGCATGATGTTGAACTCGAGAAACTGCGCGGCCGAAGCGAAGTGCACGTGATTGTCTTTGAAACCGGGAAGCACGAAGGCGCCCTTCAGGTCGATCACACGGGTTTGCTTGCTGCGGAACTTCATCACCTCTTTGCTTGATCCCACAAAGACAATTTTACTGCCGCGGATGGCGACGGCTTCGGTGAGTGTGTTCGTGGGATCGACGGTGTAGACGAGACCGTTTCGAAGGATCAGATCTGCGGGCTCTGGCGGCGGGCCCTCGATTTGAGCGCCAAAGGTGAAGGCCGCCGGGGCAAGCGCCAGAGCGATAATCGCGATCAGAACTCGATAGACAGGCTTGGGCATTGATTACCTCCCGCGAACGGAGCGTCAATCATAACCCGGCCCCACGAGAGAGGCCACGTTATCACGCCCTGGAAGAGTCGAATTTCTTCTCTGTGCAACCTCGGCGGCTCGGCGGTTGAACAGTATCGCAAGTCTAACAAACCGCGGAGGCGCCGAGCCGCAGAGGTTTGCGCAGAGAATTGAAGTTAGGACTCTACCCACGCATTTTCACGGCATATGCGAAGCCGCCGACTGAATACGCGCTTCTCGTTTTTTCACACGCATCGGTTTGTTGCGCGCGATCTGGAACATTGCCCCGGAAAGAAGGGTTGAACAAGTTGGCGACAGGCTCGCGCGAGATGAACTCATCGACCATGTTGCGCTCTCTTTACTCAGCTCGAGCGCAAGCGACGCGCATGAACGAGCATTGGGCTCGTGTTCGATCACCAGCAGACAAGTCGGGGTGTTCTCGATAGCGCGACGAAAGCGGTGCCACCAGCTCGAGGGGATTCGCCGGGCCCCGGCGGTTGAGATGTCGCCCAGGTCCAGCGCTACCAGCCCGAAGCCGCCGCTTTGCAGCAACAGGTCAACGGCTTTCAACGCGCGCGCGGCGTCCGAGCCGCAGCGAACCCAGAGCAACCGATCCAGGTCAACATCGGCGCCGGCGGCCGAAACCGGATCAAACGAGTCGTTTGCGTCTACAAGCGCGAAGACCTCATCGCGCTCGGTAGCCGCTCGAAGCGAGGCCAGCATCAAAGACGTTCGGCCGGAAGAGGCAGGGCCAAGCAGCTCCGTGATCGCGCCGCGCGGCAAGCCTCCGGTCATCTCGTCGATTTCGACGAGACCGGTCGATACGAACTCAGTGGCGGGTTTTTCACGCAGAGCGATCG
>JBASRN010000010.1:0-10020 GCA_049273855.1 Blastocatellia bacterium
GGTCAACGCAGCGCGCGCAGGATGAGACCGAGAACCATGGGCCCCAAGAGCAGGAGCGCGAAGACCGCTACGCGCCAGCCGATGAGCTGTTTGGGCTACAATTTGCAATGAGGGGCGCCCGCGGAGGGACGCCCCTACAAGTGGCCGCGTGCGTTCGCTAAACTTCGATCGTTAACCCATCGTAAGCGATCTCGACATCGGCCGGCAGATGACCGCTGGTCTCTTCGTGCTTGATGTCGTGCGAGATATGCGTCAGCAATGCTCGCCGCGGCTTCAGCCGTTCAATGTAGCCCAGCGATTCGTCCAGAGTCATGTGCGTGGGGTGCTTCTTGAACCTCAGGGCGTCGATCACCAGCAAGTCCAAACCACGAAGCCGCGCGCATGTCTCTTCTGGAATCACGTTGCAATCCGTTACGTACCCGAAGCCGCCGATGCGAAAAGCGGTCACCGCCAACCCGCCGTGCATAACAGTGAGCGGCTCGACTCGCAGGCCGATCAACTCGAAGTCGCCATCGATTGTGTGCGGAATGATACGGGGCGCTCCGGGATAGCCGGCGGAGTCGAAGGCATACGAGTAAATCCGCCGAAGCCCCTCCCACTGCGCAGCCTCTTGTCGCGCGGATCGTCAGAAAGACAGGTGGTGCACTCACAGCCGACCGAGGGCACGCCGACCGAGGTGCCCGTCCCAAGGAAGGTGACCCTCATCAACCCCTCGATAACTCCACGTACCGCATTCGTAACTCGGCAAGAGCGCTCTCCAGCGAGCTCTCCTCATCGGCGTTCAGATTTCCACGCGTTTTTGCTTGGACGACAGCAAGCATATCGATGAAGTGGCGCGCGAGCTGAAGGTCAATCGGCAATCTCTCCTGGGTCTGGGGCGGCATCATCCCGAGATGCAATGCGGCTTGGACAGCGAGCATGTCAAGCAGGTCCAAGAACGATGCTTCGGGAACACCGGCGGGCCTTGGCCCGGCAGCGTTGCTGAATGCGTGTTCGGCTTCGTTCTGGTGAGCGTTCGCGGACTCGCGGGCGTCGCCTGGAGCGGGGCCTGACGCAGGCGCCGCCGAGGCCATAGACGGGGATGAAGCTCCGAAGGTTTCTCTGCTTCTTGCAGCTTCGCCGGGAAAGGACACGACATTGCTGGGAGCGCTTGCGGGTGATGCGTTGCCGGGCTCGACCGGAACCGATTGCGGCTCGATGATTTCATGTGCAACCGCAACAACCTCCGGTTCGGCGCCCACGTCCCGAGGCGAGCCATCGGCGTTGAACTTTCTACGGTCTGTAACCTTGAAACTAGTCTCTCGTTCGTCTGGCATATCTTTCTCAAAGGCGGCGTCGTTGAGCGAGCCGGGGAAGGTCATGCTAACACCGGACTCGCAGAAGGCAAAACGGAGATGGGGAGAAGGGGGATGGGGAGAAGAGGGGAAGAGGGGGAGAGGGGAAGAGGGAACGCGGCCAGTCTCCTCTTCTCCTCTACACCCCTTCTCCCCCTCGCCCCTTCACCGTTCTTGCCCTTCGAAGCTTGCGTTGATAGATTCCGAGAATGACTGACAGCAGCGAAGCCGGTGAAAAGTTCCGCGAGCTGGTCGAACTGATCGCTCGACTGCGCGCCCCCGGCGGCTGCCCGTGGGACCGCGAGCAGACCCACGAGAGCTTAAAACCCATGCTGCTTGAAGAAGCCTACGAAGTCGTCGAAGCGATCGACGAAGGCGACGACGAAGAGTTCCTTGGCGAGCTTGGGGACTTGTTGCTTCAAGTGATTTTCCACAGCCAGATCGCTACGGAAGAGAATCGGTTTACGGTCGGCGAGGTCATCGAGCGCATCTCCTCGAAGATGATACGCCGGCACCCGCACGTGTTTGCCGACGATGATGCCACAACTTCCAGCGAGGTGCTTCGCAACTGGGAAACGATCAAAGCCGCCGAGCTTGAAGCGAAAGGCAAGGGGGCCGTCGAGGGCTCTATGCTGGACAGCGTCTCCACTTCGTTGCCGGGCTTGATGGAGGCATTTCAGATGACGACCAAGGTCTCGCGAGTAGACTTCGACTGGCCCGATCTGGCGTCGGTGCTCGAGAAACTCGACGAGGAGGTGGAAGAACTGAAAGAAGCGGTTGCGCTCGAGCCACGTTCGCACCAGGAGATTGCCGGCGAAGTCGGCGACCTTCTGTTTGTTGCGGTGAACGTCTCCCGGCTGCTCGGCGTCGATCCGGAGAGCGCGCTCAAGGCTTCAAACAGAAAGTTCCGCCGGCGATTTCGTTACATCGAAGATCGCTTGCGCGAGCAAGGCCGCAAGCCCGCCGACTCGGATCATGTCGAGATGAACGCGTTCTGGGATGAAGCGAAGCTCAGGGAAAGAACGGAAGAGTCCGGGAATTGAAAATCTGAGAATTGAAGATTGGAAATTGGAAAGGAAATTGGAAATTGGGAAGTGGAAATTTGAAAATTGGAAATTGGGAAGTGGAAATTGGGAAGTGGAGATTTCAAACCTCGAATCCAATCCCCAATCTCCAATCTCCAATCTCCAATCTCAAATGATCTCAAAGTTGGCGGCCGCGACTGCTAGATTGTCGATCCTGGGAACCTGGCAAAACTTGGAAATCGAAAATCTCAAATCTCCAGTCCTCGGCCGGCCACAAACAACCTAAACCGTAGCCTTGTGAATCGTTCGCTTGACCCGGTGAATCTGCCGGCGGATCAGCTTCAACTGAGCATGGTCGTGCGCCGCAAGCGCGGCGTCCCGCTTCGCCTTCAGTTCCTTGATCTTTGCCTTGATCTCCGCTTTGTTCAAGCCCACCACCTGATGATGCTCATGCATATCGATGTTGAGAGCCTGGCAGATCGCAGGGATCAAGTGTTCCTTGTTCAACTGGGTGTAGCCCTGAACCGCTTCGTGGTCGATCGAGGCCGCGATCTCTCGAAGCTGAGCCAGCGTGCTGTGTTTGAGTTGTTCAAACGTGTAAGCCATGGTTTGCTCCTCTCGTTCTGGATCACGTGCGGCGATTCTACCAAACCTATGCCAGGGTCAGTCCAGTCCAGCGACACGCTGCAACATCGGGCAGTGGGGTAATAATGTGTTGATGCCTGTGGCGGCCTCTCCTGCCACGAAGTCACTAGGGTACAAAGCCGCACAAAGAAAGCTTTGTGGACCTTCGTGTCCATGGTGACTTAGTGGCGAGACGCTTCTCAACACGCTATTGCACAACTACCTAACATCACGCCACATTGCTTCCCGGTCCTGCGGTGAGATATAAAGCCAGATCGCGTTCATCCTCAGTCAGAAGGAGATAACTTGTGCCGACATTGAAAGAAGTCTTCGATTTATCGGGCAAAGTCGCGCTGGTGACCGGAGGCTCACGCGGGCTTGGCAAGGAAATGGCCGAAGGACTCGCCGAAGCCGGCGCGTCGCTTATGCTGCTCGCGCGGCGCGCGGAATGGCTTACTCCAACCATTGAGGAGTTTCGCGCACGCGGCTTCACGTGCGAGGGAACGCTGTGCGACGTCTCGAGCGAAACCGATGTTCAAGCCGCCGTGGACAGGACGCTCGCAGCCTTCGGGCAGATCGACATCCTGGTCAATAACGCGGGCATCACCTGGGGCCAGCCCGCCGAAGACCACCCGATCGAGAAGTGGCGGCAGGTGATCGACATCGACCTGACCGGAGCGTTTTTGTTTGCGCAACGCGCGGGCCGGGAAATGCTGAAGCGGGAGAGCGGCAACATCATCAACGTGGCGTCGATCGCGGGAATCAAAGGGTCTATGCCCGACGGGCAACACATCGTAGGTTACGTGGCGGCTAAAGGCGGAATGATCGCGATGACCCGCGAACTCGCGGCCAAGTGGGCGCGGCGCGGTATTCGAGTAAACGCGATCGCGCCGGGCTTCTTTCCCACGCGTATGACCGAGAAAGCTCTGGAGACGGCCCAACCTCAGATCGAACGGGGCGTGCCGATGGGACGAGTCGGATCGGAAGGCGAGCTGAAGGGCGTAGTCGTGTTCTTGGCTTCGGCGGCGTCGGGTTACATCACGGGTCAGACGATCGTTGTGGACGGCGGGACTACGATTGCGTGAGGGTCAGTGGTTAGTGGTTGGTGGTTAGTTAGTGGCCAGCGGTTATTGTTTTTTGTGTCGGTTGCCTGGTGGTTAGTTTGAAATAGGAACCAATTACCCGTCCACTGACCACCACTAACCACAATCACCAGCCACCGACCACCGGATCAAGAGTCAATCAATGAAACGAAGAATCAGTATAGCGATCGCAAACGCCGTTCTTGTTATCGTATGCGTCGCCGCCGGGGCGAGCGCGCAAGGCACCCTCAGGGCAGGTGTTGCCAAGACCGATATCACTCCTCCGATTGGCACGCCGCTAGCCGGTTACGGCGCGCGCGCCGCGAAGCCCTCGACCGGAGTACACGACCCATGCGAAGCGCGCGCGCTTGTAATCGACAACGGCGCCGTAAAGCTCGCATTGGTAGCCGTTGATCACCTCGGCTTTGACCATGGCATGGTCGATCGCATCCGAGCCATCGCCTCCGAAACCACGCACATCACCGCCGATCACATCTTCGTGATGTCCTCGCATACTCATTCGGGCGGGGGCGCTTTTATGGAGATGCTGCCGCCGGTGGCGATGATCCTCGCCGGCAAATTCGACCCGAAGGTGCGCAGTTTTTATGAGCAGCGAACCGCCGAAGCCGTTATCGCCGCCGACAAGAATCTCAAGGTCGCGCGAATATCTTTTGGCGCAGGAGAGGCGCGAGGCATCTCGCGGTTCAGGTCTTCGTGGCCGCCAAACGGTCCCGTCGATCCCGAAGTCGGCGTGGTTCGGGTTGATTCGGCCGCGAGTGGAAACCCGATGGCCGTATTGATGAACTTCGCGGCGCATCCGACGGTGCTTGGTTCGAATAACATGACGTTTTCGGCTGACTACGTCGGGTTCGCGCGGCGCGCGGTCGAGAAGATGATCGGTGGAGACGTGCTGGCGATATTTGCAAACGGCGCTCAGGGCACCATAGCGCCTCGCCCGTTTCTCGGCGACGACCAGTGGGCGAAGGCCGAGAACGTTGGGACGATACTGGCTGCCGAAGTCTTCAAGGTCGTTTTGATGATCAAGCCGCAAGACTCGGTCGCGATAAAGCTGACTCGTTCGCCTCTCGCGCTGAAGTTTGTTCCGCCCGCAAGCTTCCCGCCCGGCATTTCTTATCCGCCGACCTGGGATTCCGAAGTCTCCGCCGTGTCGTTCGACGACAAGTTTGCCTTCGTTACAATCCCGGGCGAGCTGAGCAGCATCCTGAACCTTCAGGTGAAAGAGCGAGGGCGGCTGTTGGGCTTTGAGAAAACGTTCCTGCTCGGTCTGACCAACGACGCTCTCGGATACATCCTTAGCGAGGACGAGTACCGGCATAAGACTTATGAGTCTACGATCTCACTGTTCGGAGCGAACTTCGGCAGCTTCATCACCAACGAAGCCTTCGCGAGCTTAGAGAAGCTCCGCCCGGCTGCCCCGGTCGAGAAGAGATAAACGCCGAGGAGTTAGGGGGTGAACAGGAAAGGCTCGGAACGCCTTCCGGAGCTTGGCGTGAAGACGACGATGGCGACCTGAACAGATTTCGGCATCAGTCCGCTGATGTCACCCTTGGTCACCAGTCGAGTGGTCTGCCCATTGGGCAATCGGAACTCGGCAGGATACTTCAGCTTAGTAACGGCCGTGCCGTCGATCTCGATTATCGAATCGCCGGTGGTGAATCGGGCGCCGTCAACCACCAGCTTAGCGCCGCCGTTCTTGAGTTTAACCCTGGTGATAGCCGGATCCGCCCCGTCCGAATCTAAACCCTCGATCGCCGCGCGCAAGTCTGGCCGAGGTCCGATCCGCTCGTTGATGTTTCCAGATTGCCGCGTGCCGGTTGAGACCAGCAAGAGCCGCATCTCGTCCGCGGTCAGGGGCGCGCGGCCCCGCTCCTTGACTATGCTCTGAAGAACCGCCGCCGCTCCGGCAACCATTGCTGTAGCCGCCGACGTTGCAGAGAAGTCGATCGTATACAAGTGATTCTGGCCTTGCTCCTGTCGCAGGGGGCCATAGCCGCAAGTTGTCACGAAGCGACCCCAACCCTGAAGATCAACACGCGACCCGAAGTTTGATTCTTCGGTGCGCGCGCGGTCAGGCCCCAAACCGTAGATCCCGCCTTCGGGTTTGCCGGCTCCAACTATAATTGCCCCCGAGTCTCGGTTGTTCCGATTGAACGCGCCCCCGTAAGCCGGATGGTCGAGATCTTCGAAGCCGTTACCGGCCGATTCGACAACGATAACTCCATTTGAAGTCGCTTCTTTGATCGCGGCGAAAACGTCAGGCTCAAATTCGACCGGCACCAACCCGCGTCCCGCAAACGGATCAAAGCGCGGGCCGGCCACCGATAGTTCAATCAACATCACGTCGCCGGGTTCGAGCTTCGATCCAGCTCGGCGAATGGCGGCCGCCACGTCTGGCTTCGTCCCGCTGGTCAAAGGATTAACCAATCCGAGCCTGGCGCGGTGCGCAATACCCGTCACTCCGATGCCGTCGTCCGCCGCGACGAGTTCTCCCAGCACGGCTGTGCCGTGATTTATGTTGGCGTCGTTCTGAACCGTATCTGGCAGGCTATCCATGCCTTTCACCAGGATGAATGCGTCGGACGCGGCAGCGATGAGATCATTATGGTTGAGGTTCCAGTTGAGCTCGATGTCAACGATCTTCACGTTCTCGCCCTTGCCTCCGGGAAGAGTCCACGCATAGCGGACGTCCATCCCGAACGGCGCCGGGTCAAGATAACCCTGGAACTCCTCCAACTCCTGCGGTACGCGATCAGACGCGGCCGCGCGAGAAGGGTGAGCAGCCGGCGCTGCTAATGTGACTGCAACAAGAAGACAAATGATCAAACGGACTCGCACGATTTAAACGAACTCCCGACCCGGCCGAGTGTGCCGAGCCTCATCGACTCGAAAGGGAGCTGACTGGTCGTCGTGATTGTAGGTTGCCCGGAATTCGAGTGTCAAGAATCACGTCCGAGCGGAGAGGCAAACGAGGCGGCCGATGCCGGGTGGGCGCGCGTTCGCTTACGGTTGAACTTTCAATCAACGGACCTCGTAACTGTAGGCGAGCTCGAGAGGGATTGAAAGGAGACTCGAAACCATGTTTACGCTTTGGGGAGCGGTCGCAATCATCCTCGACATATTCGCCATCAACGATGTGATGAAGTCGAACCGCGATACGACCAGCAAGGTTTTGTTGCTGGCTTTGATCCTGTTGTTCCCTATCGTCGCGGCAGGGATCTATCTGCTGGTTTTTCGTGACAAGGGATTCTAGACGTCAGGCTTACGTCTAAAGTCATCGCGGCATATCAGCCCGGAAACCTCTTCAACTCGCCCACCCGCGAAACCAGCAATCAGCCGTCAGCACCCTCGCAACAGTCAGCGCTGGTCCCATCGATCGAGCGCTGCTCGCAACTGCTCCATGCTGTAGAGATGATGGGCTTCGTGAAGCAGGAGGTGCTCGACGGCCATCTGCACGTTGTAATTCTGATACTCGGGATGGACCGCGCGACTCTCCCAGTCCTGGGGGTACAACTTGCCAAGCCTTTCGATCAATCGCTTTCTGCCGGCTGAAAACTGCTCCATAGCTTTGTCGAGATCCGCAGCCTTGTATGACTCGAGGTCTTCGAGCGCGGCGTCGATGACCTTGATTGGAGGCTGGTCAAGCTCCAGCATTTGCTCGACGCGCTCGGCAAACATTTGGTTGGTGTGCGCCAGATGCACAGCCGTTTGTTTGAGCGACATCTTGCCGGGGGCGGGAGGCTTCGCGAGCTGCCAGTCTTCGAGCCCCACAAGCAATCCCCGCAGGTACTCCACCTGCTCATTCAACTGAGCCAGCATAACCGATCGCTTCATAGCAGCCACCTTGTTCGCCGGTGAAGTATATCAAAACCGGTACCGGGGTAGGCTGCTGAAAAAACAAACCCATCGCCACTAAGCCACGAAGGCACCAAGGAACACAAAGCCCGCAACATGTCGCAATCACTGACTTGGTGTCGGTTCGTGTCTTTGTGTCTTGGTGGCGCCCTGCCTTTTTCAGCAGCCTGCCAGGGACGCCCGTACAGCAACTTTCCCGCTACGGACAACCAAAACCGGTTTGACGCCAGTCAAAGGAGCGTGCTACTTTATGCAGCTAGATTGCATAATCATCGCATAATATTGTGTTTATGCACCGACTATGAACAAGACGAAGCATCAGCGGATACTCGAGATCGTAAACTCGAAGCGAATCGCGACGCAGCAGGCGCTGGCGGCGGAGCTTGCGCGGCGGGGAATCGCGGCGACTCAATCGAGCATCTCGCGCGACATCGTGAGGCTCGGGTTGACCAAGGTGAACGGCTACTACGCCGCGCCTCAGGCGGCGCTTGACAGGCGGGGCCCGATAACCGAGGTCGATACGGCGGGTGACAATCTGATCGTGGTCAAGACCGAGGTCGGGCTGGCCCAGCCGGCCGCGCTTACCATCGACCGCGCGAATATCGACCAGGTAGTGGGCACGGTCGCCGGCGACGACACGATCCTGATCGCGGTCAAGAACGCAGCCGCGCAAAAGGTCGCGTTAAAGAGACTGGTCGAGTTATTCGCCGCGCCCGAGCCACGCGCGAGACGGTCGCGCAAGCGCACCAACCAGACAGCCGCCCGCGCAATTTGGATAAGGTGATACGGGGAGAACTCATAGATGCAAGCCGGATCAGAAAGAATTGACAAGGTCGTGCTCGCCTATTCGGGCGGGTTGGACACATCGGTCATCCTCAGATGGCTAAAAGAAACCTACAACGCGGAGGTAATCTGTTTTGCGGCCGACGTGGGCCAGGCTGAAGAACTCGGCGGGCTCGAAGATAAAGCGCTCGCCACCGGCGCGTCGAAACTTTACATCGAGGACCTGCGCGAGGAGTTCGTGCGCGACTTTGTGTTCACCGCGTTGAAGGCCAATGCGGTTTATGAGGGCGTTTATCTGATGGGCACTTCGCTTGCGCGCCCGCTGATCGCGAAGAAACAAATCGAGATCGCTCGCAAGGAGGGCGCGCACGCCGTTGCGCACGGAGCTACGGGGAAGGGAAACGACCAGGTGCGCTTCGAGCTGACCTACTATGCGCTCGAACCGAACATCAAGGTGATCGCGCCCTGGCGCGAGTGGTCCTTCAAATCCCGGTCGGACCTGATCGCGTACGCCGAACAGTTCGACATTCCCATCACCGCCACCAAAGCTAAACCGTACTCGATGGATCGAAACCTGATGCACATAAGCTACGAGGGCGGGATACTCGAAGACCCGTGGGCCGAGCCGCCGCCGGAAATTTTTATCCTCACTCGCTCGCCAGAAGACGCGCCCGACAAGGCTCAGTACGTCGAGATCTTCTTCGAAGCGGGCGTGCCGGTGGCAGTGGACGGCGAAACGCTGTCGCCCACGAACCTCCTTGACCGTCTGAACCGCATAGGCGGTGAGCACGGCGTCGGCCGAATCGATCTGGTGGAGAACCGTTTTGTTGGAATGAAATCGCGCGGGGTGTACGAGACCCCGGGCGTGACGATTCTGCAGACCGCGCATCGCGCGGTCGAGTCGCTTACGCTGGACAGGGAAGTTTCCCACTTGAAGGACGGGTTGAACTCGCGGATAGCCGAGATGATTTATTACGTCTTCTGGTACTCGCCGGAGTTCGAGGCGATTCGTGTGTTTATCAATGAAACGCAAAAGAACGTGACGGGGACGGCGCGCTTGAAACTCTACAAAGGCAACTGCCAGGTGGTCGGCCGGCGTTCGCCGTGTTCGCTCTACTCGGAAGCGTTCGCGACGTTCGAACGGGACACGGTCTACAACCAGCGCGACGCCGAAGGCTTCATCAAGCTCAACGCGCTGCGCCTGCGGATGAGAAAGATGACTGAGAGTTCGTAGTATCGCCATGGGCCGGAAGTTAGCAGCTCTGCGCAACCTCTGCGTCTTGGCGTCTTGCGGTGAAC
>JBASRN010000032.1:0-11180 GCA_049273855.1 Blastocatellia bacterium
GCCCGGATGTGTGAGCCAGGGTGTAACCAAAAAGGAGGCTGTCGCGAATATCAAAGAAGCGATTCGGGGTTACATCGCTGCCTTGGAGGAGGATCACCTGCCCGTGCCTGAAGATCGTTTTGACGCGATGCTGGTGGCTGTGTAAATCAGCAGCTCTGCGCTTTTTGGTTGGCAGGACTCGGATCGACTGCTATTCTTATCGCGTTTGGCCCACCTGTAGTAACCATCTCCGGAGTTTTTCTTATGCTAGTTCTACCAAAAGCGGCAAGAAGCCACCTAGTCCTGCGTCGCGATGAACCGTTTGCTCAAACCGTTGTGCCGCTTCACAAAGAACTCGACCGAGGAACACTACGGGCTATAATTCGGCAAGCTGGCCTTAGCATTGATGAGTTCGTGAATTTACTGTGACTTTACTTTTTCTTGATGAGAAGCGTTTTCCTGTTCTCACAAATTCCGCGCGAGCTTCAACGCACCAGGCAGGTCGAACCGGGGTTAGCGCGGGGGCGCCGCTTCATCATCGCCGCCGCGGGTGATCATAATACTGGTTCCCTCGTCGCCCGAGCCTATGACGACGGCTATGTCGCCGGCCCGCAGGATCGCGTCTCCACCCGGCAGCTTTATGTGCTCGGTAGGCTTGAGCCGGGCGATGTACCATTCGACTACCTTGCTTGCAGAATCTTTCGTCCTCAGTTGAAGCACGCCCTTACCCTTGGCATTGATGGTCATCACTTCGTCCGCGCCGGGGTAGATCAGCTCTTCGCCAACTACGGCGTCACCCGCAGCGGGCGGCGGGAACGGCGGTGCGGGTACGCCAGGAGGAGTTGGCACCGGAGGGATCGAAATTGCGGGCGGCGCGGTCGGCGGGTTATCGCTGTTGAACTTCACCATGTACACGGCAAACACCAAGAACAACAGCAATCCGACTGCCGCGGCGAGTAAGACAATGATGGTGCGGTTTTGCGAACGCGGCGCCAGATCGTTGGTTGCGGGCACTACCGGAAACTGCACCGGTGGCACGTATGCAGGCGTTGTCGGCGACTGATTTACAGGCTGGGTGGGCGCATGAAACTCCACGCCAGGTTCGAGCTTTCGAGTCGTCAGTTCAGCCGGATCAAACGACCGCCCGCAGACTCGGCAGAACCGCGATGTGTCGTCGATCTGAGCTCCGCAACTCGTGCAGGAAACGATTGCCATATGAGGTCATAAGCTTAATTTGCCGAGCACGATTCTCGCAAGGCTGTTCGTTTTTGCCGCAATCCTGGCAGAATGCTGAAAAACCGGTTGCGCCACAAAGACTCGAATACTCGAAGCCGTACCAGGTCAACGAACGCGGAACTTTAGACGCTTTCGTGTGCTTCGTGCCCTGGCGTCCTGGTGGCGAGAAGGCAGTTTTTGAACCGCCTGACACCCGTTGCTAGTGATCGGTCCTGTCATTCGGGTATACTACGACGCCTCGCTTCCCGGCGAACGGAGACTCCAAGACGTTATTTCATCGTGACGCTTATGAACAGACTGAGGCTGCAATTCGCACCGATTCTGATCGCCGTCATTCTATTCGCGGCGACCACAGCCGCACAGACAAAGGTCACCACGCCGAAAGAGCAGCTCGGGTTCAACTTCGGCGACGACTATCAGCTCGCCAACTACGTGCAGCTTGTCGATTACTGGAAGAAGCTCGACCAGCAGTCCGACCGCATGAGCCTTGTTGATATCGGTAAGACTGCCGAAGGCCGGACGATGCTTATGGCTATCATCACCGCGCCGGAGAATCACCGGAAGCTCGATCGCTACAAAGAAATCGCACGGCGGCTCGCGATGGCCGAGGGGCTCACTGATGATCAGGCGCGCGCGCTGGCCGCCGAAGGCAGGGCCGTCGTCTGGATCGACGGCGGCCTCCACGCGACCGAAGTGCTCGGCGCGCAGCAACTCATGGAATTGGTCTATCAGATGGTCAGCTTGAACGACCCGGAGACGACCCGAATCCTCAGGGATGTGATTCTCCTGGCCGTTTGTGTGAACCCCGACGGGCTTGATCTGGTTTCGAACTGGTACATGCGCGAGCCTGATCCGTTGAAAAGATCGACTGCGGGGCTTCCGCGCCTGTATCAGAAGTACATCGGTCACGACAACAATCGGGACTTCTATATGTCGAGTCAGCCGGAGACCGAGGCGATCAACCGCGTCTTCTACCACGAGTGGTTCCCACATATCGTTTACAATCACCATCAGACCGGACCGGCCGGCACCGTTCTGTTCGCTCCGCCCTTCCGCGATCCGTTCAACTACTATCACGATCCACTAGTGCCGCTGGGCATCGACCTGGTCGGGGCCGCCATGCACAACCGCTTTGCGGTCGAGGGCAAGCCGGGAGCGACGATGCGTTCGGGCGCGCCTTATTCAACGTGGTGGAATGGGGGGCTTCGCACGACCACCGGCTTTCACAATATGATCGGGTTGCTCACCGAATCGATCGGCAGTCCGACGCCGATGGAGATCCCGTTCCTGCCGAACCGCCTTCTGCCAAGGGGCGATCAGGCATATCCAATCGCGCCGCAGACATGGCATTTCCGGCAGTCCGTCGACTACTCGATCAGCGCGAATCGCGCGGTACTGGATGTTGCTTCAAAGCATCGAGAAGATTTTCTGTTCAACATCTATCGGATGGGAAAAAACTCGATTGAGCGCGGAAGCCGGGACAGCTGGACGATTCATCCGAAGGTGATCGCCGATGTGAACGCGGCGGTCGCGAAGGGCAAAGAGCAAGACGCCGGGCCCGCCGGAACTCGGCGCGCCGGTGACGCGACTGACGCGAGCGCCGACGCGCCCCAACCCTTTCAACGCGGCGTGCCCGTCAAGTACTTCGACCTGCTTCGCAAACCCGAAAATCGTGATCCTCGCGGCTACATCATCCCGTCCGATCAAGCCGACTTCCTGACCGCGACAAAGTTCGTCAACGCTTTGATCAAAAACGGCATCACTATCCATCGCGCGACAAGCGCCTTTCAAGTGGCGGGCAAGAGCTATCCGGCAGGTTCGTACGTCGTCAAGACCGCGCAGGCCTTCCGTCCCCATGTTCTCGATATGTTCGAGCCGCAAGATCACCCGGACGACATTCCGTATCCCGGTGGCCCGCCAAATCCGCCTTACGACAGCGCCGGCTACACGCTCGCCTATCAGATGGGCGTCGCGTTTGACAGGATTCTTGACGGGTTCGAGGGCCCGCTTGAGAAGATCAACGGTCTTGCGAAGCCGGCGCCCGGGAGAGTCAAGACGGTTGCGAATGCAGCCGGATTTCTGCTCAGTCATCAGGTCAACGATTCGATCATCGCCGTCAATCGTCTTCTTTCAAGCGGCGAGGAGGTCTACTGGCTGAAGCAACCGCTGAGCGCGAACGAGAAGTCCTACGCGCCCGGAACGATTTTCATTCCTGCAAAAGCCTCGACTCTTCAAAAGCTGCAGAAGCTCGCGGCTGAAGTCGGGCTGAACTTCGACGGCATCGCTTCAAAGCCGCTTGGCGAGGCACACAGGCTGCGCCCGATGCGAATTGGATTGTGGGATCGCTACGGCGGTTCGATGCCGTCGGGCTGGGTTCGCTGGCTGCTGGAGCAATATGAGTTCGGGTTCACCGTAGTCTATCCGCAGGCGCTCGATTCCGGAGATCTGGCGAGCAAGTTCGACGTGCTGATCTTCGTAGACGGAGGCATTCCGGCTCGCGACGGCGGAGTTCCAGGTGGAAGAGGCGGCGGCTTCGCCGCAATGCCCGATCCGCAGAGCATCCCTGCAGAGCTTCGTGACCGGCTTGGGAATGTGACAGTTGCTAAGACGGTTCCGCAGTTGAAGCAGTTGCTCGAAGCGGGCGGTACGATTCTCACCATCGGCAGCTCGACGAGTTTGGCATACAACGCAGGATTGCCAATCGCAAACGCGTTGATGGAAAAGCAGCCGGACGGTACCGAACGGGCGTTGCCGCGAGAGAAGTACTACATTCCGGGATCGGTTCTGCAGGTGCGTGTGGATAACACAAACCCGCTTGCTTACGGGCTGAGCGAAAAACTCGACGTGTTCTTCGACAACAGCCCGGTGTTCCGGCTGAAGCCTGAAGCATCGATAAAAGGAGTGAGACCGGTCGCGTGGTTCGACAGCGACCGTGCGCTCAGAAGCGGCTGGGCCTGGGGTCAGAAATATCTTCACGATGGCGTAGCCGTAGCGGAAGCCAGGGTTGGAAAGGGCAAGCTGTTTCTGTTCGGGCCTGAGATCACCTTCCGCGCGCAACCACACGGGACGTTTAAGTTTCTGTTCAATGGGATCTATTACGGAGGCGCTGAATCGGTAACATTGAAATGATTAGTACCTCAGGGCTCAAGTCCGACTTTCCGCAAAAGCTCAACAAAGCGCGGTTCCCGATGAAGGCTCTCAAAGGTCGGTTCTTGTTTCAGGTTTAACATCTCAACCTGGTGCGCCTGGTAAGCCTTGTCCAGCCAGTCTAGCGCGTGTTGCCGGTCTCCAAGAGCCGCGTGGATCTGAGCAATCGCGTACGGCACGACCTCCGGCCGTCCAGAGCTTTCTTCCAGTATCTTCAGCGCCTCAGCCCTGTTGCCCCAGCTTGCGTGAACCCTTCCCATTCCCGCCCTGAGGTTGACCCGGATTAGCGGGTTGTTCCCGCTCAGCTCGATTATCTTCTGGTACTCTTCTATCCCCTCCTTATACCTGCCGGTTGCTTCATACACCATAGCCAGCACCGCGTGAGCCGGTGGGTACCCCGGATCCAAGTCGAGCGTCTTCATAAGCTCTTGCTCGGCTTCCTGGTACTTGTGCGCAAGCGCGAAGACCTGGGCTGGACCCACACTTATGTCCGGCGACACCGGATCGATCTCCTGCGCACGCCGGGCTTCCCGAATCGCTTCGTCGTGTCTGCCGCTTGCTCCCAGCAGCAGAGCGTATCGGTAATGCGCAAAGGGAGAGTTGGGGTTTAGTTCGATTCCTCGTCTGTACTCGGCTTCAGCGCCTTTCCAATCCCAGTCGAAGAGCCATTCTATCCAGCCCAGCGATGCGTGAGCCTCACCCAGCGAGTCATCCAATCTGAGCGCTTCAATCGCGGCGCTCCTAGCTTCCGCGCTGTTGCCGATATAGCTGTCGGCCAGCCCGGCGTAAGCGAGCGCATAGTTCGGGTCCTTTTGGATCGCCTGCTGGAAATGGTCGGCGGCCTTCTGAATGCTGTCCGGCGTCCACTTGCTCAAGTAGGCGCGGCCCTTCAAATAGAGCTGGTATGCTTCGGGATTATCGGTACTGCGGCGTGCTAGTCGCTCTTTCTCCGAACCTGTAAGTTTCAGTCGCAGCTTCTCCGAGAGCGTCTGCGAGATTCTCTCCTCGAGCCCAAGCAGATCCGACTCTCGCACAGCATACTGCCCGCCCCACAAAATCCGGTTGTCGGTTACGTCCACCAGCTCCGCGCTTATCGACAGGTTGTCGCCGCGCAGCGCCACTCGTCCACTGAGCACTGAACGAACCCCAAGCTTGCGTCCCACCGCTTGCGTATCAACACCGCCGCTCTTGTATTTGAAGCTCGAGGCGCTGGCTATTACCTTCAGACCCTGCAACTCGGCAAGTTTGCTGATAATGCGTTCAGGGATTCCTACGCCGAGATACTCGACTCTCGGATCGGTACCATCGGTCGCGAACGGCAACACCGCGAGAGAATCAACGGGACCGGCCGGGGTCCGATTGAGCAACACCCCGCCAGATATCACAATAATCATCACCGCCGCCGCTGCGAGTAGCCAGCGCACCGTTCGCGTCCGCTGACCCAGGTTGGAGCGAGGACCGCCGACTACGCTTCTCGTTGCAGCATCATCTGAGTCGAGGCTCCGCAAGACACCGGCTAGATCGCTTGCCAGATCTCGCGCCGACTGGTAGCGAAGTTCACGATCCTTTTCGAGGCACTTGCTGACCACGCGCTGAAGCTCGGCAGGGACCTCTGCGAAGCGGGTGAGCGGCGGCGGCTCGTGCTCCAGTATTGCGGTGATGTTCTCCGCCGGGCTGTTAGCCGAGAACGGCCGGTGGCCGGTCAACATCTCATAGAGCACCACTCCGGAGCTGAAAATGTCGGTGCGCGCATCAAGAGTTTCATCGCGAAGCTGTTCAGGCGACATGTAGGGGACCGTTCCTGGAACCGTTCCAGGTTGCGTGAGCAAAGTCTGTACTTGCGCTTCCGACTGCGCGCTCATTTCGCTAAGCTCCAGTTTGGCCAGCCCAAAGTCCAAAACCTTAATCTGGCCGCGACGTGTGATCATTATGTTTTGCGGCTTGATGTCGCGGTGGACGATGCCGTGAGAGTGAGCCTCCGAAAGAGCAGCGGCAATCTGAATCGCTTTATCCAGCGACTCGGTCAGTTTCAGAGGACGGGCTTTGATCTCGGCTGCGAGTGTTTCGCCTTCGATGTATTGCATCACGATAAAGCTCTGACCCTGATACTGGCCGACCTCGTGTATGGCACAGACGTTCGGGTGATCGAGCTTCGCCGCTGCCTGCGCCTCCCGGATGAGCCGCGCCCTGGCCTGGTCATCGGTCTGTGATTTCACAGACAGCAGCTTTATCGCGACCCTTCGGTCGAGTGTTGGGTCGTCGGCAAGATAAACCTCACCCATCCCGCCCGTCCCGAGCCGCCCGAGGATTCGGTACGAACCAATCTGCTGGCCAACGAGCTCAATTGCGAGGTCTTCAGCCATCTGCCTTGCCGCAACCCCGATCGCAGGCTCTTCGATGAAGCTCTTCGCCGGCTCATCGTAGCTGAGCAGCGATTCGACTTCGCGGCGCAGCGTCGCGTCTCCTGAACATGCTTCATTCAGAAATGCACAGCGCTGGGAAGGTTCTCGCTGAAGCGCCGAGTGATAGACGCTTTCGATTTGCTGCCACCGTTCCGGATTCATCGCTTCTCGCTCAGCTCTCTCAGTAGCCACGATTTTGCCAGCCGCCAATCTCTCATCACGGTGTCTTGTGAAACCTCGAGGACCTCGGCCGTCTCTTCTACGCTCAGTCCGCCGAAGAAGCGAAGCTCGACGACACGGCTCTTACGATGGTCGACCGCAGCCAGCGCTGAAAGCGCGTCGTCCAGCGCAACGAGGTCCGGCTCACGCTCGTGAGCAATCGGCGCCGCTCCTTCGAGCGATATCCGCGTCATCTCTCCCCAGCGCTTTTGGGAGCGCCGCGAGCGCGCGTAGTCCACCAAAACACGTCGCATCAACTGCGCCGAGATCGCGAAGAAGTGTGCGCGGTTATGCCACTGCACGCGACTGGAGTCAACCAGTCGAAGATAAGCCTCGTTGACCAGCGCCGTGGTTTGCAGCGTATGACCGACTCGCTCTCCGCTTATGTAACGGTGAGCGAGTCGCCGCAGTTCTTCGTTGACAAGCGGGATCAACCTGTCGAGCGCAGACGCATCCCCGTCGCTCCAGGCGACCAACAGTTGCGTGACTTGTTCAGCGGGGTCCATTCACTGTCTTCTCGACCGCCGGATTATACCACTCGACCAAGAAGTCTTAGGTCGGCTTCAAGTTTTCCGGCACGGTTTACGCCTTCATGAGTAAGAAGAAGACCAAAAGGAGTAAGGACATGAGCGAAACCACAGTACAAGAGATACTCAACCTGGAGGAGCAACTGAGACAGGCCGAGATGCGCGTCGACTCCGCGGCCCTGGACGCCTTCTTTGCAGATGAAATAATGGTCACTGCGCCGATCGGCATAGTCGTCGACAAGTCGGCGGTAATGTCTGAAGTGCAGCGGGCCACTGAGGTAACGATCGAGAGGCTTGACAAGAAAGACATCAACGTGCGGGTCTTCGGCGATACGGCGGTGACCAGTTACCGCGTGAAAGCCAGAGCGCGCTCCGCCGAAGGTCAGGTCGATCGCGAGTTCCAAATGAGCAATGTTTGGCTTAAACGACAGGGGAGCTGGCAGGTCGTAGCACGCCATACAGCGGCGATCGAACAACCAAAAGTTGACCAGAACACAGCCTGACACAGCGCGTGCTTCGCCCAAACGATCGGGAGCACTTGCGGGACACCCGCGTAGTAACGAATTTATTCGTTGTCTCCCTCGTCTTCTAGTATTCTCGCCAGAACGAATGAATACTACGCGGGCCGCCCTTACGTCTCCTGAAGCCCATTCTTATCCGTAATGGGTTTGAGTGGACGACTCGCCCGCCTTGTTCTATCCTTCGACTTTCGTTTGCAGCTCAAAAACCCCTCGGAGGTGAACGATGCGTTCTCGATCGCTGCGCGCGCTTTGCTGTGTTCTTGTTGCTCTTGTTGTTTCTCCGGTCTACGCCGCTTCGGCCTTCACCACGAAGTCCACGCCCGCCGACTCGCCCTTCGACCCGAGGCAATTCGAACGGATGGAGTGGAGAAGCATCGGGCCTTGCAATATGGGCGGCCGGACCGCCGACGTGGAAGGCGTGGCGGGCAACCCGAACATCGTCTACGTCGGCACCGCGTCGGGAGGCGTGTGGAAAACGACAAACGCGGGCACAACCTGGACGCCGATCTTCGAAAAGCAAGGAACCATCTCGGTCGGAGACATCGCCGTCCAGGCGGGCAGCCCTGATGTTGTCTGGGTCGGTACAGGCGAGTCCAACACTCGCAACAGCGTCTCGTTTGGCGATGGAGTCTACCGCTCCAACGACGGCGGCAAAAGCTGGACACACATGGGGCTCAAAGACACCGAGCGCATCTCTCGCATCGTGATTCACCCGTCGAACCCGGACATAGTTTACGTAGCGGCAGTCGGTCACGCATTTGCGCCCAACGAAGAACGCGGCGTCTTTATGACCACGGACGGCGGCAAGACCTGGCAGAAGACTCTCTATATCGATCGCGAACACGGAGCTTCGGATCTCGATATCGATCCAAACAATCCGAACATTCTCTACGCCGGGATGTGGAAGTTCGAGCGCAAGCCCTGGACTTTCACCAGCGGCGACGAGAAAGGCGGCGTGTTCAGATCGATCGACGGCGGCCGCACATGGAAGCAGCTCACCAACACCCTTCCAAAGCTGATGGGCCGAATCGGCGTGCAGGTCGCGCCCAGCAATTCGAACGTCGTCTACGTGATAGCGGAGACGAAGGAAGGAATGCTCTATCGATCGGACGATCGCGGTGAAACCTTCAAGCTGGTTTGCAAAGAGCCGCGCATCGTCTCGCGAGGCTTTTACTACACGACCGTGCGGGTGGATCCGTTGGACGAGAATCGAGTTTACGCGGTCGCCTCGACGTTGTTCGTATCGATCGACGGCGGCAAGACGTTTCGCTCGATCACCGGCCGCGTGCACATCGACTATCACGCCTTCTGGGTCGATCCCAAGAACCCGAATCGAATCTGGGTCGGCCAGGACGGCGGCATCTCGGTCTCGTACGATCGCGGCGAGAAATGGGAATCGGTCCACAACATGCCGATTGGGCAGTACTATCAGATCCACGCCGACAACCGCGAGCCGTTCTACTGGGTAATGGGAGGCTTGCAGGACAACGGGACCTGGACCGGCCCGAGCCGCAACCGCGAGCCGGGCGGCATCATGAACGATGACTGGACCATGTTCAGCTTCGGCGACGGCTTTTGGGCGCTGAACCATCCCGACGATCCAAACCTGTATCTGTCGGAGTCGCAAGGCGGCGAAGTCGTTCGGTCTCACCTGGTAACCCGCGAGCAGCAGCAGGTTAAACCTTACGCGGTTGACTCCGGGGGCGCCGCCGAAAACCAGAAGTACCGCTTCAACTGGAACTCGCCTCTGCTTCCATCGCCGCACGACAAGAACACCGTCTATCTCGCGGGCAATGTTGTCTTCAAGTCGACAGACTTCGGCAAGACCTGGCAGCAAATCAGCACCGACCTTACGACCAACGATCCCGCGAAGCTCAAGGATGCGGGAGGCCCCATCGCCGTCGAGAACTCGACCGCCGAGTATCACTGCACGATCATCAGCCTGGCCGAGTCGCCGTTGAAGCCGGGCGTTATCTGGGCCGGCACCGATGACGGGAATGTTCAGATGACCACCGACGGCGGAAAGAACTGGTCGAACCTGACTCGCAACGTTCCGAAAATTCCGGCCAATTCGCCGGTTTCACACGTCGAGCCGTCCCGGACGAATGCCGCGGTCGCTTACGCGAGTTTTGACCGGCACATGTTTGACGACTTCCGGCCGTACGTTTACAAGACAACCGATGCCGGGAAGACATGGTCGGATGTTACGGGCAACTTGCCGCAGAAGGGTTACGTCCACGTCGTTCGAGAGGACCCGCGGAACTCGAGTCTGATTTACGCGGGAACCGAGCTTGGCTTGTTCGTCTCATACGACGACGGCAAGACATGGGCCTCGCTTGGAATGAAGAACCTTCCGAACGTCGCCGTGCACGACATAAAGGTCCACCCTCGCGACAACGATCTGATTCTTGCGACACACGGGCGCAGCATCTGGATATTTGACGACGCGACTCCAATCCAGCAGATGAACTCGAACATCGCATCGAGCGCCGCCTATTTATTCGACGTGAGGCCGGCGCTGCGATTCACTTCGCGGTTTCACAAGTACGGCACCGGCGACAAACAGTTTACCGGTCCGAACCCGCCTTACGGAGCGCTGGTGACCTATTATCTGAAAGACAAGCCTGATGAGAAGACTGAGGTCAAGCTTCAGGTTCTCGACTCGACCGGCAAAGTAATTCGCGAGCTTAAGAATGTCCCCAAAGAACCGGGATTGAATCGCGCCAGTTGGGACTTGCGTTATGAGGGACCGCGAACGCGGAAGCCTCCAACCGATGAGGAGCTTGCCTTCTCCGCTGGGCCGGTCGGGCCGCGCGTGTTGCCCGGGACTTACACACTACGGCTCATGGTTGGCGATAAGACTCTCGATAAAAAGGTTGACGTGAAGCTGGATCCGTCGATCTCCGTGTCAACCGCAGATCTGCAGACGCAACTGGATCAGTCGTTAAAGCTTCGCGACATGCAATCGGCTCTGACTGACGGTATCCGCGCGGTGGACAGCGTAAAGGAACAGCTCGAGCACATCAACAAGACTGTGAAGGACCGGATGCCCGGGGCGCCCGAGGAGCTGACGAAGACAATCGCGGACTATCAGAAGCAGGTCGAAGAGCTTCAGGGCAAGCTGGTTCGCCCGGAAGGGGGGCTCGGTT
>JBASRN010000254.1:0-20617 GCA_049273855.1 Blastocatellia bacterium
AATTAAAAGAGTTACGGCTACCCGCGCGGGGCAGAGCCACTGGCACGAGCATTGCCAAATGGAGCTGCGTAGCTTTAAAGGTCACGCGGTGGCCGGGGGAACGGGGGCTCTGCCGTCCATCGCAAGACTGAGAGAAGCGACAGACGAAGTAAAACAAAAGCTGAAGGGGATGAGGCAACGGGGGCTGCGTCATCCCCTTCGGTGTTTTTGGTCCTTGCATCCACCGCCTCGCTGACCACACTCAAGACCAGCGACCGATCGAAAGGGGCCACGATTCTTCTTCGGACCTTCCTCGGCTTATTCCCTATGTCGGCTTATTCCCTATTGACTTCGTCAGACCGTCGGTGGTATTAATCAGCCCGTTCACTTTTGGCTCTTAGTTCCGCGCTTATTCTTTTTGTCGTTTTTTAGTTTACTAGAGCAACCTGGGCAGTCAAGGGCAATCGACTGGTTCTGTCCTCTCATCGGGCAGCGAGTATCGACAACGGCTCTGCGCCTTCTGCCCCGCTTGCGAGAAGGACCTGATTTCGAACTCGGAATCTTTTGCATTAGGTCGGACCTCGATTCCGTCTAGTGGTTTCGAGGGTCGTTTCGGATGCGAAGCTTCGCATCGACGGTTTCGGAAAGCCCAATCTCGTAACATACAGCAGGAGGGAGCGATATGAGCGGACGCAATGCCCCCGGGAATCTCTTTCCATGTCGAAGGAACGCCGATTCACAAGCAAAACGTAGCACCTCCAAAAAATCACCTGCATTGATCAAACCTCTTCGGGAGAGAGCAGCCTTTCTGCTGATCGCCATGCTCGCGCTGGGCTTCGCCGCTTCGTTGAATGGCGCAGGTCCGCGTGCCGGCCTCGTGACAGCATTCGCTGAGAACATCAGTACGTTTACCGCTGATTGCTCAGCACCGAAGTTTGTATGGGACCTGGGACAAACGGCTTGCGCACAAGTGACTGGCGCGGGCGGCACCCGGCGAATCATATGGATCGCCCCCGATGGCGAAGTCGCGGACGTGAGCGACCCGTTCACCGGAGCGGGGTCTGACACGTACACGCTTCTGACGACTGGACCGTTTGCCCAATACGGAACGTGGAAGGTCGTAAGCATTGATAACGCGGGCACCGGGTATTCCGGGGCGACTTTTCTTGTTAGTCCGGAAAATGTGTTGAGCGCCGATCTCGTGATTCGTAAGTTCGGCCCGCTTAGGGCCATTGCGAGCGGCGGGATCTCTTACAACATTGAGATAATAAACCGGGGACCCGATGCCGCCGCGAGCGTAGTGCTTACCGAATCAGGCCCGAACAATACAACGTTCGCTTCTGAAGCGCAGACCTCCGGCCCTAGCGCAGTCTGCGGGAGTCCGGATGTTGGCGAGACGGGCTCAACAACCTGCACGATACCGAGCCTCGCTCCGAACGAGAGTGCTACCTTCACATTTGTCTTCAATGTAAATCCCGGGACGCCTGTCGGTACGCTCATTTCCAACACGGCTACCGTTTCGAGTTCGACAAACGAGCTGTTCCAGGACGACAACATTGCGACCGCTCAAACCACCGTGGAGGCCGGAGCGCCCGCGCCCGCCTGCACAATCGTCTGTCCAGGGAATATCGTCGTAGATAATAATCCGAGTGACCCCAATCCGTGCGTCAAGAGCGTCACCTACGCAACTCCAACTCCGTCTGGCGGCTGCGCAGACCCGGACTCCGGTCAGATTCCTTCCGTTGCTTGCAACCCGCCCTCGGGTTCGGATTTCCCCGTCGGCACGAGTAGCGTAATTTGCTCGACCGGCACAACTACCTGCAGCTTCACGATAACAGTCAATGAAACGCGAGACCCCGTCCAGCCTACTATCGTTTGCCCTTCTGATGTTACGACGACTGAAAGCTCACCGGGTTCAGGTGCGGCAAGGGTAAATTATCCGGCGCCGACGACGACCGGTAATTGCGTGTCCGTGGTTTGCAACCCGCCGTCGGGGTCCTCATTTGTTCTGGGCACAACACCCGTGACTTGCGATGGAACCGACGCGGCGAACATCACCGTCTCTTGCAGCTTTTCGGTCACGATCAACGTGTCAACGTGCGGGATCGAGTGTCCGGATGACAAGACTGTCAATGAAAGCGCTCCCGGCTCGGGGTCGGCCATAGTCACCTTCTCTACGCCGACTACAATCGGCTCTTGCCCGAGTGTGACAATCGTATGTAATCCGAATTCAGGCTCCTCTTTCCCTGTGGGGACCACGCAAGTTAATTGTAGCGCGACGGACCAGTCGAGTACTGTGCTTGCTACGTGCAGCTTCGCCGTGACCGTAAATGGTTCGTCTACTTGCACAATCACGTGCCCGGCTAATATTACCCAAAGTGCGAACACGACTTGCCCCAACCCCAACCCTCCCCCCAGTACCACCCCTTGTGCTACGGTCACCTACGCCCTGCCGACAAAGAGTGGGACTTGTTCACTTGACCCTGTGGTCTGTAGTCCGCCTTCGGGCTCTACCTTCGGGGTAGGTACTACTATCGTCGATTGTACGGCGACAGACCCGGCGGGCAATGATACTACTTGTAGCTTCACTGTGACGGTTACAGGCGGCACTCCCTGTGTGATCACTTGTCCGGCCAGCATCACTCAAGCGAGCGATTCAAGTTGTGGAAAGGTAGTGACTTATCCAACTCCTACCACGACAGGCAGTTGCGGTGGTGATCCTAACGAACCACCTTTTCCGCCTATCCCGACTTGCAATCCTCCATCCGGCTCCTTCTTCCCTGTCGGTACCACGACCGTTATCTGCACCACGGACGTTGGAACGCAGTGCTCATTTACCATAACGATTACTGGGACTGATACAACACCACCGGTGATCATTTCCTGTGCGGACGCTACATTCGCCTCGGCAGACGGGTGTCAGGCTGTCGTGCCAAACGTAACGAGCGGGGTGGAAGCTTCGGATGACTGCACGCCGGCAGGCCTATTGACCGTGACGCAGAATCCATTGCCTGGAACGATCGTTGGCACTGGCACGACAACGATTATTGTGACAGTCAGGGATGCCAGTCTTAACGGTGTAACTTGCTCGACCACCTTCACGGTTACCGAACCCATTCCGCCGATAGCAGTGTGCAAAAACATCACAGTGGCGCTTGATGCGACCGGAAATGCTTCGATCGCCGCGGCCGATGTAGACAATGGCAGCAGCGATAACTGCGCTATTGCTTCGCGGACCGTGACGCCCAACGCATTCACGTGCGCAAACAAGGGGCCGAATACAGTGACGCTGACGGTGACAGACCCCAGCGGGAACAGTGCTACCTGTCAAGCTACAGTCACAGTGGTAGACAACACGCCACCGGCGATCACTTGCCCGGCCAACGTTGTACAGAGCACGGATCCGAATCAATGCGCGGCGGTGGTGACATACTCGAATGCAACCGCTACCGACAATTGTCCGGGTGTTGGAACGCCGGCCTGCAGTCCAGCTTCTGGCTCAACATTCCCGAAGGGGACAACAACCGTCAATTGCACGGTAAGTGATGCGTCAAGCAATTCCGCTAGTTGCTCGTTCACCGTGACGGTTAATGACACCCAGAACCCGGCGATCACCTGCCCGGCCAACATCGTGGTCGAGCCCACTTGCCCGACCGGCGCCGTGGTCACCTACACAGCGCCGATCGGCACAGACAACTGTCCTGACCCAGTAACGACACAGATAGCCGGCTTGGCCAGCGGTTCGACGTTCCCGATCGGCACGACAACCAACACCTTCAAGGTGACCGACACCTCGGGCAACATGGCCACCTGCAGCTTTACGGTGAGGGTGAAGACAGTGACGGAGGTGATCCAGGATCTGATCGCTCGGGTCCAGGCGCTGCAACCGCCACTAAGTGGACAACAGAGTCAGGGATTGGTGTCCAAACTTCAGGCGGCGCTGGATGCCGTGAACCAGGGTAAGACTAACGTCGCCTGCAACAAGCTCGCTGACTTCATTAATCAAGTTACGGGCTATATCAACAACGGAACGCTTACGCCAGCTCAAGGGCAGCCGTTGATTACCTCGGCTGCTAAGGTCGGGAATACCCTTGGCTGCACGTCCCTGGCATGTTACTGAGCAAGAGAGGAGCCCTCGCACGGGCAAGGTATATTGACCGTGCGAGGGATTTACTTGGGACTGATGCCGTTATTCGCACAGACATTTGGCCGCGGGTGGTTTTTTGGAAGGAAGTCCCGCGCTCCAACACGATAACCGCGACTGGTGATGCGGTGAGAGCCGGACCCTTGCTCGGGGCTTTCCCGCTTTCTGAGGAGTCTCTAGACTTCGAAGTCTCAGGCATTAAACAGGAATTACGTTCAACTCAAAAGGAGAATGCATCATGAGAAAGTTTCCCTTCGCCCTCAACATTCTGGCTATTGCTGTCTTTAGTCTGGCAATTCCAATGGTTGCACAAGCTCAAGCGACGAGAACCTGGGTCTCCGGGGTCGGTGACGACGCCAATCCTTGCAGCCGCACCGCGCCGTGCAAGACTTTCGCGGGCGCGATCTCCAAGACCGCCGCAAGCGGCGAAATCTCGGTGCTGGACCCCGGCGGATTTGGAGCGGTGACGATCACCAAGTCGATCACCATAAACGGCGACGGAACGCTTGCTGGAATTCTCGCGTCCCTCGTCAATGGCATTATCATCAATGCGGGGACCAACGATAAGGTGATAATACGTAGTATTTCACTCAACGGCGCCGGAAACGGGCTCGATGGGATCAGGTTCCTCGCCGGAAAACAACTGTCAGTAGAAAACGTTACTATCATCGGTTTCACCGGCCAGGGCATCGATGCTAGCCTGCCTGCCGCCGGGGGCAACCTCTACGTTAAGGATACCAACATAACCAGGTGTGCTGACGGCATCACCATGACGGTCGGGGCGGGTGGCTTTTTGGTCGCGAACATTGACAATGTTCGTATCGAAGGGATGACAAGCAACGGCATCGTCGCGAACGCAGGCGCCTTTGCCAATGTGCGTAATTCTTCGATATTCAACAACCCCACCAATGGGCTTCAAGCGGCTAACGGTGCAACTGTGAACGTGGAGAACACCTACATTGCTCATAACGGTACAGGGGTAAACTCGGCTGCCGGCTCCGCATTCCGGCTCTCGAACACGACCATCTTTAACAACGCCACGGGAATCAATGCGGGTGGGAGTGTGCGGGGGTTCTTCAACAACCGCGTTTTCGGGAATGGCGTGGAGGGAGCGGTGAACGCTCAGACTGTCCAGCAGTAAGCGACTCGATAGTAGGATTCCATAGTCTTCAGGCGCTCTCGTGCTCGGCTCATACCCGCGCAGAGGGCGCCTTTAACATTGCAGCGGGCTAAGGTAATAAGGAAGGCCCCGGGCGCTGTCTCACTTGGACTGGCCCGGTAGTTTTGGTAAATCTGCCTCGAGGCGAGAGAGTAGATCGAAGAAGAACCCTTCGTTGCGTCTCGTACTCCGGACCACTCTTCCCGCAGCCCATGTCATACGCCCCGTCTCGGTCTTGATCGTGAGAAAGAGCATACTCAGGTTAGTGCTCTTCTGGACATCAACCACAAATGCCTGCTCCTGCTTGTCAGAAAAACGAGTGGTTATAGGTTCTTTCGCACCGACTGCCTCTGACGTGATGGCGAACTTTTCAGCTTCAACCATCATGGCTCTTAGTATCTGTAGCTGAGGCACCGAGAACGACCCGGAAACAACGTGCTCGTCGGAATCAGACAGCACGAGGCTATACAGGCTCGGATTCTCGGGGACTCGAGTCAAAGTAAAGCTGACCTCCTGTATTCCCGCTGCCGTGCCCTGTTGATCGTAATAATACATCGCCCCCACTGATCGCGCTCCGGCGACAGTCACAACCAGGCTTGCTACGGACAACGCCAGTATTTTCACAAACGAGTCTCCTCGCATGGCACCTTGGATCTACCAGTCGTTTAGTAACGCGCTACCAACGTCGGGAGTTCCATTATCCCCCAGATCATAGCAACCCGGACAGCCAATGCATGATGTTGAGCGCCAACTGACGGTTGTCATTTCCGGGGGCGTTCATGCCGAAGCGAAATCCCCGCGGGGCTACTTGTGCGGTCAGCATAGCGGCTTCACTTAATACAACCACCCGTCCGTTTCCCAACTCCAATGCCAGCCCCTGAGCACGCCCGGCCGCTGAGACAGTCGTATGGTCAGGGGCCGGTTCATCAGGGGACTTCGACTTCGCGGCCGGCGGCGGCAACACGTCCTTTGCGGTATCAGCCAACTTCAGAAAGGCGACGCTCCCGCCGGGCCCTTTCAGCGAAGTGCCGGTGAACGCTACTACTCGATTGATTCGCTCGGTCGAATCGCGGCCGTTGGTTATCTGATGCTCCGCAAGGCCGCCATCCCTGGTGAACAGGAGCTCAGTCTGATCGTCAGATCCCTGACTCTGGTGCGACCCGTCAATTGTATAACCGTTGGTGACTTCCACTCCGAACCGTTTGAGAAGAGCAGTAACGGCGTTGCTATAGGGAGCGTGATCGGTTATCAACAGCAACGCGCCTCCCGCTCTGACCCAGTCCCGGACGGCGTCGCATTCCTCGTCAGTAAACGGCGAACGGTCTCTCTGCCCGTTTGGACCTGATGCATTCACCACAACCAGGACCTCATAACCCTTCAACGCCCTTTTGGAGAATACAACGTTATTGGGCACTACCCTATAACCGTCACTGGTTATGAGCTCTGCAAACGGTCTGTAACGTCCGCTGGAAGTGTCGGAGTTATTATGAGCCTGATCGAACAGCACCTGCGGACGATGCTTGAGGTACGCCGGTCGAGCGACGGTCGCGTTGAATTCCAGATCGCTGCTCTGTTCTACAGCACCGGGTTGGCTGCTGTGAACTCTCGCCTCCGTGTCGTCGCGAACTGATATCGAGGTCGCACCCCAGATCGCTATCAGAACGAGAGGCAAAAGAGTAATGTGCATCCGGCTGGCCCCCAAACTGCTTTGGACGGTTCTTCTCGCGCGCTCGCTCAAGAGCAGTTATTGCGATAGACAACGTTTCTACCCGCCTTAGATGTCAATCGTCAAGTACATCAACTGATGGCGGCGAACCGCACCTCAAGCTGGCCTTCACCTATCCCAGAGCACCTGTCTGAGATGCTTCATATACAGTTCGAACTTCATTCTTGTTTCAGTCATCGAGTCGCCTCTTAGTCTTCTCCATCCCGCTGCCAGCAACAGCACAAATGCGTTGGCCAGAAGATTGGAAATAAAATGAACCAGCGACAACGAATACCTTTGGAAACGTAGCCCTTCATCTATGACCCTGAGGCGTCTCTCCAGACTGCTCCACCGTGTCAGGGCTCCACCACCCCCCCGGTGCATAACTACGGCGTCCGGCTCAAAGACCAGCCACCACCGTGCCCGCACGACCCGAAGGCAAAACTCATCATCCTCGGCGTACATATGAAAGCGTTCATCGAAACCGCCCACATCGTCGATCACTTGCCGCCTAATGAGAAGAGCGGCTGCAGAAAGCATGCCAACTCTCCGCCGCCTCGCATGATCCCAGTGCCTTCCGAGCAGTAGTTCGCCGCGAATGGAACGCGGTATCAGTCGGTAAAGTCGCAAACCCGAAATCAACGTTTCCCATGCTGTAGGGGGATTCCGCCATGCGCTCACCTGCAGAGATCCGTCAGGGTTGATGAGCCGAGGTCCGCAGGCGCCGATACGTCCTTCAGATTCCAGGGTGGCGACCAGCGAGTCAATGGCACCCGGTCTCACTTCCGTATCATTGTTAAGCAGGAGCAACATGGGCGCTTCGCTATAAGTAAAGGCTTGATTGTTGGCCTTGCTAAACCCGACGTTTTCGAGATTCTCGATGAGACGTATCTTCACGCCGCCCGGTTTCGTCTTTGCCACGTCTGAACGCAACCAATTCAGACTATCGTCCGTTGACGAATTGTCTACGAGGATAATCTCATATGAGACGCTCGGAGGTGATTGGACGATGCTCTCAATGCACCGTCGCAGCAGTGTGCCACCATTCCAGTTGATAATCACGATGGACAATTCAATCGCCACGATTATTGGCCCATCCACTCCTGGTTACTCGAATTCGCGATCCCAAGGGGAGATAGAACCAGACCGCAAGAAATCGAGGGTTTACAGGATTCTCATCGTAGCTGTTTTCCACATACTGGGCAACGAGTCGAGGTTCTACCTCCAAAAGCGGAGGTTTCAGGTCTTGTTTATTCCCATTCGATTGAGTATATTGAATCGGGTTTCTGGTTTCTTGATCTCCAAATATCGCTTATATCGAGTAGCGCTGCTTGCGGAAGACAAGTCCGCGCGGCGGTAAAACAGACAAGACAGTTGTCAACCTGGAGGTGGGCTAATAACTGCGATTCCCAAAACAGTATCATATCGAGTTGAACGCAACTTTGGCCTTACTGTTGGCGGCGTAGCCATTGCGCTGGGGGGCTGGTGGCTTTTCAGGGGAAAGTTTCAGATTGTAGCTTCCGGTCTGGCGTCGCTTGGCGGCGCACTCGTCCTGTTTGCCATTGTCTTCCCGAAAGCGCTGGTCATACCCAATCGCCTATGGATGGCCCTGGCAGAAGCGCTTTCATTTGTCATGACCCGCGTGATATTGGGCCTTGTTTTTGTCATCGTAGTGATGCCAATCGGTCTGTTCCGAAGGATGCTCGGAGCAGATCCGCTCAATCGTCGCGCGGCCCCACAGGAGTCGTACTGGAAGCCTTATCTGGCACGCCAAACCGACCACCGTCACTACGAAAAGATGTATTAGGAGACTTTAGCTCATGTCAAAGGCATTGGTCCTCTTGCAGTTTTGGCAAATGATTCGCCGTAACAAGAAGTACTGGCTGCTGCCACTGATTCTGGTCCTGGCGCTGACCGGCGCACTGTTAGTTGCGACGCAGAGTTCCGCTCTTGCGCCGTTTATCTATTCGCTGTTTTGAGTCGTGACCAGCATCCTTGGCATCTCAGCTTTCTACCACGATTCAGCAGCGTGCCTCGTTCTAGACGGCGAGATCATAGCAGCAGCACAAGAGGAGCGCTTCACACGCATCAAGCATGATCATCGCTTTCCTCGGCACGCCGCCGCCTACTGTTTGAAAGAGGCCGGAGTCGCCACGAGCCAGCTCGACTACGTGGGGTTCTATGACAAGCCGCTGCTGAAATTCGAGCGTCTGCTCGAAACCTACCTCGATTACGCGCCAGCCGGCTTTCCATCTTTCATTAAAGCGATGCCGCTCTGGATGAAGGAAAAACTCTGGATGCCCGATGTAATCCGCCAGGAGCTTGCAAAAGCGGCCGGGGCCGAAGACGGTCGGGCGGCGAAGAAGCTCGCGAAGAAATTAAGGTGGTCGCTTATGTTCGGCGATCACCACGAGAGCCACGCCGCCAGCGCCTTCTATCCTTCGCCGTTCGAGGACGCCGCCATCTTGACCATGGACGGAGTAGGCGAGTGGGCAACCAGCTCGATCGGTATCGGGCGCAGCAATGAAATCACTCTTCTCAAAGAACTTCGTTTCCCGGATAGCCTTGGCCTTCTCTACAGCGCCTTTACTTACTACACCGGATTCAAAGTCAACAGCGGCGAATACAAAGTCATGGGCCTCGCGCCCTATGGAGAGCCGAAGTACACACGGCTCATCAAAGAAAAGCTCGTTGAGATTTGCGAAGACGGAAGTCTCCGGATGAATCACGAATACTTCGGCTACGCGCAAGGACTGCGAATGACCAATGAGGCGTTCTCAAGACTTTTCGGCGAGCCGCCACGCAAGTCTGAGTCTAAGCTGACGCAAAGGCACATGGATTTAGCGCGGAGCATTCAAGCCATCACCGAGGAAGTCATGTTGAAGATGGCTCGCTATGCTCATCAAGAAACGGGGATGAAGCGGCTTTGCATGGCGGGAGGAGTTGCTTTGAATTGCGTAGGCAACGGCCGAATCCTTCGCGAAGGCCCTTTTGAAGACATCTGGATTCAGCCAGCAGCCGGGGATGCCGGCGGTGCGGTTGGAATCGCTCTTGCGATTTGGCATCGTTATCTCGGAAATCCGCGTGTTAGTCCGGAGCGCTTGGACACGTGGCGCCCTCCGCGTCTCAGCAAGAGCGGCATTCCGCCTTATGCCGACGGAATGAAGGGCTCTTATCTCGGCCCCAGCCACGGTGAGGAAGAAATCGAGACTTTTCTCAAAAGCCGGGATCTGCCTTACAGGAAACTCATCAGAAAAGAATTGCCCGAACTAGTCGCGGGAATGCTCGCCGCTGAAAAAGTCATCGGGCTTCATCAAGGACGAATGGAGTTCGGGCCGCGCGCGCTTGGCTCGCGTAGCATTATTGGCGACGCTCGCTCTCCGAGGATGCAATCGGTTATGAACTTGAAGATCAAACACCGCGAGAGCTTCCGGCCTTTTGCGCCAAGCGTGCTCCGCGAGCACGTCGCGGATTGGTTCGAGCTTGATGCCGATAGTCCCTATATGCTCCTCGTGGCTGATGTTGTAAGCTGCCGCAGACGAAGTATCGCGCCAGAAGAAGAGGTGTTGTGGGGAATCGATAGGCTGAATGTTGTTCGCTCAGAGATCCCTGCGGTCACTCACGTTGATTACTCAGCGCGAATACAGACGGTGCGGCGGGAGACCAGCCCACTATACTGGGAGATCATCGAAGCATTTCGCAAAAAGACCGGCTGCCCGGTCATAGTGAACACCAGCTTCAACGTGCGAGGCGAGCCGATAGTCTGCACGCCTGAAGACAGCTATCGTTGTTTTATGCGAACAGAGATGGACGCTCTGGTCCTGGAGAACTTCGTTCTTGAAAAAGAGCACCAGCCGAAATGCGAGGAGCACACCGATTGGCGGCAGGAGTTTGATTTGGATTAGCTACTGCAGCACGCCTATTATCCTACGGGCGATGTAGTTCCCGAGCGCTTCATTCCCGAGCTTGTTGTAGTGGCACGTATTATCGGCATACACCGCATCCTTGACGTCATCGAAGGCGTCCACAGCGCTGAAAGCGTGAACCCCCAATGCCTGTAAACTGACGAGCCGGGAAAGCAGTTTCGGGTAGGCGTTGGCGATGCTCTCCTGAAGCGGGTTGCCCTGTTCTATAGCAATCTTCTTCTCCTCTTCACTGAATTGTCGGCCGGTCGGATAGTACTGATTCGGCTGAATGAAGTGAAAATACAGAACGTTCCTCGCTGACAACAGCTCCTTCATCGCCAGCGATGAATTAGCCCAGACATTGGTCATCTGCTCATAAGCTTCAGAATCATCAAGCGGTTTCTCGATTCTATTCAAGTGGATCAGCGAATCCTTCCCTTGTCCATTCCTCTTCACTAGCGCAAAGGCTTCTGCCTTCTTGCGATATTGAGATTGTAAGTACCTTATCTGTATCCAACTCAAAGCATAGCTCGTGGCGAGCATCCGATTGTCCAGGCGAGCTGGTGCGTCTCGCAACTTACCTTTAATCTGCAGGATCTCCAGTGATAGTGTGAGTTCTTCTGATGACAAGTCCTTATTCGCGAGATCAACCAGCGGCAAAGCCACATGGACTATTGGCATAGAAACGTCTACACCGAACCGGTTGTTCCAATACTCGGTTTCATTCACTCCATCGATGTTGATGACCATATCCAGTTCCTGCCCAATGGACAGGAAATAGTTCAGCACCAGTAGTTGTTGTGGTTGCTTATAGCCCCCAGCAGCAAAGTTCAGAACGATTATTTCCTTATTCTGAAAAGCGGGAATTCGCTTGAGCGCGTTGGCCAAGAAGTGATTTTCACGCTCACAAAAGCTGAAGATAGTCGCCACCGACCCGCCGAAGACCCCGATGATGAATTGGTTCTTTTTGGTTTTCTTAAAGGGGAAACTATCGAGCGAGAGAAATCCAAAATTATTCGCTGGATACGACGAGCTGTTTGGAGAGTTCAAATAAGGTCCTTGAACATAGCCTTGCCTGTACACGAACCCAAAGTAAGGATGGAACTGGTAGATGATCGACATGTCATTTGCCGCCTGCTGAAAGCTGGTCTCAAATGATGCTCTGGAAGAATTCGCGTGACCCTCCTTTCTGGAATAAAAGAACTCTCCTGTTTTGAGGTAGTAGAAGACCGCAGACGTTGTCTCAAGTAACACGAAGAGAACCAGAAGGTTTATCGTTGCCAGTCTCAATAGCTTTAGCGGGCTTCTCTTCAGATCAAATCTCCCCATTCGAGTTTTCCCAATTCTCTTGCCATTAAACCGAGCTATTACGCAAAGGGACTGTTATGCTACCGGCGACAAAGTTTGCGAATATTTCATTTCCAAAATTGTTGTAGTGGCAACAACTATCTTGATACACAATATCCTTAACTTCGTCGAAGATATTTACGGCGCTGAACACATTAACGCCGGATTCCTGTAAGCTTCGGACCTTGGAAAGCAGTTTCGGATAACCTTTGGTGATAGCCTCACGATTAGCGAGGCGATCATCGAAAGCAATCCTTCTTTCTTCGTCACTGAACTGTCGGCCGGTCATGTAGTATTGATTAGGTTGGATGAAGTGAAAGTACAGAATCCTCTTCGCGGACAATAGCTCCTTCATCGCGAGTGATGCATTAGCCCATAGATTCGCGATCTGCTCATAAGCTTCTGAATCATCAAGAGGCTTCTCGACTCTATTCAGTTGAACTAAAGAGTCCTTACTTGATCCGTTCCTCTCCAATTGACCATAGGCTTCTAGTCCCTTTTGATATCTCTTGAAGAAATACTTTGCTAGCACCCACCTAAAAGTATAGCAGGTAGCGAATCTACAGTTATCCAGTTGGGCCAGCGCATTTTTCAGTTGGCCCTTGCTCTGGAGGAGTTCTAGTGTCAGCGTGAGTTCTTCCGGTGAGAGATCTTTATTAGCCAGATCAATCAATGGCAATTCCACAGCGACCGGTGGCATAGACATCTCCACACTAAACTTGTTGGCCCAATATGAAAGAACTACATCATTGAAACCGTCTATATTGATAACCATATCAAGCTCTTGGCCGATCGAAAGAAGATAGTTCAGCACCAGCAGTTGTTGCGGTTGCTTATAGGCCGCAGTAGCGAAATTCAGGATGACTATTTCTTTATTATGAAGAACAGACGTGCGCTGGAGCGCGTTGACTAGAACGTGGTTATCAAGTTCATGAAGGCTGAAAAGAGTCGCCACCGATCCGCCAAAAATGCCAACGAGGAATTGATCTTCGCTCGTTCTCTTGAACGGGAAATCGTAAGGAGACACGAATCCAAAGTTGTTTGTTGGACAAGAACCCAGGACGTAACCTTGCCGATAGACGTATCCAAAATAAGGATGTAGTTGGTAATTGATTGATATGTCGTTGCCAACCTGCTGAAAGTTAGTATCAAATTGAGCCCTAGTCGCATTGGCTCGAACCTCGGTTCGGCTATAGAAAAATTCTCCGGTATTAATCCGGTAGACACCAACAGAAGCGATCTCAACTAATACTACCAGAACGAACAGGTTTATTGCTCCTACCTTCAGGACCTTTAGAGAGGTTCCGGTTAGATTTGATACGCCCATCGGTTTACTCAGGACGGAACATTAACACCAGGGTGCATACCAGTCAAATATTCAAGTTGTGACCTCGGCCCGTGGTAATACGGTCTTGTTAGTTCGCTTCCATCTAGTATATATTCACCTGAGTTTTCGTTGTTCTTTTCATCTCCAGATCTAACTTCTGACTCGGTACATTGGCTAGATTCCAGCAGTCCGGTCCTTGCAATGATCGACGGCAATGAAGAGATGTGCTAAGGGAGGTCTTTTCTTAAGTGTCGAGACCACAAGGTATGGTGCGGTTCTGGCAACTGATTAAAGAGAATAAAAAGTACTGGCTCTTGCCAGTCATTATTACTCTGGCGCTGCTAATCTTCCTGTTGAATGAGAAGACGAATGGCAAGACCAGCGACACGGTTGCAGAATATGAGCCAAACGAGGGCAAATTCTATCTCCGCCGTAGCAATTCGGCGGGCGGTGCGGACATAGTTTTCTCCTACGGCGGAACTGGTCAGAGCCTGCTGCCGATCGCAGGTGACTGGGACGGGGATGGCAAGGATAGCGTGGGACTATACGACCGGGTGAATGGCGGTTGGTTTCTCAAGAACTCCAACTCAGATGGCATTGCCGATACCATGTTCTCGTTCGGTCTCGCTGGCCAGAACTTCTGGCCCATAGTTGGAGACTGGGATGGGGATGGCAAAGATACAGTGGGATTGTACGATCCTTCTACTGGAACTTGGCTTTTGAGAAACTCTAACTCGGCCGGTTCTGCTGATCTAACCTTCTCCTACGGTCCATCCGGCCAGAACCTCCTTCCAATTGCGGGGGACTGGGATGGGGACGGGAACGATAGCGTTGGGGTGTATGACCCGGCAACCAGCAATTGGTTTCTCAAGAACTCCAATTCAGATGGCGTTGCCGATATTACGTTCTCTTTCGGTCCGGCCGGACAAGCCTTTTTGCCTATCGCTGGTGACTGGGAGGGAGGAACACGAGACGGCGTCGGCCTGTTCGATCCCAGTAAGAGCAGTTGGTTTCTCAAGAACTCCCCTTCGAATGGCATCGCCGATATGACTTTTACGTTTGGCGCTACTGACGCGAAACCAGTTGTTGGGAGATGGAAGTGATGGAGCGTCGATTAACCGGATTCGCAGTTATCTTGTTACGGTATGAAGCAGAAGTGGTCCAAACTCATACCCGCCGAGATTCAATAACGTAACATATGATGCCACGAGAAAGAGCTGTAGGTATTTTGGCAAGGTCCGATATCCCAGTTAATTAAGTCTCTAGAATCAGCAACAAGGGAAAGTACTTTGCTCAACCCTTTCAATCATCCGATTTGTTTTGCGATTCCTGAGCGTCACGTTCCATCAGCGTGGCACGAGCATGTTCCATTTGCGATGTTCCTGGTTGACATCCTTAGGCCCAAGATGATCGTAGAACTCGGAACGCACCATGGTGAGTCTTACTGCGCTTTTTGTCAGGCTGTAAAACAATTGAATGTCGATGCCCGCTGCTATGCGATCGATACCTGGCGGGGAGATCCGCATGCCGGTCTCTACGGACCGGAAGTCTTGGCCGACCTGCGCGCCCATCATGACCTTCTGTACGGAAGTTTCTCCTGTCTAATACAGAGTACGTTTGACGAGGCGTTATTTCATTTCGCCGACGGCACCATCAGCCTGCTTCACATAGACGCCTATCACGCTTACGAAGCAGTTAAGCGAGATTTCTCTACGTGGCTGCCAAAGATGAGCCGCGACGGAGTGATTCTCTTTCACGACACCAATGTGCGGGAGCGCGACTTCGGTGTGAGAAAGTTTTGGGATGAGATCAAAACACGCTATCAGCATTTTGAGTTTATACACGGGCACGGACTGGGCGTTTTGGCCGTCGGCGAAGTAACGTCAACTGAGTTCCAAGAGTTGCTGGATGCCTCAGACAATGAGGCGGTTACTATTCGAGATTTCTTTTTTCAGCTTGGAAACCGGCTCGAACTAAAGTTCGAGAATGAGAACAAAGCCCGCGCCCTCGTCGAGCACGCCGATTCTCTCTCAAAGCAACAAGCAATGTTGAACTCTCTTGAAGGGAAGCTGGAGCAGCACACGAAGATAGCTGCGGAAGGTGAGCAGGCGAGGCAGGCTTTATCGGCGCAACTGGCGCGGAGAGATCAGGCACTAGAAAAACTGGAATCCGAGGCGGGAGAGAAAGAGCAGGGGATCAGAAATCTTCTAGCTCAGCTGGCTGAGCGAGAGAAAGCAGTTGGGGCCCTGTCGGCAGAGGTAGATGAAAAGCAACAAGAAGCAAATGAACTGAGTGCACGCCTAACCGAAGGGCACCAAACGATAGGAGCGCTGACATCTCAAAAGGCAGAGCAGGAACAGATCATCCGGAATCTCACTTCACGGCTCGCAGAACAGGAGCAAAGTCTCAAAGTTCTGTCTGCGCAGGCCGCTGAAAACAAATCCCAGCTTACGAGGATTACCAGCACGCTGGGCTGGCGGCTGTTGAGCATCTACGGCCGCCGGATAAAGTACCCATACCTTCTGCCCTTGTATCGACTCTATGGCCGGATCAAGTATCCCTACCTGCTTCCGATCCACGGGCTGCTCGGACTGATGCCGAAGTCGGCCGAGAGGGCACAGATCCCGAAGGCCCAAAATGCGTCGGGACAAGGTCACGCTCCCATGCCATATCAGGCTGAAACTGTGGTTGAGGAGGTTGCGCCCCCTCCTCCACTGGAGGCGCATAGCGCCAGTGCGGATGTGATCGTTTGTGTTCATAATGCCGTGGAGGATGTTAAGCGATGCCTGGAATCGGTGCTTGGCTTCACCGGTATGCCTTACTCGTTGATCGTGATTGACGATGGCAGTAACGAGGAAACTTGTGAATACCTGGTGAACTTTGCAGATTCCCATCACGCAACGTTAATCAGGAATGAGGCAGCCAGAGGTTATACCTTCGCGGCGAATCAAGGGCTGCGCCGGTCTCACGGAGACTATGTAGTTCTGCTCAACAGCGATACGGTGGTCACTGCGGATTGGTTAGATCGAATGATCGCCTGTGGTGAATCTGATCCCAGAATCGGATTGGTCGGACCGCTTTCGAATGCGGGTACCTGGCAGTCTATCCCGGAGATAATCACGAATGGCGAGTTTGCCGAAAACAAACTGCCCGAAGGCTCAACCATACCTGGTATGGGCAGACTTGTGGCCGAGTGCTCTGCTCGCCTGTATCCACGCATCCCCTTTCTAAACGGCTTTTGCTTAGCCATCAAACGACAGGTGCTCGAGCAAATCGGGTACTTCGATGAGCAACTATTTGGAAAGGGTTACGGCGAAGAGAACGACTACGCGTTGCGTGCGCTCGACGCGGGCTGGCAGCTCGCTGTGGCTGAAGATGCCTATGTTTATCACGCTCAATCTCGCAGCTATTCACATGATCGTAGAAAGGAGCTGTGCGCGTATGCAGGCAAAGCACTGGCAGGAAAACACGGACAGCGGGTGATAGATGAAGGTGTGGCAGCTTGCCGGTACGACCGAGTGCTTGAAGGCATAAGGGCTCGTAGCCAGGTTATGACTCTGCGCGACCGATTCATCGAAGAGGGGAAGGCTTTATGGCGCGGTAAGCGGGTCTTGTTTCTTTTGCCAATCCCAGGGGTTGGCGGGGGCGGCAACGTCGTTCTAGATGAAGCCGAAGCAATGCGGAAGATGGGTGTTGATGTGACCATACTTAATCTGGGGTGCAATCGAAAAGGATTCAACAACGACTACCCAGATAATACTCTTCCGCTCATCTTTGTAAACGAAGAGAGTGAGATCTCGGAATTGTTGCCGAACTATGATGCGGTCATCGCTACGTGGTACGCCTCAGTAGATTGGCTTACGCCTCCCGCTTCAAGCAATCATCTCCCAGTCAGAGGTTATTACGTTCAGAGTTTTGAGCCCTACTTATTCTATCACGGATCGACAGAGTTCGAGATAGCGTGGGATTCGTATACTCGGTTTCCCGATCTCGTGCGGGTCACCAAGACTGAATGGAATCGCGCCACGGTGAAGGAAAAGACAGGCGTGGATTGCACCGTAGTAGGACCGAGCGTGAATATCGACCTGTATCGTCCACGCAGGAGAAACGACCCCGATTGGCCGCGGAGGCCGTTGCGCGTGGGTGCCATGATTCGCGCAAATTCTCCCTATCGGGCGCCTGAGTTGACGATGGAGGTTTTGAGGGAACTTTATCGCGCTCACGGAGAGGCGATAGAAATAGTCCTTTTCGGGTGCCACCGAAACTATCTGCGCAGCCTCCCGGTTCCGGATGATTTCTCGTGGACCAATGCGGGTGTCTTGACTCGTCCGCAAACTGCCTCCCTTCTAAATGAAATAGATATCTTTGTCGACTTCTCTACGTGGCAAACAATGGGACTGACCGCAATGGAAGCGATGTGCTGTGGCGCCGCAGTCATAGTTCCGCTTAGCGGCGGCGCGTCGAGTTTCGTCAAGCACGAGGAGAATGGAATCATTGTAGATACGAGCTCTCGAGAAGCGTGCCTTGCAGCCCTGGAGCGCCTGGTCAGCGACGAAGAACTTCGAACACGACTCCAACGGCAAGCCGTATTTGATATCTGTCAGTTTTTTCGCGAGAGGGCAGCCTTCAATATCCTGAACGCGATATTCGAGGTCCGCAGTCGTCAAGACAATGCGCTGCCGAGGAGCGAGAAAAATGAAGGCGTCGAGGCAACAGCGTTCGGTCTACGATATCTTGAGCATGATGTTTGAGGGACGCCGGCACCAGAATATTGTGGTGGAAGGTCAGGCAAGCTCGTAATGGGCCGTGATCGTTATTCGCTTCTTCGCAAGGTTGCGCCTCCCCACCAATGAGGATTGAGAGTGCTAAGCACCGTTGAAGAGCAAGAGCACTATCCAGAGTTCCTAGCCGATGCTGAAAATGAAGCGGCATGCCGGGCCAGACTGAGCGACTACCTGACTCGCGTCGGGCAAGAGCCGGTCGACAAAAACGTTCATGAGCTGTTCTCTCTTGAAAGCGGGGTAGCCGACCGATTCAACTACTTCGCGCCTCGGATGCCGGCGAATACGCGCCGCCGGTTGCTCGTTTCCGGCTGCGCCGCGGGCTCGGAAATGATCATTGCACGGGAATACGGATTTCAAGAAATCGTTGGCACCGAGGTGGTCCAGGATTACGTCGAAATCACGAACGCGCGTTTGATAGGTCAGAATGGGTTTCACGTTGTTTTGTATGACGGTTGGAATCTCCCTTTTGCGAGCGACTCATTTACTGCCGTTGTATCAGGTCATATCATCGAGCACACGCCGTCGCCGTACCACTACTTGAATGAACACATGCGCGTGCTTGCCCCCCAGGGGTGTCTGTTTTTGGAGTTTCCAAATCGTTACCACCGCGTGGAACTACATACCGGGCTTCCATCTCTCGAGTATTTGCCCCGCCCTTTGCGGTCCTTAGGTTTGCGATACTGCGCCTCAAGGTTTTCAGTATTCTCGGCGGAAAAGCGAAGGCGGTACAACGACATTCTACAGACGCTTCAGCCGGTGAGCGTGTGGCAGATTAAGATGTATCTTTCGCGGATGAAGTACCGTAATGCTAGAGTCGTCAATCATTACGCTCCGGTTCCGGGCTATACCCGAATGCTGATCGGTAAATAGTCAGTCCTACGGTTTGTTCAGTACACGAAACCACCGAAGAAGCGCCCTCGGACGCTTGGTGCTGCGTCCTTGTGTTGACACATATTCTGTCTTGTGTCCGACGTACGTGAGATATTCATTGTTATAAATATCCCGGTCAATCGTGTTGACATGTTTCTCAAAACTTTTTTTTCTCACTATGTAAGGCAGCGATATCTGATCCATAGTTGACGTCCTTTTCAATTCCCGCCACCAGGCATTCCTAAATTGCATTGAGTGTCGATCGTTTCTATAAGCGAAGCATCCGCACGCCCATAGACCATAGTGTTTTGGCATGCCCTCTTTTCCATACCTGTTTTTTTGCGCTGTTATGTCTTGGTGGTTGTACTTTGCTATGGTCGCACATACGTCGGCTTCATCATAGGCACAATCCCTCCACGGATGTTTAAACAAAACAATGTTGTGACCGGATAATCTGCCCAGCATGAACTCCAGGAACCCGGGGTTGCTGATCTGAAAAGACCCGTCGACATAAACACAAAACTCGTAATCTGATATGACAGGGGCAATTTTGTAGTATCTTGAAGTAAGCATCGTATCGCCATCAAATTTCAAGCTCATTTTTGCAACCTGCCATGTAGCCGATTCGAAGTCCTGGTCGGTGTAGCATCTTGTTTCATGGTCGATAGTCTGAGCGGGAACCTCCCTTAATTCGTCGTATGCTCCGAATATGCTTGTGTAGAGCAGGACCTTACCCATTCAAACAGATGTTAGCACGCGAGGGTGATTCTTAGCCTCAACACCTTTCCAATTTGCCTGCGGGGCCATAAGTGAAGCTGGTGTCGGTTATGCCACACTACTCGAATCCTTCAAGGCGCTTCCCCTTTAAGACGCGCCTCTTCTTACAGACTCGTTGTGTTAATATCGCCACATAGATCAAGTCAAGGAGAACTCGGCGGGCGGGTTGTCGTTAGCGCGGGCTGTGTCTTGGTCTGCGTCGCAAATGCAAGGTCCGCCGAGCGGGCTAAGGTAGAGGTCTCGATGGAGGACGAACGTGAACTACCCGGAAGTGCAATGGGCGGGGGCAAATGAAGACTCATCACATCATAAGCCATCCCAGTCGCCGACGATTGGAGTGAACCCCGTGCCGCCCCCGCCATAGGTAAACATGATGTCGGCTATACCCCCGGTATTGGAATCTCTCAGGAAGAAAGCCCCATGTGCGGGGTCATACAGGCCCATAGTGTCTACTCCATCGCCATTCCAGTCGCCGACGATTGGAGTGAACCCCGTGCCACCCCCGCCATAGGTAAACATGATGTCGGCTATACCTCCGGTATTGGAATTTCTCAGGAAGAAAGCTCCATGGACGGGGTTATACAGTCCTACAGTGTCGACTCCATCTCCGTTCCAGTCTC